>NZ_JAKTIM010000039.1:0-41687 GCF_027855455.1 Acinetobacter sp. AOR01_HL | reverse complement strand
GGGACTGTTCTAAATTTTGTGTAAGTACTTAATTTTCATTTATCCTTCAGAGGATAATTACAAAAGGTACTTCACATGGATGAAGCAACAATCAAAAGTATGGCTGCCGAATTGGCTAAAGGTCTAAAAACACCAGAAGACTTAAACCAAATGACAGCAGTCTTTAAAAAATTCATGATTGAAACTGCACTCAATACTGAACTTTCAGACCATCTCGGTTATGAAAAGCATCAGCCCAAGAAAGGCTCAAATAGCCGTAATGGGTTTAGTTCTAAAACCATTACAACTCAAGATGGACAACTGGCTTTAGATATTCCCCGTGATCGAGAAGGTTCATTTGAGCCACAAATTATCAAAAAGCACCAAACACGCATCACCAGTATGGATGACCAAATCCTCTCACTGTATGCAAAAGGAATGACTAATAGGGAAATTGTAGCCTTCTTCAAAGAAATGTACGATGCCGATGTGTCAGCATCTCTCATCAGCAAAGTTACCGATGCTGTGATTGAGCAAGTGACTGAGTGGCAAAATAGAGCCTTAGATAGCCTTTATCCTGTTGTCTATCTTGACTGTATTGTTGTCAAAGTCCGTCAGCACTCCAATGTGATTAACAAGTCCGTATACCTTGCTTTAGGCATCAATATGGATGGGCAAAAAGAATTACTGGGTATGTGGATTGCTCAGACAGAAGGTGCCAAATTCTGGCTGTCAGTCATGACAGAGCTAAAAAATCGAGGAGTACAGGACATTCTTGTTGCCTGTGTAGATGGATTAAAAGGCTTCCCTGACGCGATAGCCTCTGTTTACCCTCATACTGATATTCAACTGTGTATCGTGCATGTTGTACGCAATAGCCTGAGATTTGTAAGCTGGAAAGACTACAAAGCTGTTACGTCGGGTCTGAAAGCGATTTATCAGGCAAGTACAGAGGAAAATGCTTTAAAATCCCTAGACATCTTCTGTGATCAATGGAATCACCAGTATCCCAAAATTGGAGAATCCTGGCGGGCCAATTGGGAAAATATCCGAACGATCTTTAGCTATCCAGCCGAAATACGTCATGCAATTTATACAACAAATGCGATTGAGTCGTTGAATAGCGTAATACGCCATTCAACGAAGAAAAGGAAAATCTTTTCATCTGATGACTCAGTAAAGAAGGTCATTTACTTAGCAACATCAAATGCTGCGAAGAAATGGACGATGCCAATTCAAAATTGGCGTTTAGCAATGAATTGGTTTACGATTCAGTTCGATGATCGATTAAAAGATCATTTATAAAAAATGGAACTTACACAAAATAATTTACAGGCTCTACGAGTTAGTTCGTAATAAAGATCCTCATCTTCAATAATCTTTTTGGCTAAACCCAAAGTGTCTTTAATTGGCAAACCAAATTGAGAGCTTCTGAACGTGCTGCTTTTAATCCACCTAAGCTATTTACTAAATCAACCGCCTCCACCAGACGCTTGAGTTCTGGATACGTGAACCCATTGCTCGTACGTTGCCACATACCGTTAATTACAGTGATTTTCATATCATCTGGACAGCCAAGCTTATGCAATTGATCCAATAAATCTCTCGCCTTATCCACCCCGTACTCACGAATAAACTGTTCTGGTTTCATACCGCTTCCCTCACATCTAAATGGCGAACATCTCCGCCCCACTGCAAAGCCATTGCTTCAGCAATACCAGGATAAGTTCTTGAACGTTCTTTCCAGCGATTAGGACCAGGTGGCAAGTAATGCAGGCGTTCACGTTGATTCTTTGGCAACAACATCATTTCTTCTTTGACGTTGTTAGTTGGTGTTAATGGCTTTAATCCTTCCAACCATAGGCAAGTAGCTTTCTGCTCTGTGTGGCCAAACATCCACGGCTGAATAACCTGGCTTTGCTGCACACCACCAATTAAAGTTTTTGCATACTTGTGCATGATCGGGTTTTCAATTGCACGCATTGGAATATGAGTTGCATTTAAGAAGAGCTTGAAGAACTCAGCAGCCTCAAAAAGCTTAGGCCAGCGGCTAGGGTCCTTATGCAAGTGACATACGCCTGCATTTGTTAAGTAAGTACATTCCGGATGAGCAATTAATAAATCCCAACCTTCATTAAGTACATCCCGAACATCACCTTGATAGTGATTACCTGGTGCTTCTGTTGGGAGTAAATCACAAGACATAGCATTATGACCAAGAGCGGCAAAAGCATCACGAACACGGCCAGAGTATTCACAAGCAACTAGTACGTTTAATCGTTTCATACCGCCTCCTTGTCATGTCCTGTCATGATTAGCTCTTGCTCTACAAGCGTTGCGTAGCCCGCTATGTCGTGCCAGTTATCGATGTAATTAGGATCACCATTAACGATGCGAGCCATCTTGTTTGTCATCATGACCAAGGCGAAATGCTGCGAGTCAGATAATGATTGGTTGTAGTTAGGAGTAGCTTGAAGTAAGCGCATCAAGTCATTACTCAACTGAGCAACGTCTTTAAACTCCCCGTAACGCTCACCACGTTGTTGCAATGTGTTTTGAATGCTCATGCCGCTTTCCCCTTATACAAACAATTAGCCACTGCCCACGCATCAAGACATGTATCGCCTTTGAACTCTTCATCCATCATTGAGAGCCATTCTTCCTTAGCGCCTTTCCAGCCTTTGGTTTTAAGTCCTTGCCCTTTGTTCACATAGCAATCTGAATAACCATTGATGAACTCTGATAGCTTCATTGGTGTATCGATACGGAAGCCGCGCTCTACAATTCCTTCCTCGCCTGAATCTTTCTTGATTTTTGCGAAGAAAGTCACACCATAAGTCTGATGATTCGGAATAGTCCCGAACTGCAATGCTGTAAGTAATGACCCTTGATAAATCTTCATTAGCACTGGTAAAGGCAATTGACCTGTCGTATCACCTGATTGCTTTTCGTATTGCTCTACGATTTCAACTGCATTGAATACATTCCAAGAGAGTTGATAGTGCTGAGCTTTATTCTGTTTACGCTTTCTCATGCTTTCAGCTCCCCTTTAACATTCAGCAAGTCCTTTGCAAATTGAGTTGCCTTGTAAGTTGCGTATGAGTCCTTTTCCAAGTAGCCGCTTTTAATTAATTCCTGCACATAGCATTGGATAGTGTTGTTAGGTGCATCTAACACATGGTCATGCAAATCCTTCATCGTGAAAGGTTGTGTTGCATGTGTAGCGAATAACAAAATGTCAAAAATGTTTTGGAATGCTTTAACTCGTTTTATTGCTTTCACGCTGCACCTCTCTCTTCCATAGACTGGTAATACTCAGGGCTTAAGTCAGCGAATGTTGCGCGTGACAAGTCTGTAGCTAATCGAACTGTGCCAATTGAGCCGTTACGAGCCTTACCTATGATGATTTCTGCTGTACCTGCTTCTTTAGAATCCTTGTTGTAGATTTCATCGCGGTAAATAAACATGATGATGTCTGCGTCTTGCTCTAAGTCGCCTGATTCTTTTAGATCTGCGTTTACAGGGCGTTTGTTTGGGCGGTTCTCTAAGTTACGGTTAAGCTGTGCTAGTGCGATCACAGGACAATCAAAGTCACCTGCCATACGCTTAAGCTCATTAGATATTTCACCGATATCTTTGTCAGAACGACCAAAGTTGTTTTTAGTGAGTGGTGTTACTTTCTGGATGTAATCAACAAAGATTGCGCCAATCTTTCCGTATTTGGCTTGAACCTTCTTAGCTGATCTGCGGATAGTTGCCACAGTTGCGCGGTTGTTGTCGTCGATCATCAAAGGTGCTTTCTCAAGTACTAGAGCAGCGTTATTGACCTTCTGCGTATCGTCGCTATTTGGGTCGATATGGCCTGTTAATACTTTGCGTAGCTCTACTCCACCAATGCCGCTAATTAAGCGCTGTGCGATCTGTCTACCCTTCATTTCGATTGATATGAATAGAACCGGTAAAGATTGGTTGATCATCATGTCTGCTGCAATGTTTTGAGCAAACGTCGTTTTACCCATTGATGGGCGTGCACCGATGATGACTAGATCACCCTTACTGATTTCACCTAGTTTGTTGTCCAGAGCAGTAAAGCCAGTCTTGATACCGCCCTCATAAGGCATTTGGTTATGAATTGCCATGTGGCGATCAAGGAACTCTTTCACAGCTTGCTTAGAGAATTCATGAGCATGTTTAAGCTTGTCCTCACCTGCACCAAAATCTAAGTTTTGAACTAATGACTGAGCCTTGCTTACAGCAGATTCAGCAGTATGCGTCACCAAGTCATTTGCAATTGAGTTGATCAGCTTACTAGTCTCTTGAAGCTTTCTGCGAGTAGAGAAATCTTTTAGCTTTTTGATGTGAGTAACCAACAAACTTGCATTGCTTACACGGCTCATCAAGTTAACAATGAACTGCTCGTCAATCTGGTTAATCTCTAGGGGATTCGCCTTGATCAATTCAAATACAGTCACTTCATCAAACGACTCACCCTTGCTCAATTGGTTTTTAATGTGTGCAAAAATGATTTGATGTTGTGATGCAAAGAAATCTTGAGCATCGATCTGTGAGATAAACTCATCAGCAGCTTGGTCAATCGTCATGAGCGTAGACAGAATGCTTTGCTCAACCGGAATAGAATATAGTTCGATCATTAATCCATCCCCTTAAATTTCTTAGCAACGCCTTTGAACTGTGTTGCTGGTTGTTCAGGGATGGCTTGATGCTGCTCAACAACTGGATTTTCTAATTGCTCAAGCTCTGCATTTGTCTCCTGCCAATTCCAAGCTGCTTTGAAAGATTCCCAACCACGAACAACGATAATTTGGAATACACGCTCATTACTTAGTTTTGCTTCCTGAGCTTGTTTGAAAACAAGTTGTAAAGCTCGTTGAGTTACTGGTTTTTTCTTCTTGTTGCGAAGATCAATATATTCAGTTGCTGTTTGCTCAGATACTCCGTTTTTCAACAAGAAATCTTTTGCTTTGAATTTTTGTGTTTTTGGTGCTGATTCAGCACAAATAATATCTGTAGTATTCTCTGTGTATTCTCTGTATGTATTCTCTGTATTAGATGGGCGGATTTGTGCATTCAGTGTGGCGGAATTGTGCATACAGTCTGGCGCATTTGTGCATTCAGTATGGCTGTTCTGTGCATTCAGTGTGGCGGAATTGTGCATACTATTAATATCAATGCTTTCAGAGTATTCGATCAAAGCTTGATAAAGGTTTTCATGCTCTACACGGTAGTAAACACGACGAGGCACACCCATCTTTTTTTCAGAGATGAATTTAAGTGATTTAAGTGTTGCTCTAGCCGTATCTTGCTCACGACGAGTAAGACCAGTTTCTTGAGTCCACTCATGATGTGTTTTGAAGATCCAACCTTCACTGTCTTTAGTGCGAGAAGTCCAGTAGACCAATTGAGAGAGCATCAAGGCTCCATTGATCCCACATCCTAAAAATACATAGTGCTTGTTGAATGCTATTGGCTGTTCGTTCATAGCTTCAATCAACTTAATAATTGGAATTGATGCACCCATCAAACACCTCTCAATACAAATGCAGCTAAATCAGCTTTCGCTTTAGCCAATGCCATAGAGTTTTCGAGAGTTCGATTAAGCACATAAGCCTCAACCGCTTTTTGAAACAAACTAATCTTCCGATTTAGTTCAATGTCTGCTAATATTGAATAGTTCATATGACTTACCTCGTTTGAACATTGAGCCTGATTGTCACCATCAGGCTTTTTCTTTATATCCAAGCTCAAAACACATGCCGAAATCTTCAATGTCATCTTGAAAAAGATCGTCAATTGTTTGTTTGCTTTCCATCCACGCTTTTGACATCACAAAAAGCGCATTTAGTTTTTCCTCGCTAATCATTCGATATTTCTTGAGGACAGTCTTAAATCCAAGAATGTCCAACAGCACTAAACAGTTCTCAAGCTCAGTCAAGCCATTGGATTTTCTATCATTTTTCATTCGTGATAATGTGCTTGGATCAATCCCCAACTGTTCAGCAACCTGACTTTGATTGCTTGATGCAAGGGCTTGCAAAACTCTAGAAACTTCATTTCTAGCCCTTGCACTCAATTCGGTTGATACTTTGCTCATGGTTTAGTTCCTAAGCGGTTAATGCTTGGCTGCGGACATAATCGAAATCGACATCAGGACAAAGTTCATCACAAGGAACTTTTCCTTCACTTTCTTTATCAATTCGAATAGCTAATGCAGCACCACATTTTTTGTTGACATAAATAATTTGTTGAAGATTCCCTAAAGTCGTTAGGCATGCTTTTGCAAAGGCTTTTCGTTCTTCAACAGTCATCTTCGATAAGTAAGCTTTAAGCTGTTCTGTGTTTGAAGAAGACATAGTTATCTCCTTTAGTGAATTTATTTAGTAAATACTAATTTTAATCACTAAACAAGTCAACAGATATTTAGCGAATACGAATTTACTTTTTACTAAAAACTATATGAAATAGAGCTTATGGATACTGTTGCAAGAAGACGCAGAAATCTGCGAAAAGCTATTGATGCTTTAATCGAATCTGGGAAATTTAAGAGTGATGCAGCTTTTTGCGAACATTACGACTTAAGTACGAGCCATATTTCACAAATGATTAATGGTCACGGTAGTTTTGGCGAGAGAGCTGCTAGGAACTTAGAGAAAAAAGTAGGCTGGCCTAATGGTTATTTAGATCTTGAAAACCAAGAAGATCAAAGCCCTATTGTGTCTGAAAGTAATGTTGGACCAACCAAGAATAACCTTCGAACAATTCCCCTATTAGATTATGTCCAAGCAGGTCTATTCCATGATGTTGGCTATGATGGAATAAACCCTATTGGAGAAAGCTACACAACATATCAAGGATATAAGCCAGAGTGCGTTTTCTCTCTTAAAGTTGAAGGAAATAGCATGTCACCAGAATTTAAGGCTGGCGATGAAATTGTTGTTGATGCATCTCTTGAACCTAAACCTGGATCGCTTGTAATTGCTCAAGAAGTCCAACATGGAATAGCAAGAACAACTTTCAAAAAGTACAGAGTGATTGGTATTAATGAATTTGGAGTTGATGTTGTTGAACTAGTACCACTAAACCCTGATTACCCAACCTACAACTCAACACAAATTGAAATATCAATTATTGGGGTTGTGGTGAGACACAATAGGGAAATAACTCATTAAAGGATTCGGGACACCTAATCCCGAATTGCAGCCTAGGAAGCTGCTAAAGGTGATCTAAAGATACGTTGCTCAGGGAGCAGGACAAGGTCCAGTGTCAATAGTGAGCTGACGCCCCTACGGTGTGCGCACACTTTCAGGGCAAGCGCTAGGCATAGCGCTATATAAGTTACCAATTATATTGGTAGGTGCCTACCAGCAATTACAAGGTTTATGCCATGTTTTTACTGGAACTGCGAACTAAGAATGGATTTAGATTAAAGATAAAAATCGACTTTTTATCGATATTCAAATTCTTCACTTGGTAAGCACCGAGGGGGAGGTTCGAACTCCCCCTCACCCTTATTTTTAAAAATACATAAACTGATAATTAATAGCAAATACCATGAGCAAAAAATACAAGCCACCGGAACTACACGAATATAGAGGCTTAACAAGCTCTGAGCAGACGGCAATACACCAAATGCTCATCTCCTATGTTCGTGAGGAAAATTGTCGCTTTAACATAATCATGTCTGGCAAAGCAGAACCCTATAATCTGGTAAAACTAACTAGTATTAATTTTGAGAATGAAGCATCAGCAATTTGGGTTAATTTTGAAACCATCACAGGAGAGCAAATAGCTTTACCCATTGGCTTTCTTTCAAGAATTGAGTTTTCAGGGCAGCAAGAAATTTAAACTGTGAACCCGACACAGTCTTAACAACAGATCGGGTGGAGAAATGTAATGACAGATAAAGTAGTTTTAAATGGACCATTGGAATTAAAAAATAACTCTGAAGCTCGTGTTGCTTATGAATTGATGGTATTAATCGCCAATAAGGAAGTTGGTTTTACTATGGCTCAAAATAAAAATGTAGCCGACGAACAGAAGTCTAGAGATTACTGGTTAAAACTTTATTCACAATGCCATAGCGTTGCTAGAGGAAATGAGCACGTTCCTCAGGAAAACTAGAATACTTTTTCTGAAATAGTTTTGATAGTGCTAACTATTTCATCAGGATCTGTGCAACCTTGCTGAATTAAAGCCAGGATAAGCTGGAATACTTGTTCTTGATTCATAATAAACTCCATCTAACCCACCCCGTGTGGGTTTTCTTATTTTTAGTGTATACGAAATTTTTCACCAAATAAATTCACTAAAGTTCTTGACTAAATATTTAGTAAATACTAAATTATATCTCACCAACCAACAAAAAAGTCCCAGACATTCGACCGACGGGACTTTTACTCAATGAGTGAGAAGATTATGACAGAAAAAGCATTAATAGCAAAGCTGATCAAGAATCAGAACCGCAAGCAGACGATTAGACATTCTAACTCTGGCTTGGTAATGGCAAGCGTATTTGTCCTTTTGGCTTTCAGCGCCTTTGGTTACTTCAAATACCTTTCAGATGATGTGCAGAAACATGATGAGTATGTGCGTGTGCAAGTGGAAGGAGATAACTAATGGATACAAAATCAGTTGCAACCGTTTCAGTTGTGGTAATTGAAGCCCTAATGATGCTTGTTGAACATGAAGGCATAGAGCTTCCAAGCATCTCATTGAAGCTTAAATCTGAAGATGGTTCAAGAATTAGTTATGAAGTTGATTTCTCACACTTAGTTGAACAAACCCTTAAAGGACTTAAAGAGCTTAGTGAGGGTGAGCAAGACAAGGAGCTCTCTCATGGATAACTACATAGCACTAACTAGTTTCATTGGGTTCTTCAACCTCATCTTGGCGGTTCACTGGGGGATTATCTAATGAATATGTTGGCCAATATCTCGTTTGATGCTGCTAAATCAAAGCTTTTGAAGGACTTAAGCAAACATCCTGAGCTTCTAGCTGGCGCAGTTGAATATGCCTTCCAACGTGGCGACATCGACTCGAAAGAATACCATTTGTGGCGAAGCAAGATTGCAGAAATGGAGCGCCGACACACTGCAAACCTTTTAGCAACTATTAAAGCGTGAGGTGTGTATGGGCTTTTTCTTCAATGCAGAATTTCTTGAGCAGTTTGGTTTCAGTGTTGGTGAAGAAGATGAAGCAACTCACTACAGCACTTTTGGTGGCAGTGATTGGAAGTTGAAAGCAAATAAAGACCAGTTGTTTTACTGGGATGCCCTCTCAAAGTCTTGGAAAAGATGGGCTTTGACATTGGAGCACTGCACTCCAATCGGTGAGAAAGAACCAAATTACAAATGCGGACCAGTTAATCAAGTCGTAGTTAAGAAAGATCAAACGACTCGTGAATTGTCTCCTATTTATTCAAATTCGAAATATAAAGGTGATTAAAGATGAATGCACAAGTTAATGAATTACAAGTAGTAGAACAAAACATGATTGTGGCAGCATTCGGCAAAGAAAATGGCATTCAAGAACTATTCAATCGTATGGCTGAGCAAGCACGATCAATAGTTCCTGATGTTTCAACTAAAAAAGGTCGTGATGCTATTGCTTCACAAGCTTATAAAGTAAGTAAGTCTAAAACTGCTGTAGATAACCATGGTAAAGATTTAGTTGCTGGCATTAAAGCGCAGGCTGCTGTGATCGATCGTGACCGAAAAGCATGGCGCGATCAATGTGATGCTTTACGTGATGAAATTCGTAAGCCACTAGATGAATGGGAAAAAGCTGAAGAAGATCGAATTCAGTCAATTAAAAATCGAATCTCTAATTTTGATGCTGGTCGCGTTGATACCTTCTCAACTAGCGAGCTTATTCAGACAATCATAAGTGAAGTTGAGGCAACGGCAATTGATGAAAGCTTTGCTGAATTTGCCAATGAAGCAGCAATCAAAAAAGATGCGGCCCTTAGCTCATATAAAAAATCACTTGAAATTGCATTAAAACGTGAAGCTGAACAAGCAGAGTTAGAGCGCCTACGCAAATCTGAACAAGAACGTTTACAACGTGAACACGAAGAACGTATTGCACATGAAGCAGCTGAAAGAGCCCGTCTAGAAGCTGAGCGTAAAGCTAAAGAAGAAGCCGAACGTGTAGAACGTGAAAAGCAAGAAGCTATTGCTAAAGCAGAGCGTGAAAAACGCGAAGCTGCTGAACGTGAAGCCCGTTTAGTTGCTGAAAAAGAAGCTGCTGAATTACGTGCACAACATGCAGCAGAAGCAGAACGTAAACGTATTGAAGCTGAGCAAGCCGCAAAGCTAGAGGCCGAACGCCAAGCAGAAGAAGCGCGCCAAGCTAACCAAGCTCACCGTAAAAAAATATGTAATGAAGCGCTAAAAGGCTTATTAGCTTTGGGTATTGATGAAGCAAAAGGAAAAGAGATTTTGCAAGCCATCAATAAAGGCTTAGTTCCACACGTTTCTATTAAGTTTTGAGGGTTAAGTCATGAATGCTCAAATTAAAATAGCAAGTGTAAATACTGAAGAAAACATGAATTTATGGAATCAGGTTTTCATCACTGATCCATTGGCTGTTAAACCCATCACTGGTAAAGCTTACAAAGGAAGCTCACCTAAACCATATTGGCTTATTGAACAAGCTACTCGTGTTTTTGGCCCTGCTGGTTATGGATGGGGTCATGACATTATCAATCAAGGCTTTCAACAATGTGGGCCTGAGGACATGATTCATTGGGCAATTGTTGAGTTCTGGTACATGAAAGGAGATCAACGCTGTGCTGTTCAGCAGATGGGCGGCACAAAGGCCATGTACAAAACCAATAACGGAAAAATGATTGTTGACGAAGATGCGCCTAAAAAATCAGTAACTGATGCCTTGGTTAAAGCTATGTCATCTATTGGGTTTGCGGGCGATATTTTCTCTGGTCGATGGGATGACAGTAAGTATCAACAAGAAGCCTATGTCCATCACCACAACCCACAACCAACTGATGCTGATTTCCACAGTGCACTGAAAGATATTGAACTTGCTGCTAATAGAAAGGCACTTGGTGAGATATACAAGCGGTTTGTCGGCACTCAATACCAAAAGGAAATCGAAACACAATGTGGTGCTAAGTCTGATAAGGAAGGATGGTCAGCATGATGAAGTTCATACCCGACACAATGTCTTTCCCCTTCACTGTTTGGATGAGTGAAAACGGATTCTATCCATCTCATAAGAAAGGTTTCATTGTGCTTAAGAAAGGCAATGAAGTAGCAAAGATTTCAACTCAAGAAACTAAACATGGCTTTGCAATGAATGAAGTATGTCAAAAGAAATTCGCTTCATTTTGCAGAGCTTGGATGAATCGAGATAAACATTTTGTTGATCAACTGCGTATGCGCGGCATGGCGAAAATGAATCAACTTAGTTATCAGCAGGTGGCAGCATGAAACAAATCGAATTAAACACAATTAGCGGTACTTCTGACCAGATCGCAGAAGAGATTTTTAAGAAAATTATTGGGCCTATGGTTGATGAAATGAATAGCCAAGATAAAGACTCAGCAAAGGTTTTCACATTCTCAGTAATGTGGCTTGGTATGGCTCTATATGCTGCTCAATTTGAACCGCACAATGCCAAGAAAACAATTCAATTTAGTGTTGATCAGTTCATGCAAACGTTCGACAAATTCAATAAAAGACCGAGCTAAGGAGCAGCAGCATGACAGATTTGAATAAGTTAAGAAGTGAGTTTGAGGCTGTAACAGATATCTATCACTGCATTTATAACGCAGATTTAGATTACTACTTTAGTGGTTCTAAATTCGCTTCTGATAAAGCTGAGATCGAAGTAAATGCAGGTTGGAAGTCGTGGAAAAAAGCCAAAGCTCAGGCGGTGCCAGAGGGTTATGTTCTTTTACCAAGAGTACCAACTGAAAAGATGTTCCAAGCATATGAACGATATTCAGTCGCGCCGATGTCGACGCTGAGTAAAACTGGATATAAGGCAATGGTTGAAGCAGCAGGTGATCAAAATGAAAACTCTTAAAATTACTTGGCTTGATGCCTGCTCTAATTGTGGTTTTGGCGACTATGCAGAAGTAACAACTGAACGTGGCATTGGGTGCTACTTGTGGGATGGGGACAAGGTTCAGTGTCCTAATTGCAATCACAAGGGTGAAATAAAATGTGATTCAGGGGTTGCCTTTGTCAATTGGGATGAAGTTGAAGAAGCAAGCGAATCGGGAGCTGAGGGATGAGCATAACTCTTAATGGTCACCAATTAAAAAGCCTTCTCGAATTTGTAAATCCAGATGGTGAAAATGATTTAGATCAACTTGAAACTGAACTAACTATTAAATTTTTTGAAGATGGGCACAGTGGCAAAGGCTATTACTTTTGGATGACCGAATATCCAGAGGAAGGCAGCATGTTGTTGGATGTTGAATCGGGAGCTGAGGAATGAGTGAAAAAGCATTTAAAGATTTAAAAATTCGATTTCATTTAGCTATTGGTTTGGCTAACGCGCATCGTGAGGACATTGGGAAATTATCCGATTGGATCGAAGAGGAATGTTGGGAAGTGATGGATGAAAGAGAGCAAAAAGAGACTCTTTCGGAAATTGCAGAGGAATGGGCACAGCAGTATTTAGATTTAGGAGCGACAGTTGAATGAGTATTTTAGATAAAGAATATGTCGTGACTATGCCAGACGAAAGCAAATGGGCTGTACCAGTTCGCATAATTGCTGAAAGTCGCGCCAAGTATTTTGCAGGTGTTGATGAAGTGTCTTTTGAAGAAAGTCTAAATGATGACACTATCCCTCTCTTTGAATCTGACGATTATGAAATTCATGATTGGGCTGTAAACAATATGAATTGGAGAGATGTTAAAGAACATGCCATCCAAATTGAACGCCCAAGCTTAGATTATGAAGATGGCTGGGTAAATGGAAAATATGAGGTTAAATCGCAAAGTAAGGAGGGGTGAAATGTTATTGACTACTGATGAAGTTGAACTAATCAAAACATGTGATGAAAGCCCTGAACAATATATTGCAGTTTTTCAAGGTCAACAGATTGGATATCTCCGCTTAAGACATGGTGAATTTAGAGTTGATTATCCTGATTGTGGTGATGAGACAATTTACTATTCACAAGAAATGCTTGGTGATGGGAAGTTTGAAGATAGTGAACGTGAACACTTCTTATTGAAAGCTAAAGAGGCAATCGTTAAGAAGTTTAATGAAATGGAGGGGTGAATGGGGATTGATCGTCGTGTACGTGCTAAAGAATTTATGATGCTAATGTCTATTGGCCGGACTAAATTCTATCGCATGATAAAGAATGGTGAAATTCCACAACCTATCAAGGTTAGTGAGAAAGAAGTGTTTTGGCACGAATCTAGTGTTAAGAAAGTTGTCGAAAAACACAAAGATAATTCTGATATGATAGCCTGCTAAATGCAGGCTTTCTTTTAAGTCGAGTGTCTTTTAAAACGGGTAATTAAACGGGTAACAATCCAGCCGTAATAAAATTAATTCATCATTTTCAAAAGGTTAAGATGAACAAGATAGTTGTAAAGAAACATAATGGCGGAACCATCGCACAAAACAAACGTGCCCGTCATGATTATTTTATCGAAGAAAAATTTGAAGCTGGCATGTCTTTACTAGGCTGGGAAGTAAAATCTTTACGTGCCGGTCGTATGAGTTTGACAGAAAGTTATGTCATTTTTAAAAATGGTGAAGCATTCTTATTTGGTGCTCAGATTCAACCACTCCTTTCTGCATCTACACATATTGTGCCGGAAGCTACACGTACACGAAAATTATTATTATCTCGTCGTGAACTTGAAAAGCTTATGGGTGCGGTGAACCAAAAAGGTTATTCGTGCGTTCCATTAGCATGTTACTGGAAAGGTCATCTGGTTAAGCTTGAAATTGCACTCGTGAAAGGTAAACAACTTCACGATAAACGAGCGACTGAAAAAGAACGTGACTGGCAACGTGATAAAGCACGTATATTTCATAAGTAATAGACTAAAAAGCCTCTTTATAGAGGCTTTTTTATTTTTCACTAATGTAATCTATATAAAAGCCCAGCAATATATTCACCAAACCATTTAGCAGTATCTAAATCGCCTTGTGGCGGTGTAATTTCAACAGGTGCATTATCTGATTGAGTCATCAACCCTAAACAGCTCGATAAACGGTTTAAATCGGTTTCAGTATGGCCTGTTGTCATTAAAGGTAAACCTGACCACAACATGCCGTGCTGCATCGCAAAAATGTTAAGTTGTTGCAGAACCGCCAGTTTATCGCCACTTAAACCGCCCGAATTTGCAAAACCCGCTGCTAACTTACCCTGCCATAAACGATTTTTCCAACGTTTGGATGTACTATCCATAAACTTTTTAAAATCGGCAGTTACGCTTCCCATATAAGTTGGGGAACCAAAAATAATGCCGTGTGAGGCATCTAAAACATCCCAATTAATATGCTCAATATTCATCACATGTACTTTGACGCCCATCACTTCGGCGCCACTTGCGATAGCAGACGCTACCTTTGCAGTGTGACCATAGGGACTGTGATAGACAATAGAGAGATGTTTTTCAGGCAAAGACATAAGCTTAATATTTTGAGCGATTTTTTCTATTTTATCATTTTATTAAAACTTGCTAAACCTTCCTCTATAAACATGAAATCTCAGTGCTGGCCTTAATTTCTTGAATAAATATGGAAAATTCAAAATAAAAAACTCTCTTATGCTATTTTGAAATTTAAACAACATAAGAGAGTATTATTACAACAATCATATCCTTAAGAAGAAATATGATTTTTCAAAACTACATAAAAACAAAAGTTGCCATACGGCCAGTTTTAGCATCACGGCGGTAAGAAAAATATTCATCTTGCTGTTGGTATGAACACTGATCTCCCCCTAAAACTTTTTCAACTCCTCGTCTCTGTAAGATAAAACGAGCAATTGCATACAAGTCAGCATGAAATTTATTTGGAGCTGCCCCATCAATAAATGCAGTTTCCAATTCAGGATATTTACTACAAAAAGCAGTTTTTACCTCTGCTCCGATTTCAAAGCAAGGTTGACTAATCGCTGCACCCAACCATGCCCATGTTGGAGGGTTCTGCATTGCAGCAACTGTATTTTCAATAATACCTCCCGCTAAACCTCGCCACCCTGCATGTAAGTTAGCAATTTCTGTACCTTCAGCATTACCAAGCACGACAGGTAAACAATCGGCTGTCATCATCATTAACGCATGACCTTTGGTTTGCGTAATCAAGCCGTCGCCAATTAAAGCTGTAAAAGGAATTTGTTCATTTACTGTATGGCAAATCGTGCTATGTGTTTGGGTCATCCATGTCATTTTTTTAACCCCAAACTGAGCAAATTCATCTAACAGTATCATCCGATGCTGCTGGACACGCTGAGCTTCGTCTTTAACGTGCAAAGCAAGGTTAAAACCTGTTAGCTCTGTTTGCTCTGCTGGTAATGCCAAAGGGTGGTGAACTCGTGTCTGCCCTACGAATACGCCTTGAGGTAAACCCTGAACAAATTCCATATACCAGTCCTTAATATGCAGCGTTTTCTGTACGTAAAACATTAACCAACTGCGTAAAATCTTCAGGCCATGGTGCTTCGAATAACATTTCTTCACCAGTACGAGGATGTTTTAAGCCCAATTTAGCTGCATGAAGTGCTTGGCGTTTAAAACCGCGTAAAGTTTCGATGAGTAACTCAGATGCCCCTGCCGGAATACGTACACGGTTCATATAAACTTGGTCACCGACCAAACCATGTCCAATATAACTAAAGTGAACGCGAATCTGGTGGGTACGGCCAGTCTCAAGTTGCGCTTGTACACGAGTAAAGTCTCTAAAACGCTCTTTCACGTTATAGTGCGTTACAGCATCACGCCCACCCGGCAAAATTGCCATTTTTACACGGTCAACCGGATGTCTTTTAATCGGCTCATCGATTGTGCCACCTGCAATAATATTGCCATAAGTGACTAAGTCATAAATACGATAAACAGATTTATCTCCCAATTGTTTACTCAAAGAAAATTGTGCTTCGAGATTTTTAGCAACAACTAGTAAACCACTGGTATCTTTATCAATACGATGTACTAGACCAGCACGTGAAAGCTCGGCTGACTTAGGTGAATGGTAAAGCAAAGCATTGACTAAAGTACCCGAGGTATTACCTGCGCCAGGATGAACCACCATACCTACCGGTTTATTAATGACTAAAATATCTTCATCTTCGTAAACAATATCGAGTGGAATATTTTCTGGTTGACTGTTGGTCTGTGCTTCAAGCTCAACATTTAAAGTTAGCGTTTCATTGCCTTCGCAGCGATATTTAGGTTTGACAATGTTACCATTTACCAACAGATGACCTTCTTTCATCCATTGTTTAAGTTTTTCGCGTGAAAACTCACTCCACACCATGGCTGCCACTTGGTCGATACGTTGCCCTAAGTAGCTTTCATCTAACTGAACTTGCAACGATAAACGTGTTGCAGTTGTATCAGAAGTATGGTTATCTGCATCCTCAGAATCTTCTAGTAAATTGAAGTCTGTTTCAGAGAAGTTTGTGTTTGAAGATTGTGCTGAAGTCATTTGATCATTTAGATAAAAGTGGTTTAATAGCGCAATTGTAGCTCATTGCCCAACATAACAGAGGAGTTTTTATGTCGCTACCACGTTATAAAATTACGATGCTTGCCTTATCTTTAGGTGTAGCGTCTGCATTTGTGGGCTGTAGCAGCAATCCAAGTAAAAAAGAAGTGGTCGATACTGGCCCTCAATCTAGTGAACAAGCATATTTTGACAAGGCTCAAAAAGCTCTTGATCGTGGTCAATATCTTGACGCTACCAAATCTTTAGAAGCGATTGATACTTATTATCCAACTGGACAATACGCACAACAAGCACAACTTGAACTTCTCTATTCAAAATTTAAGCAAAAAGATTATGAAGGTGCGATTGCACTCGCAGAACGTTTTATTCGTTTAAATCCTCAGCATCCAAATGTAGATTATGCTTACTACGTACGTGGCGTATCTAATATGGAGATGAACTACGATAGCTTGTTGCGTTACACCTCTTTGCAACAATCTCACCGTGATGTGAGTTATTTAAAAGTTGCATATCAAAACTTTGTTGATCTTATTCGTCGCTTCCCAAGTAGCCAGTATTCTGTCGATGCAGCACAGCGTATGAAGTTTATTGGGCAAGAGCTTGCTGAAAGTGAAATGAATGCAGCGCGTTTTAACGTTAAACGTAAAGCATGGATTGCCGCGGCTGAACGTTCACAATGGGTGATTGAACACTACCCACAAACACCTCAAGTACCAGAAGCTTTAGCAACTTTGGCATATAGCTATGACCAATTAGGTGATAAGGCAACTTCACAACAATACATCGAAGTTTTAAAACTTAATTATCCGAGCCTTGTCAATAAAAACGGCACTGTCAACATGCGTGCTGCACGTAAAGAAGGTAACTGGATCAACCGTGCAACCTTAGGTATTCTTGGTCGTGAATCTAAGTCTGTAACACCAGATACGACTACTTCTTCTGAAGCTGAACCAAAACGTAGTCTACTAAACCGCGTAAGCTTTGGTTTAATTGGCAACTCAGGTAAAGAAGAAACTGAAGAAACAACTAACACACCTGTTGAAGCACCAAAAAGTGAACGTAGTTGGACTAATCGCTTAAGTTTCGGTTTACTAGATAAACCTGAGCCAAAAGCAGCAGAAGGCGCAACAATTGCACCAGCAACGTCTTCGAGTGAAGCACCGAGTGCCTCACCAGCAGATAACGAAGCAGATGACGCTGCTCAATAAGCAATAAAAGCTTAAAAATAACCGACAAACAGGCAAGTAATATCACTTGCCTGTTTGTTTTTATAAAATAGTAAAATATTTATCGGGCATATCTCGATTCATCATGTCAGAATAATCTGACCTATCGCATCATTAGTTTAAACACGGTTATCTGAATTATGGCAATTCCACAGCATACAATTGATCAGATCTTAGATCGCACAGATATTGTCGATCTGATTGGTCAACGTGTGAAACTGAAAAAAACCGGACGAACTTATTCTGGTTGTTGCCCTTTTCATCAAGAGAAAACGCCTTCTTTCCATGTTTACCGCGATAAACAGTATTATCACTGCTTTGGCTGTCAGGCGAACGGGAACGCTATTCGCTTCCTAATGGACATTGATAACCGAAACTTTATTGATGTAATGAAGGAATTATCGAGTAATACGGGAGTCGAATTACCAAAAGATAATACTGATAATAAAAAACTGTCTTATACACGCCAAGTTACAAAACCATCAACACCGCCCAAAACGGTTGCTGAACCGACTACACAAGCACCTATAGAAGATCAGTACAATACGTTTGAACCCGTATATTTTGATGATCCCTTTGCCCAGTTTGAACAGCCATTTAGCTTTGATGAGCCAGTACAAGAAGGTAATTTATATGACCTTCTAGAAAATGTTGCCCAGTTTTACGAACATCAATTACCGACTAGTCAAAAAGCTAAAAATTACTTTAAGCAACGCGGTTTAAGTGACCAGACTATTCAGTTCTGGCGTTTAGGTTATGCTCCTGAAGACTGGCAACATCTAGAAAAAGCTTTCCCTTATGATATTGAGGGCTTAAAGCAGCTTGGTCTCATCCGTTCAAGCGACAGTGGTCGTGACTTTGACCTTTTACGTGATCGTGTTATTTTTCCAATTCGGGACCCTAAAGGCCGTGTAGTTGGCTTTGGTGGTCGTGCGCTCAATGATGAAATTAAGCCTAAATACATCAACTCGCCCGATTCGGAAGTATTCCATAAAAATCAATTACTGTATGGGCTATATGAAGGCCGAAAATTAAAAGCAAATGACTGGTTAATGGTCGAAGGATATATGGATGTCATTGCATTACAGCAATATGGCATTACTGGTGCAGTTGCGACTTTAGGAACAGCAAGTAATACCGAACACCTTAATATCTTATTTAAACAAAATAACCGGATTACGATTGCTTTTGACGGTGATGCTGCAGGTCAAAAGGCCGCACGCCGAACTTTAGAAATTGCATTACCTTTACTCAATGATGGTCGCGAGCTCAAATTCTTTGTATTGCCAAATGACCATGACCCTGACTCTTTAATCCGCCGTGAAGGGGTGGAAAATTTCCAAAAGCTTCTACAGCAAGCTCCTTTACTTTCTGACTTTGTTTTTGCTCATCTTACTGGGCAACATGACATTAGTACGCCCGAAGGTAAAAGTCTTGTTATGGGCGAATTAAGAGAATTGACCGAGTTATTGCCAAAACAAGGGTCTTTTCGCTATCTACTAACCCAATCTTTCCGTGAAAAATTAGGCTTAGGTAAGCGCTTCACTCCACAAATTAGCCACGATGCATCCCTATCTTTTAATATTCAAACGAAAGATGAAGACTTTGCAATTGCAATTTTGATGCACCATCCGTTTCTTTATATTCATTTTGAAGGATTACGGGCTTATATTCCGCAAGATGAGTTGTTGGCTAAAATATTAGCAATTTTAAACCGTATATTTGACGAATTGCCTGATGACCAAGAACTAGCTACCTACTATGTTTTAGGTGCTTGTAGCAGTTATTGCCATGAAATTGCAGATATTATGCAAAGGACCAATATTCAAGCCTTAACTCAAGCACCGGAAGTAGCAGATAAACTCGCTAAAGAATATGCTTTAGGCTTACAAGAAAGATATTTACGTCAAAAACTAAAATCTAAAATCTCATTAGTTGAGTCAAGAAACTTAAGACAACAACTCAATGAACTTACCAAACAGATTAGCTTAAGACTTCTTTCTTAACGTTTGGGTTTTCGTTCATGATCAAATACATCCTGTAAATGCTGCTGTAACCATTCAAAATAGTCTGGGCTCTCTGCTTTTGCAGCTTCACGCAACAACATAGAGGTCGGATGTATTAGTTTTTGCGTCAAACGATGGGCAAATTGCTGCAACACTTGCTCAGGATTTCCACCATGATGCAGAGCCTCTAATGCATGGGTAAGCTCTCGCTGGCTAATTTCTTCACTATGTTGGCGATAAGCATGAATTGTACTGCCCGCCTCTTTGACTTTTTGATGCGTAATTAGCTGGGTGGCTAGCTGATTAACCATCACCTCAGCTTCAACAGCCGCTTGACGACGTTGAGCCAAGTTTTCATCAATCACACTTTGTAGATCATCTACGCCGTATAAATACACTCCATCAAGCGACTCTACTTTAGGGTCAATATCACGCGGTACAGCTAAATCGACCATTAACATTTGCTGATAACGGCGTTTTTTTAATGCAGTTTTGACATCTGCATAAGCAATAACCTGATGCAAACTACCCGTACAACTTGAAACAACATCGGCACGATATAGATTCTCAGCCAAATCTGAAAAATCAATAATCTCAACTTCAACTTGATGTGCAATTTCTTGGGCCAATTGATCGGCGCGTTCACGGCTACGATTACAAATAATCATCTTGGCGACGCCCATTTCAGCTAAATGCTTGGCAACAAGGCTGTTCATTTCGCCAGCAGCAACCACCATAACCGTTAGTTTTTCAGGTTTACTAAAAACCTGTAAAGCGAGCTGGGCAACTGCATAACCCATTGAAACAGCATGACTACCTACAGCTGTTTCAGAGCGCACACGTTTAGCGGCGTAAAAAGCGTACTCAAATACACTATTTAATTCTGGAGAAACTGTTTGCGCTTCTTTAGACAATGCTAGAGCACTTTTCACCTGCCCTAAAATTTGCGGTTCGCCCAACATGAGTGAGTCCAAACCACTTGCTACACGCATTAAATGTGTGATGGCTTGAGCATTTTCGTAACGATAAACATGATGAATTAACTGCTTTACATCAATATTATTGGCATCGGCTAACCATTTCAGAAGGCTTTCGGCATCTTCCGCCATGGCGTAGACTTCTGTACGGTTACACGTTGAGACAACCACTAAGTCTTTTAAAGACTCGTGATGACGTTGTTCGGCAAGCAAATTACTTAATCGCTCTGCATTGAAAGCAATTTGCTCGCGGAGTTCTACAGAAGCTGTTTGATGGTTGACACCCAATGCAAAGAAAGACATATCAGATCATCATTTCGCTAAATTTATGCTATTGTGCAACATCGGTGTCATAAAAAGCATTACTTTGGATCAATAAAAATTGCGTCAAATGAATAGCCGTATTAATTTTAACGGTGCTTCGATAAGACAGTATTCTACCACATTCTTATTGTTAGGTAGCATGTCCTCATATGTCTATGCACGTCCAGTGCAAGAGACCTATGCCGTGCATTCATTTGATCAGGCTTTACAGCAGAGTATGGTTGCTGAATTTGCCTTAGCTTATGACGATATTCCCACAGCACTGCACAATTACACAGTGCTTGCGATAAAAAGCAACTCAACAACAATTAAACAGCGTGCATTAGACGTTGCACTTGAATATAACGACTTACAAGCTGCATTAAATATTGCAACACATTGGGTTGTTCAAGAGCCTAAAGATGTCCCTGCTTTATTTTATTTATCGCATATTGCGCTAAAAACACATGAATATCAGCTTGCTGCCGAGACTTTAGATAAAATTTTAAAAATAGATCCAACTGCCGATCTTGAACAAATTTTGGCAAGCATTGCACCTGAAAATGCACAGGATCGAGAAGTTTTATTAACCGCTTTACGTTCTAGTGCAGAGAAAGACAACCCATCCATCTTAGCGCTTATTGCCAACCTAGAAGCACAAAATGGTCAGTTAGAACCAGCCTTAAGTACCATTAATCGCGCACTACGCCGTCGCCCTAAAGTGACCAGCTTTATCTTAATGAAAGCCAATTTACTAATCGCACTCAGTGATCAGGAAGGCGCTTTAAAATGGTATGCAAAATCAAGCCTTAAATATAAGAAAAACCTAGATATTCGCCTAGCCGAAGTACGTTACCTCATCCAGATTAATCAACCCCAGCTTGCTCTTGAAAAATTAGAGAAAATTATTGAAAGCAATCCTCATGCTGAAGAGGCTTTATTTATTGCTGGTTTAACCAGTATTGACCTTAAGCAATATGACAAAGCAGAACAATATCTGGTTGATTTACGCAACTCTGCAAAATATCAAAATGAGGCGTATTACTACTTAGCGATTAATGCTGAAAGAAAACAACATTATGAAACTGCTAAAGCTTACTACCGTTTAGTCGATGGTAGTTTGTATATTGTTTCAAGACGCAATCTCATTGCAATCTATGATAAACAAGAAAACCTACACGATGCTTTACGCTTTTTAACCCAAGAGCGAGTCAATTATCCTCAGCATGCAAGCTTTCTCTACCAAGCTCAAGCTGAAATTTTGAAGAAGATGGGCAATAAAAAAGCTGCATTAAACTTATTAGATGAAGCGATCAAAAACTTACCAGATGATCCGGAACTCATCTATGCAGAAGTTTTATTATTAGACCCTTATACTGACCGCGATAAACTCGATAAAACACTCAAACAATTATTGCAGTTAGAACCCAATAGCCCAACGTATCTAAACGCCTATGCTTATACATTAGCTTTGCAAAATCGTAGGCTTAAGGAAGCACGTCAATATGCTGAACAGGCTTTAGAATATGCCCCTGAACAAGCTTCTATTCTGGATACGCTAGGCTATATCGCATTTTTACAAAATGATTATGAAGCGGCTGCGGAAGCTTTAGGCAAAGCATATGAACTAAGTCATAACATAAATATTGGCATTCGTTACGCTAAGGCACTTTATATGCAAGGATCATTAACTCAGTTCAGTGCCGTGTTACAACAACTGAAACAAAAGCACGCAAATGATCCACAATTACAACAACTTGATGCGTTAATTTTACCTACATCTGCAAAAAAGAGTTAAATTTATGAGCAAACTTGCCCAACTGTGCACAGCGATCTGTGGATCAAGTGTTTTATTTTTAACCGGTTGTCAGCATTTTACTCAACCTAAAGCTGCAGTTACCCACCAAGTACAAGACGAAAAACACTTCAATTTACAAGGTAAAATTGGAGTACGCACCCCCCAACAAACTGGTAGTGCATTCTTTACATGGATTCAACAGCAAGACAATTTCGATATCGAATTAAGCGGTATTTTAGGTGTTGGAAAAACACAAATTCAGGGTAAACCTGGTGAAGTTACTCTAAACAGTGCTAAAACTGGACTGATTACGGCTGCATCTCCTGAAGAACTTTTAGAGCGTGCAACTGGCTGGCAAGCACCAATTACTCATTTAACCAGTTGGATTTTAGCGAAACCTGCAACTTTAAATGCTCAAATTAGTAAAGATAATGCAAATCGTGTGAGCCAACTCATCGAAGATGGCTGGACAGTTAATTTTAGTTATGATGGTGAACAAACTCTACCAAATAAACTGGTTTTAAAGCAGGCTCTTGCTGAAGATAAAGAAAACCGTATTACAATGGTGATCCAAAACCGCTAATCCTTATTATATAAATCTATGATTCGAGTACCTTCTCCAGCTAAGCTCAACCTGTTTTTGCATATCACAGGACGTCGTGAAAATGGTTACCATGAACTACAAACCATTTTCCAACTTATTGATTTATATGACTGGATGACATTTACGCCTATATCTGAAGATGAGATTCAGATTGAAGGTTTAGGTGAGGTTCAACTTGAGCAAAATCTGATTTATCGGGCGGCACAGATATTACGCCCTCACGCTCAAAATCCTTGCGGACTCCATATAAAAATTGAAAAAAATATTCCGATGGGTGCCGGTTTAGGTGGCGGTTCTTCCAATGCAGCAACGACGCTTATTGTCTTAAATCAATTATGGCAATGTGGTCTAACTGAAGAACAATTAGCTCAGTTCGGTGTCAAGCTTGGTGCCGATGTTCCAATTTTTATTTATGGGTTAAATGCATGGGCTGAAGGGATTGGTGAACATTTATCATTCATAGACTTAGATCAAAAACAATTCATTGTTTTAAAACCTGATTGTTTTATCAGCACTCAACTGCTTTTTTCACAAAAAACATTGACAAGAGATTCTAAGCCCACTACATTTTGCGCCTATCAGTTAGAACCTTCTAATTTCGGAAATAACTTTGAGCCTCTGGCTAGAGAGTTATACCCTGAAGTTGAAGAAGCAATGCAATATCTCGACCAGTTTGGTCATGCAAAGCTTACAGGTACAGGTGCTTGTGTTTTTGCTGAGGTAACCGATGAAATGAATGTTGATGACATTCTTAAACATGCACCATGTAAAGCTTACTTGGTACATAGTTTAAAAGAATCTCCTTTACGTCATTTTAAAGTTGCAAGTTAGGGGCGTCGCCAAGTGGTAAGGCAGCGGGTTTTGATCCCGCCATCCGTTGGTTCGAATCCAGCCGCCCCTGCCATTTTCCACCTGTAATGATGATTGTATTAGGGGCGTCGCCAAGTGGTAAGGCAGCGGGTTTTGATCCCGCCATCCGTTGGTTCGAATCCAGCCGCCCCTGCCATCTTAATACAGCATCGAATTTAGGGGCGTCGCCAAGTGGTAAGGCAGCGGGTTTTGATCCCGCCATCCGTTGGTTCGAATCCAGCCGCCCCTGCCATTCTCTTATTTAAAAGACAGACTTAATTGCCTTGCTTTTTGTTGATTAACCTTGACATTGCATTGCAAAAATATTAAAGTTCTGCCGCATTAGGGGCGTCGCCAAGTGGTAAGGCAGCGGGTTTTGATCCCGCCATCCGTTGGTTCGAATCCAGCCGCCCCTGCCATCTACTTCATTACATACCAACCGCCAAGGGTGCTTCATGCCCAATCTTGTCGTTTTTAGTGGAAATGCTCATCCACAGTTCGCTCAAAAAGTCGTAAGTCACTTACATATCCCTCTAGGTGCTGCATCAGTCGGTCAGTTCTCTGATGGTGAAATTTCAGTAGAAATTACTGAAAATGTTCGTGGTAAAGACGTATTTATCGTTCAGCCTACTTGTGCTCCAACCAATGACAACCTTATGGAAATCTTGGTTATGGCAGATGCTTTGCGTCGTGCAAGTGCTGGTCGTATTACTGCTGTTATCCCTTATTTTGGTTATGCTCGCCAAGACCGTCGTCCACGTTCTGCACGTGTGCCGATCACAGCGAAAGTTGTTGCAGACATGCTTACCACTGTTGGTATTGACCGTGTCGTAATGATTGACTTACATGCTGACCAAATCCAGGGCTTCTTCGATATTCCAGTCGACAACATCTACGGTACTCCTGCTTTGCTTGCTGACTTACGTCAACAACAACATGACAACCTTATGGTGGTTTCTCCTGACGTTGGCGGTGTTGTACGTGCTCGTGCCGTTGCTAAACAGATGGGTGATATCGATTTAGCAATCATCGACAAACGTCGTCAAAAAGCCAACGAGTCGCAAGTTATGCACTTGATTGGTGACGTAAAAGATCGTGATTGCGTTATCGTAGACGACATGGTTGATACAGCTGGTACATTGTGTAAAGCAGCTGATGCGCTTAAACAATTCGGTGCACGTCGTGTTGTTGCTTACGCAACTCACCCTGTACTTTCAGGTAAAGCAATTGAGAACTTACGTAACTCTGTTATTGATGAGTTAGTTGTAACTGACACAATTCCTCTTTCTGAAGAAGCATTAAACTTAGGCAAAATTCGCCAAGTTTCTGTTGCCAGCATGGTTGCTGAAACGATTCGTCGTATTAATAACGAAGAGTCTATCAGCGCGATGTTCGATAGTTTATAATATTGCAGCTTTTTTCTTAACC
Source organism: Acinetobacter sp. AOR01_HL (assembly GCF_027855455.1). Lineage (NCBI taxonomy): Bacteria > Pseudomonadati > Pseudomonadota > Gammaproteobacteria > Moraxellales > Moraxellaceae > Acinetobacter > Acinetobacter sp. AOR01_HL. The sequence goes on along the minus strand of NZ_JAKTIM010000039.1, from coordinate 15,829 downwards.
CTAGCTTTGGCTGGGGTTTTCTATCACTAAACTGGTCGCAAGTTTAGTTTATTTAATCTTTAATGAGGATTTATCTCATGGCAAACTTCGTATTAAACGCTCAAGCGCGTGCTGAAGACAAACAAGGGAAAGGTGCGAGCCGCCGCCTTCGTCGCGAATCTTTAGTTCCAGCTATCATCTACGGTGGTAACGCTGAGCCTGTAGCAGTTACTTTAGAACTTCGTGAGCTTGTAAAAGCTTTAGAAAGCAACGCTTTCTTTGAAGAAGTTGTTGAAATCAAAGTAGGTGACAAAGTTGAAAACGTTAAAATCCAAGCGTTACAACGTCACCCAGCTAAAAACACTCCTATGCACGCTGACTTCAAACGCGCATAAGTGTTTAAAGGCGTAGATTAGTGTCAAATATTTCGCTAATTGTTGGTTTGGGCAATCCTGGTTCAGAATATGCCCAAACCCGCCATAATGCAGGTTTCTGGTTCGTCGAACAGCTTGCAGATAAATATGGCATTACATTAAAAAATGATCCAAAATTTCACGGAATCAGTGGTCGTGGTAATATAGAAGGGCATGATGTTCGCTTACTTCTACCTATGACTTATATGAATCGTTCCGGACAAAGTGTTGTTCCTTTCTCAAAGTTCTATCAAATTGCTCCTGAAGCAATTCTGATTGCTCATGATGAACTTGATATGAACCCTGGTGTAATTCGCCTCAAAACAGGCGGTGGACACGGCGGTCATAACGGTTTACGTGATATTGTCCCGCATATTGGCCCAAATTTTCATCGTTTACGTATTGGTATTGGACATCCTGGCTCAAAAGAAAGAGTTTCTGGACATGTGCTCGGGAAAGCACCAAGTAGTGAACAAAGCCTGATGGATGGAGCAATTGATCATGCTCTCTCTAAAGTAAAGTTACTTGTTCAAGGGCAAGTACCACAGGCCATGAATCAAATTAATGCGTATAAACCAGCTTAAATTGTTGAACAATCAAGCTTGCTATCTTGCTTTTTTAGGAGCAAAATGCGCATCAGCCACCTAGCCGGCGGCAAAGGCGAAAGATTTCACCATAAGATCTTCATCTTAGGTCTACTCAGGAGACGCTAGCCATGCTATCTCGTTTATTAAAATGCAAAATTCACCGTGCAGTTGTAACCCATGCTGAACTTCACTATGAAGGTTCTTGTGCAATTGATGGCGTATTGATGGACTTAGCTGGTATTCGTGAATACGAAGAAATCCACGTTTGGAACGTAACTAATGGCAAGCGCTTCACAACTTACGCAATTCGTGGTGAAGATAACTCTGGCATTATTTCAGTAAATGGCGGCGCTGCTCACCAAGCAGATGTGGGCGATTTAGTTATTATTGCTACTTTTGGTGATTTCACAGAAGCTGAAGCAAATACCCATAAACCACGCTTGGTATATGCGAACCCAGATAACACAGTCAATCACACAGCGAACTGTATTCCGGTGCAAGTTGCCTAATTAAAGATTTAAAAATAATAAAAAGCCCGTAAATACGGGCTTTTTTTATAAGACTTTATAAACTTCTGGCAGTTCCCTTCCACCAGCTCTGTTGCTGCTTACAATTTAGAGACTGTAGCTCTTCTCCACGTAAATCAAATAAAATCGCCTCTCCTTTTGCATTTACCTTAAATTCAGCATATTTCGCTTTCTCATAGCAATGAGCTAAGCCTTCGGCAAATAAGAAACTGCGAGAAGCTGGGTACAAAGATTGATAGTGATTGTCCGGATTTTTTAAAATTAAATTCTGCTCATTAGATAAAGAGTTAGGGTCTAAAATAGTACGGATTACTCGATTTCGTGAATCTAAAATAACTTTTGCTGGAACAGAAGCATGATTAAAAATCACCTGATCTAAAGCTTCACTTTCACTTCCTGTCAGAGCTTTGAGAGATTGTAAATTTAATTCATAAGCCAACGCCATGTAGTCTCCTTGTAGAATAGAACGGGGATCAACTGGTTTCAGCTTAATAAAAATACTTTTACTCTGATGCAGGTGCCATTCATTTTTCATGACTAAACCTGCAAAAAATAATACAGTGACTACTGCAAGCATAAGAGAGAAATGCTTTTTCATTACTTTCCCCCCTCAATAAAATTAATTTTAGCTTCTTTCATAAGTAGCCCATATAGAGCCAGCAATATAATGCCTGACACCAAGATTGAGGCACTTTTAGCTAAAAAACTTAATTGTAAACTGTAATAAAGTTGCCAAAGCACAAAGGCAAATACTACGAGCGTAACACCATAAACAATGCGATCTTTATTTTTTAAAGCCCATGTCAAAATAACAAATAAGATGAATACTTCAAAATAGCCGAGTGCAATAAGTAATATGCCAAAAACTAAAAAGGCAAAAAAAGTTATACCGTGAAGTTGCCGATAGAGATAGAAAAAACTAAAGCATAATAACCATACGCACGGCAATGCATAAAGGAACCATAGTGACTGATCAGCCGAATCAACAAGTGCTAATCCTATAAAGGTATCAAAGAATGAACTCACCCAAATTACAACGAGCGTACATAAGAAGATACTCCGCTTATACGATACGACCGCTTTACTTCCTATCAGTAGTACCGAGCTAAAAACCAAATAGTTAAGTAAGACTAAATTTACATAAGTCTGAGTAGAGTTTAAGGACCATAATGAATGATCCATTTGTAGTAGATAGATTACTGCTATACCATAAGTTGCAAGCATTTGAATTAAAATAAAGAACCAGTGAGGCTTAAGAAAATAACTAATACATAAAATAAAGATCTGGGCAATCAATACCCATAAAACTTGATCTGTTTCAGAACCAAGATGGAATAAAAAAGCAGTCTGTCCACTCACAAATAAACAATATGCAAACTGCCGGATGAAATAACTTTGCGATTTTGTTAGTAAAGTTATAGCTACAGCAACAAAGATGATTCCAATAATTAAGGAAATAGTCTCCCAAAACACCAAAGTAAATGCTGCAAGCGCTAGACCAGCAAGCCAAGCACCAATTGCCAAAGGAATGATATAAAAACGGCTTTGACGGAAAATCTTGATTAAGAAATAACTAATGAGTGCAAACCAAGTAAAAATAATCCCCGCGATCAATAAAAAGATGAACTCATTAGAATCTTTAAATAGTTGATTAATACCATCCACAAGCCATATGGTAGCCGTCACACCAAGAACAGCAGCCATTAAACTGGCACACAACTGATCATCTTTATTAAAAAAATAATAAAAAGCGATGATTCCTAGAAAAAAAGCCGAGATCAGATAAGGTAAATTTTCACTTGATAGGAATTGAATCATTCCTGTTATTGAAATAACAGCAAACCAAGCAATAAAAATAAAACGTAAAGCCGTATATTTCTTTTGACAGATCCAAAACTGCACAAGACTGAATAGATTTAGAGCAAAAAGATAAAGATAGGGAAATTTTTCTGCCCAGAAAGTCTGTTTAAAAAATAAAAATAGGGTGAGTTGGCTTGTAATACAAATTAAAGCAAAGATTCCAATATTTGGTCGATATAGCCACGGCAATAAAAGCAAAGTCCAAATCAAGAAAAGTAAATAACTGTCTGCACCAGTTTGATAAACTTGCCCAATTACAGCCAAACTCAAACCGACCATTAAGCCGCAGATGCCATGTAAAGTTTGCCTTACTCCCTCACTTAAAGTCTTTTTGATACTCACCCAAGCTGTCATAAGTAATATAACAGGTGGAATAATGAGTTGAATGCTATCTGGAAGCATCAACCAATTAGCAGCAATTAAGTACAGAATACTGAGCGCCATAAATACATAACTGAAAATATGGAGATGCTGAATAAATAAAGTATTCCTAAAAGGATAATAATCTCTTATCTGCATGAAACACCTGTTTTATTTATAATTTTCTAGAAAAAACATAACATTCACTTTTAAGCTCAACAAGTAAGCTCTTGTTAAAAAGCCTATTTCAATTTATGAAAATACTTATTCATAAAGAGACTTAGCATTCTACAAAAGCATCTAGCCAATTTTGCCAAGCGCGCTATAATAAAACCCATCGCTTCAGGGCGGGGTGTAATTCCCCACCGGTGGTAAAGTTAATTTTTATTGTTAGATTAACAAGCCCACGAGCTTAAATTATGTAATTTGAGCAGATTTGGTGAAACTCCAAAGCCGACGGTATAGTCCGGATGAAAGAAGACGACGAACTGGAATAAATCCGTTTTATTTCAGTACCAGCCTGTTTTTGCATCAGTCCTGAAATGTTCAACCGTATTCTTACGAGAGCGTTTCATTATGTCTAGTTTAATTCAACCAGAACTTTTTTTCTCAGCCCTCTCTCCTGCTGAGCAACGCATCCAACAAGCATTAGAAGATATCCGTCAAGGCAAACCTGTCTTGGTGATGGATGACTTCGACCGTGAAAATGAAGCAGATTTAATTGTTGCAGCGGAAACCCTAACTGTTGAGACCATGGCATGTATGATTCGTGATGGCTCAGGTATTGTATGTTTATGCCTTACTGAAGAGTTAGCTGATCATCTTGAACTTCCACCAATGGTTTCTCAAAACTCAAGTCAGTTTCATACTGCATTTACAGTGACTATTGAAGCTGCTCAAGGCGTTACCACTGGCGTTTCTGCTAAAGACCGTGTAACCACAATTAAAACTGCTATTAAAGATGGTGCTGTTGCAAGTGATCTTAACCGTCCAGGCCATGTTTTCCCATTACGTGCACGTAATGGTGGCGTGCTTACCCGTCGAGGTCATACGGAGGGGACTATTGATCTAGCAAGATTAGCTGGTTTAAAACCTGCTGGAGTGTTATGCGAATTAACCAATCCGGATGGGACAATGGCATCAGGAATTCAAGTTTTAGCATATGCTCAAACTCATCATTTAACCGTGATTACAATTGAAGAGCTTGTACAATATCGTCAACAACACGGTATTTAAAAATAAATAAAAAGGTTTGACTTGTTCACTTGCAGGTCAAACCTCTAAATTATAATTCTTGAAATTTAAGAAACTTTCTTTTGTGCGGCCTGTTCTTCAACATAATCTAAAAGTTCAGAAAATTTTGTAATCTTTGCTTTAGGTTGTGCTTGAGTAAGTTCTTCTGGTGTCCCATAACCATAAGTCACAGCTACCGCTTCAATACCATTATGACGGGCGCCTAAAACATCATATTGACGATCACCCACCATCAAGCATTCTTCTGGGTTTAATTGCTCACGTTCAAGAATATAATGGATAAGCTCAGCTTTATTGGTCCGCTCACCCGTTAATTCACTACCGTAAATTTGTACAAAATATTGGCTTAATTCAAAATGATCTAAAATTCGTTTTGCATAAATCGTTGGTTTAGCAGTAGCAACGAACAACCGATACCCTTCTGCTTTTAAGGCCTTAAGTGTTTCCGCAACAGATGGGTATACTTCATTTTCAAATAAACCAATCACCGAGAAACGCTCACGGTAAGCAAGTAAAGCTTGCTCAGCTAGTGCATCATCTTGAGTAGCTAATAATTTTGCTAATGACGCTTTTAAAGGTGGGCCAATCGTCCAATCAATATTTAAATCGGCAGCTAATGGATAACCTAACTTATCCATTGCATAACGAATTGATGTATGGATACCAACTTTAGGGTCTGTTAAGGTTCCATCTAAATCAATCAAAATATGTTTTATAGCCATTCAATCACTAACCCAGTAAAGTATTTAATTCAATTGGTCGAGAGTTTAATTAAACTCTCTTATACTAACGTAAATTTAAATTGAAAAGGAAATAACCGTGCGTCCAACCGTACTTTGTTTCTCGGGTTTAGACCCTTCAGGTGGTGCAGGTTTACAAGCCGATATTGAAGCGATTGGACAAAGTGGTGCGCATGCAGCAATTGCATGTACAGCCCTCACCATTCAGAATTCTCAACAAGTATTTGGCTTCGAAGCAACCTCAAAAGAACTATTATTAGCCCAAGCAAATGCTGTTGTAGGCGATTTACCCATTAAATGTGTTAAGTCTGGCATGCTAGGCACTACCGATAATATTGCGGCTCTAGCCGAATTTTTACGTGCTCATCCTGACTATCAATATGTACTTGATCCTGTTTTAGTTGCAAACAGTGGCGGTTCGTTAGGAGACCAAGCAACTTTAGTTAAAGCATTTGTGGAGCTTATTCCTCTAGCGACACTCATTACTCCAAATACAGTTGAATTGCGCGCTTTAACAGGCGTTACCGACTTAGATCAAGCAACCCAAAAGTTATTTGAAATGGGTGCCAAGGCCGTATTGGTGAAAGGTGGACATGAAGACACACCTGACTTTATTAAAAATAGTTTATATATTGATGGCGAGCTTGCAGCAAGTAGTACATGTCCGCGCCTTGAAGGTGAGTATCATGGCTCAGGTTGTTCATTAGCGAGTTTTATTGCAGGTCGTTTAGCTCTAGGTGACTCTTTAAAAATTGCAGTTCAACATGCAGAAACATGGTTATTTGGTGTTTTAAAAAATGCTGAAACACCTGTACCCAATGGACAAAAGATTCCAAAACGGTTTTAACCAATAAATAAAAAAGGCGCTTAAAGCGCCTTTTTTATATTCCTATTACTGAGGAATACGTAAAACTTGTCCTGGAAAAATCTCATCTGGATCTTTCAGCATTGGTTTATTCGCTTCAAAGATTTTTTGATATTGATTGGCATCACCATAAAACTCTTTGGCAATTTTTGAAAGATTATCGCCAGATTTCACTGTATAAAATTTGCTTTCTGGCTCAGGAGTTGCAACAGTCATCTGGTCATCTACTTGTGCCACATGATCCACATTGCCCACAATAAGAATGATTTTTTCTTTATCTGCTTGGCTTTGGACTTGCCCTTTAATAATAGCAGTGTCAGTTGAGCCATTATATGTTACAGATAAGCCTTCCACCCCAAGGCCTAAGCTTTTAATCAATCCCAATAATTTATTCGCAATTTCTTGTGCAGAAGGTTCTGCTGGTGTTGCTGGAGCTGCTTGTGGTTCTGCTGGCGCGGTATTTTTCTTACCAATACCTTTTACAAAATCAAAAAGACCCATTTTTTAGTCCTCATATTATTGTTTATAGTAAAGTCATTAAACTGACCCTTATTGTTATACTTGAAAAAAGAGACACCTCTGCTATCAATTGAGGTTGATCTTGTAAAAATATGTATCTCCATCAATTATCTGACTCGTATAAAAAAAGCCACCTTACGGTGGCCTTCTTTTTTAATCAGCAATATGCGAATTAACCAAGTTTTTTAGTTACATAGTCAATTGCAGATTGAACTGTAGTGATTTCGTTTGAATCTTCATCAGGGATAGTGATGTCGAAGTCATTTTCGAAAGACATAACAAGTTCAACTAAATCTAAAGAGTCAGCACCCAAGTCATCCATGAAAGATGCTTCGTTTTTAATCTCTTCAGCTTTAAGACCAAGTTGTTCTGCAACCGCTTGTTTAACGCGTTGTTCGATATCGCTCACAGGAATTCTCCTCATTGCTTGTGGCGTTTGATTTGCCACTAGTTTAATTGAATATAAAAATTTTTAAAAGTTTATACATCGGCGTTAGGCCATGTATAAACCACCATTTACATGTAATACCGTACCGGTAATGTAACCTGCTTTATCACTTGCAAGGAAACTCACCGCATTTGCGATATCTTGTGGCTCGCCTAAGCGATTTAAAGCTACTTGATCACTCATTTTTTTGCGAATGTCTTCACTAAGTGCATCTGTCATTTCTGTTGCAATAAAACCTGGTGCCACACTGTTTACAGTGATTTGGCGGCTACCCATCTCTTTTGCAAGACTACGGCTAAATGCTTCAATACCTGCTTTAGCAGCAGAATAGTTCGCTTGGCCTGGGTTTGCAAAGTGAGCTACAACAGAACTGATATTAATAATGCGACCAAAACGTGCTTTCGTCATACCCTTAAGTACACGTTTAGATAAACGATAAACGGCTTTAAGGTGGATATTGAGGATGTCATCCCAATCATCTTCCGACATACGAAGCAACAAATTGTCTTTCGTAATACCTGCATTGTTAACGAGAACAAGTACAGGACCATAGTTCTGTTCAATATGAGACACGACTGCTTCAATCTCATCGAGATTACGCACATCGAGAGCCAAACCTGCACCTTGTTCACCAAAGCTATCAGTTAGCTTTTGTGCACCAGATTCAGAAGTCGCAGTACCTACGACAAAATAACCGTCTTGAATAAGTTGCTGGGCAATTGCAGCGCCAATGCCCCGACTCGCGCCCGTTACTAATGCAACTTTGCGTTCTTGTGTCATGCAATTTTTCCTTCTGCCACTAAAACAGCATTTAGGGCATCTTCCATTTTGCTCTTACTATCAATAGAAAAAGCTTTTTCAATATTTGGTAAACGCTTTGCGAGATTACTCAATACTGTACCTGGACCACACTCAACAATGTACTGAATACCTTGGTCTTGTAGAGACTGCATGGTACGTGTCCATTGTACAGACTGGTACAATTGTGCTGTTAAAGCCTGACGTAATTGAGCAACATCGGTAGCAATTTCCGCGTTGACATTTTGTATTACAGGAATGGTAGGTAGCTCAATGGCAGTTTGTTCCAAAGCTTCTGCAAATTTTTCTGCTGCCGGCTTCATCAATGAACAATGTGATGGAACAGAAACCGGTAAAGCAATTGCTTTAGCAGATTGTTCTTTTGCCAATGCCATAACTTGCTGTACAGATGCAGTACTACCAGCAATCACAACTTGACCTTGTGAATTATAGTTTGCTGCTTCAACTGAACCTTGGCCTGATGCAGACACGCTCTGGCACAATTCAACTACTTTATCATCAGCTAAACCAAGAATAGCAGCCATAGCGCCTTCCCCTTGAGGAACAGCATTTTGCATGAGTTTTCCACGCAAATTAACTAACTTAACTGCATCCGCCAAACTCATTGAACCTGCTGCAACTAAAGCGCTGTATTCACCTAAAGAGTGACCTGCAAGGTATTTAGGGGCTAAACCACCTAAATCTAACCATAAACGCCATAAAGCAATACTGGCAGTTAATAATACAGGCTGGGTATTTTCTGTTTGGTCTAAACCTTCACCACTTTGTGCAATGTGCCAAAGATCAAATCCTAGCGCGTCTGAAGCTTCGGCAAAAGTTTGCCCAACTCCACTAAACTGTTCTGCGAGTTCAGCGAGCATACCAACTTTTTGTGAACCTTGACCTGGAAACACAAATGCAGTTTTTGTGGCTAAAGCTACTTGTTCAAGACGTTTAGCAGACATAAGAAATCCTTTTTGGGTTTTCACTCATTTCTCTGGAGCGGAAATTTAACATTTAATTTGTATATTTATAATTGCGAAAAACAACAAAAAAAGGGAGCTTTCGCTCCCATTTTTTCTATACTTAAGCATCACGCTTAATGCATATCATGCAATTATTCAGCATCAGCTGCTTTAGCGAATAATTGGCGACCACGGTAGAAACCGTCTTTAGTCACGTGGTGACGACGATGAGTTTCACCAGTTGCTTGGTCTACTGTTAATGCATTCTCGGTTAAAGCGTCATGTGAACGGCGCATGTCACGGCGAGAGCGACTTTTACGGTTTTGCTGAACGGCCATGATGGCTCCTTACAAAGATCGAAAAAATGGATCAGAACAAATTCAGTTGTCTTATCCCATAATCATAACACAAATTATGAGTTAAGTTTACCCTTCAAACCTGCCAAAACATCAAACGGATTATCCCGTTTCTCTTCGACAACGTTCTGAATGGTAGGTTGATGTTTATGTTCACAAGCATCATGCTTGGGAGATAAAGGCATCAACAATAACAGTTCATCTTCTAGTAATGCGAGTAAGTTGATCGAGGCAGGTGTATCAAAATCACCTTTTGTCGAAGACTCACTTTCACCTAAAACGATGAAATCAGCATCCTCATCCAAGCGCTCTATCAGTGACTCATCATCTACAAGTGCAATATGAAAGTCAGAAACAATTGGCATTTCAACAGGTTCCAAACAACGTTGGCACTCCATTGGAACTTTTGTTTCCATGTGACCATCTAACCACACAATGCGATGATAGGCATCCATTGATAGCTTACAGTCTATGTTGATCAATTGGTTATCAATTGACCCAACAGCTTCACGAGCAATACGAGCAAAGCGAGACAATGGCAGTTGACCTGACCATGTAAAGCCTTGTTCAGCCCATTTAAACGGCTCAATCTGTGCCGGAAAGGTATTTGCTGACATAATTAAGGCGGCAATTCTACAAATTCATCGGTACTCTGTCAAAGATTAAGATACAATTTTGTACTTCTTTAGACAGAACTCGGGGTAAATTAAGCAATGCACCTGTTGCAGCCGCAACCTGAAGTTAACACTTCATTACTCGTTTGCACCCATTCAACCCACCAGAACCCTCTTTTACCTGACGTGGTGCAACTCTCACCATGGCCAAGCTCAAAATTAGAGTCTGAGCAAGTTGATTGGCTTATTTTACACTTTAATCACTGGTTTTCCCACCATAATGTGACATTAGTTCGTGGAGAATTTGAACCAGAATATTTCCCAGCGAACGATCATGAGCCAGCGAAAATTCAATTTGCTCATGGTTTTTTCAATAGTGCTCTTCACGAAATTAGCCATTGGACGATTGCAGGTGCAAAACGTCGCCTATTACCCGATTTAGGTTATTGGTATGCGCCAGATGGCAGAACTAAAGAACAGCAAGATTTATTTGAACAAGTAGAAATCAAACCTCAAGCCATTGAATGGTTATTTGCACAGTCTTTTGGCAGAAAATTCAGAGTCTCGCTAGATAACCTTACGGGCGATGGTGGAGATGGCAGAAAGTTTAAAGATAATGTTTATGCCCAAGTTCAACGTTACTTTTCTGGTGAAGCAAAGCTGCCTGCCGATGCAGCAAGATTCATTGAATGTATTTGCCAATGTACGCGAGCAGGTGCAGCATTACAATTAAATGAATTTAAACGTGAACTCCTTGATTAAATGACAAAAAAACTACGTAAGTTACTTGCTTCACAAGTTTGAAAGGTCTAATACTATTTTTAATAATGGCGTGATGGAGTCTCTAAAATATGCTGCATTTACATGTACATCCTGAAAATCCACAGCAACGCCTCATTGAACAAGCGGTTGAGCGTATTCGTGCCGGAGATGTTGTGGTCTACCCTACCGATGCTGCCTATGCAATCGGATGCCAGATTGGTAATAAAAATGCGATGGAACGGATTGCCCAGATTCGTGGTTTAGGTCCTAAGCATCAATATGCAATTATGTGTTGCGATTTATCAGATATCGCGACTTATGCCAAAGTTGATAATGCGACGTACCGTTTATTAAAGGCAAATACACCCGCCATCACTACTTTCATTTTACCGGCCACTAGTGAAGTTCCACGTAGGTTAATGCACCCTAAAAAGAAAACGATTGGTCTACGTATTCCAAGCAATCCAATTTGTCAGGCTTTATTAAAAGAGCTGGGTGAACCTTTACTCACCAGTACATTAATTTTACCGGGGCAAGAAGATCCACTAGATGATCCTTACGATATTGAAAATCAATTAGCTAAGCGTATTGATGTCTTTATTGATGGCGGTTTTGGTACTTTAACAACCACGAGTATTGTCGATTTATCAGGTGAGCATCCTGAAATTATTCGTCGTGGTGTCGGTGATGTAAGTGCTTTTGAATAAGCACTTACTTTTCATTTTTTACCAATAGTTTAAAAAAAAGCATTATCAAGAAAAAAAATACTCTTTATTTAGTTTGGATTTTTTTTACACTTTAGTCGTTAAGCAATTTATTAAAAGTCACAATTCCTTTAGAATGCTTCTCACTATCTGCTGTTCTTCTGCTACAGCTCTTATTGACTTGAAAAACAAGTCTCATGCTTTTGAAAATTCGCGTGGCTTATAATCGTAATGAACCAATCACTTCATCAATCCATGGAAGACGTTCCACACATCCGTGTTTTAGATGAGTGGCACGATACGATTCCTGAGGATCTTTATATTCCTCCAGCTGCCTTTGAGATTTTGCTCGAACAGTTTGAAGGACCACTCGACTTTTTAATTTATCTGATTCAAAAAAACGGTTTTGATCTCATTCAGCTTGATATTGCTCCTATTGCAACTCAATATTTGGCTTATATGGATAGTATGAAATCCTTAAACATTGAGCTGACTGCCGACTATATGGTCATGGCTGCTTTATTGGCTGATTTGAAATCTCGTTTACTTTTACCTAAGCCTACTGTAGTAAGCATCGAAAAAGATCCTAAACAAGATCTTATCGATCGACTCGAAACTTATTTACGTATTAAACAAGCCGCTGAACGTTTAGGTCAAATGCCAGTTCTTGACCGTGATACATTCAGTGCCAATGTAAGCTTAGGTCATATTGCACCTGTTTATGAAGGTTATGATGTTTCAGCATTACACGATGCTTTGTTCTGTGTATTTAACCGTCCGGAACCTGTAACACACACAATTGCGCAAGAGCCTGTACTGTTAGAAGAACGTATTGCTTATATTGAAGAGAAATTAGAGTCAGGCGACGTGTTAAGTTTTAAAGAATTACTTAATCCCCAACAAGGCCGTATGGGAATGGTTGTACTTTTATGGCTGTTTTAGAATTGACCCGACAACAAAAGATTAAGATTATTGCTACAGGAGTTGAAGCTCCACTAGCTATTCAAGGGTCTTCAATATGAGCAGTTTTGAACAAAATAATAATGATTTGTCATTAGCCGATATTCATCATGAAGTTTTATTACAGCTTGAAGCCATTATTTTTGCTAGTGAAGCGCCTGTCTCAATTGCCCGTTTAAAAGAAGCATTTAATAATCAATATAACAAACAACAGCTTCGTCAGCTTTTACAACAGCTTGCCCTTTTACAACATGGCCGTTCCATTGAGTTGATTGAAACTGCGCAGGGCTTTCGTTTTCAGGTAAGATCCAAATATCGCAATATCATTGCGCAGATTTGGCCAGAGCGACCAACAAAACTGTCGCCATCATTACTAGAAACGTTGGCTGTCATTGCGTATCATCAACCGGTCACACGTGCTGATATTGAACAAATTCGTGGTGTATCTAATAATAGTCAGATTCTCAGAACGCTATTTGACTGGAACTGGATTAAAGAAGCCGGTTTTAGAGATTTACCCGGAAGACCTGCGTTGCTAATTACAACGCCTCAATTTCTGAATGCTTTTGGTCTAGCCTCTCTAGGCCAATTGCCTCCCCTGCAGAACGCCAAGGAAGCATTTATGGCTCTCGATGCAAATGCACCGAAGTCATAAATAGGTGGACTGTTGATCATTATGTCTAAGGTTGTGCTGTCATGAGTGAAAAATTGCAAAAAGTATTAGCGCGAATCGGATTAGGTTCTCGCCGATATATGGAAGAGGTTATTGCCGCAGGACGCGTGAGTGTGAACGGCCGCGTTGCCCAAGTTGGCGAGCGCATTGAACCAGGCGATGAATTACGCATTGATGGCCGTAAAGTTCAGTTCCAGATCGAAGATGAAATTCGTCGTCGTGTACTGATTTATTATAAACCAGAGGGTGAAATCTGTTCACGTAATGACCCTGAAAAGCGTCCAACCGTATTTGATCATTTACCACAAATTGCAAATGACCGTTGGGTAATGGTAGGCCGTCTAGATATTAACAGTACAGGTTTATTACTTTTTACAAACGATGGCGAGCTTGCTAACCGCTTAATGCATCCATCTAATGAAATTGAACGTGAATACGCTGTACGTGTAATGGGTGAAGTAACACCACAATTACGTCAAAACATGGTCAATGGTGTAGAGCTTGAAGATGGCCCTGCCAAATTCGAATCTTTCTCTGAAATTGGTGGTGAAGGTATTAACCGCTGGTATCAAGTTGTGGTGAAAGAAGGCCGTAACCGTGAAGTACGCCGTATTTTTGAATCACAAGGCCTTAAAGTAAGCCGCTTATTGCGTACTCGCTACGGTACTGTCATTTTACCACGCGAATTACGTACTGGTCGCTGGATGGAACTCGACAAAACTGACATCGACAACTTGGCAAAATCTGTTGAGTTAAAACCACGTCAAGGTACAGGCTTATTTGGTATGGCAAAACGTCGCACCGAACGTATGACAGAAAAGCCAATGGCAGCACGCCGTGGTGGTTACTTACGTCAGCAACGTCGTGATGATGAAAAAGAAGCACCAGCTAACACAGGTAATCAGCGCAAATCGACTGGTTTTAACCGTGGATTTAAAAAGTTCTAAGTAAAGCTTTTAAATCAAAAAAACCGCTCAATTTTGAACTGCACCCCGAAAGTTGGACACATTCAGTCTAACTTGGAGGGTGCTTTTCTATGGCTAAATATTCTCAAGAATTTAAACTTGAGGTTGTCCAATATTACTTATCTGGTTTTGGCAGACACCAAGTAAGTCATAAATTTGGAATACATCATAGCGATGTTGCTAAATGGGTAGCCAATTATAATAATCATGGTGCTGAGGGTCTGAGCAGGAAAAACACAAATACTGTATATACTCCTGAATTTAAATTTAAAGTTATTCAGTCTGTTCTTGAACAAGGTTTATCTGTACGTGAAGCTACAAATCAATTTAATCTGAAATCACACACACAGTTATTAAGTTGGTTGCTCCAATACGAAGAACACGGTATAGATGGCTTAAAAGCTAAGCCGAAAGGACGACCTAAATCCGTGCCAAAGCCTAAGATAAAAAAAGTCAAAAATGCTCTGAATGATAGAGACAAAACCCAAGAACAGCTACTAGAAGAACTTGCATATCTACGAGCTGAGAACGCTTATTTAAAAAAGCGGAGAGCCTTGATTCAGAAGCAGAAAGAACAGGAACAAGCCGAACAGCAACGGTTACAAGATTCATTTCTGAATTAAGGCAAAACTATAAATTGAAATATCTATTACGTGCATCACAGATGGCTCGAAGCACGTACTTTTATCATGAGCAGCGATCAAAGCTTAACGACAAATACAGTGACCTTAAGCAGCAAATTAAGATGATCTATCATAAGCATAAAGGTCGGTATGGCTATCGTAGAATTACTCTTGCTTTAAAGAATATGGGATTAACAATTAACCATAAATGTGTACAAAGACTCATGCAGTCAATGAAACTTAAATCACGCATTAGAATCGCAAAATATCGTTCTTACAAAGGGGACATCGGGCAAGTTGCAGATAATGTACTACAGCGCCAATTTAAAGCTGACAAACCAAATCAGAAATGGGTAACGGATGTAACCGAGTTTAATATTCGAGGAGATAGGCTTTACCTATCACCAATTATGGACTTGTTTAATGGGGAAATTATTGCCTTCCAAACCCACCGTAGACCAATGTATGAGTTAGTAAAAAATATGTTGAAAGATGCACTTACGAAGCTTGCAGATCATGAAAAGCCTATCATCCATTCAGATCAGGGATGGCAATATCAAATGCGTCATTATCAGCGAGAACTAGCAGAAAATGGTTTAACCCAAAGTATGTCTCGTAAAGGAAATTGCTTAGATAATGCATCAATGGAGAGTTTCTTTGGAATACTTAAATCAGAATGTTTCTACGGTGAAAAATTTAATTCTGTTGAGGAATTAGAGAAAACTGTGAAAGAATACATTCATTATTACAACCATGAAAGAATCAAGGTTAAATTAAAAGGACTAAGCCCTGTACAATACAGAACTCAGTCCTTAGAAGCTGCTTAATTAATTGTCCAACTTTATGGGGTCAGATCA
>NZ_JAKTIM010000038.1:0-229228 GCF_027855455.1 Acinetobacter sp. AOR01_HL | reverse complement strand
GCGTAAATATGGTCGCATCATTGACAAAAAACCCCGCTAACGCGGGGTATTTAGTCAATGAACATGGCAAGTAACATAATGCCGTATTATGCGAAGTGTTATATAGTTAACACTTTGATTCATATAGCTTTATTAAGCTGCTTCCACGCCATCAAAATCCAAAGCTACTAACACGGCCTTTGGTTGTTTGCCTGTGAAATCCCAATCAAAGATCAACTTAGCTTCGGCTGGTAACTTCTGATGCAAATAATCATTGAAGAACTGAGCGCCTTTAATCTTGTAATCAGTCGATTTAAAACCGATGGCGCCTTGTTCTTTCTCACGCTCAGAATATTCTTGCAGCACAGTTACAACCGTGTTTGAAAACTCGATTGTTTTGCCTTTGTCGTCTGTAAAGTCTCCAGCAGCCTTACGGATGCCTGTAACTGTCATAATTGGATGTTGTGAATTATTCATTTGCTCACCTTTAAGCTACTGATTTAAATTGCGATACTGGTGGCTCATACCACTCAGGCAATTGTTGGGAAAAGTCGATTTCTACGAGCTTCATAAATGGAATGACATTTTTAGCCTTGTTGTCATGCAAGTTCTGCAAAAATGCCTTTGAAAAGCCACATTCGCAAAGTTCAGATAAATGTCTATAAAACGTAGGCTTAGGAAGCATTTCAGCTAATTTCTCTAAGCCATGCTCACGAACTAAACAGTACGTAGAGTAAATATTTCGGATACGTGTTTGAGAAACCTTACCGCTATTGGTAACGACAACTGGCGAGTTAGATATGGCTTCCAAAACACTTTCATCATTAATCAATTTCACAGTTTGACCTCTCATGGCATCAAAAATGCTGTGCGTTGCCTTTGTCCAAAGTGTTTGAAGTAAATCAGGATTTGCCTTCTGAAATGCTATGAGTTCATAAAGGTTCGTAGGTACTCCGTTACGTTCAAGCCAACGTTTTTTTAAACGTGATTCAAAACGTAATAGTCCGACCGTCCAGTTGATTAAACGTGAATCGGACATAACATCAACAACTCGTTGAGCTGCCTTGTCATTCTTTTTTGCCAGTTGCTTAAGTTCTTCAAACTGGGAAAGAAATTCATCATGCTTTAAATAGCATTTATGGTTTACAAGTCTGGACGTCTGGCCACCCCAATACACAGAGCTATCAAACCGCTTATTGGAAAGTCTAGTTTGACCGCTACTGACATTAGCCAGAAAGTCCAGAATCTTTTTAGCCGTTGTCTGATCAGACAACTTGGCAGAATACGTAACGTCAATATGTGAAACCCAAGCACGTTCCCAATCAAGCATACGGGTAAGCACTGGGTAAGCCATGTGTAAGAAGCCAATCATCTCATCAGCACCCTGCTCTATGTCATCCGATCCAAAAACGTTATGGCCCTGCAACAACTTTGCAGGCGAAGCCTTAATCTGTACATAAGGTTCATAACTAGCATCGAAAAACACTTTCATCGCCATACCTGTGTAATGAGTCGGTACAGACTCATAAGGATGGAATAAAGCAGCAGCAGAAATCGAACCGTCATCATTCTTATGAACAGAACGAGACGCAAGTGGAATTTCTATGGTGTGAAGATCAATATCTACAAAAAAATAACGCCCTTCCGCATCTACTGAGTAGAAGCTGGATTCAAATGGCGCATTTATGCAAATATGATCTAGCATGGTCTAATTACGCATGTATACAAATAACATTTAGCAGAATTTAATACAATTACACATGAATAGCAAGCACATATAACACATATACAAGTAATATTGTATGCAAGTTAATAACCGTAAAATGTGATCAAAATGGCAGTAACAGTACGTTTAAATGACAAAGAGCAAGAATCTCTTAGAAAGAAGTGCGTAGAACTCAATAAAATTCTGATCAATAAAAATCTACAGCCGATTAAGGATAGTGAGCTAGTGCATATAATCCTTGATCAAGCTATCGATAACGTTGAAATATCAGCAAACGGGAAAGTTGTTGTTAGGAACTCTAAAGACCTCTAAAAATTCCGAAATATCGGAATAGAGTCCACCATTAGACAGCATATAGAAATAATAAATTCTCAAATTTGAGACTAGAGTCCACCATTAGAAGACGTGGACTCCCCGCCTCGGCTTCAAATTCGCATAATGCAGATTGATGTTAAAAAGCCCCGTGAGACTAACAATGTTCTCACTGGGGCTTAGTAACATAATCTGTGCATCACATTATACGAACAATTATATAGTTTAAACTAATCCCTAGTTATTTCTATCTTTCAGATCTAAAGCTCTCTTTATGTAGGTTTCAGTTATTTGGCTGAACATCACTATCTGAGCAAAAATATGACACTCATCATTCTCTATTTAGCTTTACATAGCTAACATAATTTTATTGATCACCGTATAGCTTTTCTTAGAATCTTTGCTGCACTTAAATTTAGATGATCATCCTTGGCTAAAGAATTAAAATTTAAATTAAATTTCAGATGAACCATGCTCCTTACTACTCAATTAAATTCTAACAACTTTATCATTACGGAAATTTTAAAATAATCATTCTGATACTCAAATTTCTGTATTCCTCTTGAATACTTTAAAGATTAAATCTTCTAATTTAGTTCGCCTTATTATTGTATAATTACCTTATGTTCTTAAGTAAAATTAAATAAATACAAGAATTATTTATAACCTATTCAAAAGTAATTTTATTTTTCATATTTTAATTTGTATAAATAAAAAATCTGAGCTAAACCATCTCTTAATTTTCATTAATATATATTATTTCAACAAATATTATGGTTAATTAAATTATTTTTTAATCTGGTATTCTAAGTTAAATTTTTATAATTTTAATTAAAGTATTTATTATCAATAATTTAATTTTACAATAACCAAGATACATTAATATTTGTAAAGTGTGATTTAATTATCGTTTTAATAAAATAGATGTAGAAATAAAACCTATTTATACAAATTAAATAATTAATGAGATATAGGTCACATATTATATTATGTTTTTTAATTGAAATTGATTTATATATTGTTTTTAAATAAAAAATATTGTATCACTTATATTAACTATTTAATAAATAGGTACTTATAAAATGAAAAATAATATATTTAAAATTTTGGTTTTGGCGGTATTTTCTACTTCCCCACTATTTTGTTATGCAAATAACACAATAATGATCAAAGGAAATATTGTTGAAGACACATGCTCAACAAAAAGTAATGAGATAGAATGTAACGCAGTCAATAATTTGAATATTAAACTTGATAGTGAATATTTAAATAAAGATAGTCTCTATAAATTAGCTCAACATACAGAGAAGATGGACACTAGCATTGAAAGTCTAGGTTCTAATCGAAAGATTATACTTATCAATTATCATTAAGCTCATTTCATCACATTTGATCTTATTACTATAGAAGCTGGCAAAAGAGTGATTCATACAATTCAACATAATTTTTTATGAATTGGGTATTGGGTCACTCTTTTTCTGCAAAAATGTCTATTTGTATATTTTTTCTATATACATCTGCATAATTTATTCTATATAATTGTATTGTAAGAATTTAAACTTCTTCTTCACGTAAATTGTTTAATTCTTTTCCAGTTACATAGTAGCCTTATGTAATTTTCTTATCTCTACGATTCCTTTCTTCTAAACAATAAAAACTATTTATAAAACAGCTACATAAGCTGTGTTAACTAGCTATTAACTGCACCCTAAAAGTGTGACACAATTAAAATTATGAAAAAATAATGTGACATATTTTGCATTTTGTTTAAAAAGTGTTAGCATTGTTACATTACTTTTCAAGATGTCAAACACTGGAAAAGTAAGGAATTAAACTTTTATCCAGACTTTTGAGAAAACACTATGAAAAAACTTGCTTTGATCGCTGCTCTTTCGGTTGTAGGGATTGCGAATGCTCAAGCTGCTGATGGTACAATTACAATTAATGGTTTAGTTACAGACAAAACTTGTGACATCGTTACTCCTGCTGGTAAAGATTTCACAGTGACTCTTCCTACTGTTTCTAAACAAACTTTAGCTGTTGCTGGGGATGTTGCTGGCCGTACCCCTTTCCAAATCAACTTAGCTAACTGTTCACAAGGTAAAGTAGCTACTTACTTTGAACCAGGTGCAACTGTTGACTTCAATACTGGTCGTTTACTTAACCAAGACGCTACTGGTGCTAAAAACGTTAACGTTCAACTTTTAGGTAGCAACAATAACTTCATCCCAGTACTTGCTGCTGGTGCAAACGGTGCTCAAGCTAACTCTCAATGGGTTGACGTAGCTGAAGGTGCAAGTGCTGACCTTAACTACTATGCTGAATACTATGCAACTGGTGCTTCTACTGCTGGTAAAGTAACTACTTCTGTTCAATACACAATTATCTATCAATAATTAATTGATAGCGGGGTTTCTATGTCCACATGGAAACCCTGTTTTGTGTAGCACTTTCCTGAATCTTTCTTGGTTGAGAACTCGAAAAATGAAATTGAACAGTTATAATTTTTTGTTAGGTTTGGCGTTTGCTTCATCTGTTGCTGCTCCTGCCGCTCAAGCAGAAATTGTAATTCATGGCACCCGTGTAATTTATCCGTCGGATGCTAGAGAAGTTACGCTACAAGTTAGCAATAACGGTTCAAAGCCAGCACTTGTCCAAGCTTGGATTGATGAAGGTGATCCAAAAAGTACCCCGGATCAATCAAAAGTTCCTTTTATGATTGCTCCTCCAATTTCTCGTGTTGAAGCGACAAAAAGTCAGACGCTTCGTATCACTGCCCTTCCAAATGCTTCTCAATTTAATCAGAAGCAAGAAACTGTTTTGTGGTTAAACGTTTTGGATATTCCACCAAGACCTACCTCAAAAAATGCAGATACGACACCTGATAACTTCTTACAACTTGCAATTCGTTCCCGGATTAAATTCTTCTATCGTCCGGCTTCAATTAAAGAAGATGCGAATTTAGCAGCAGATAAGCTTCAATGGGTTAAATCTGGTCAGAATTTAACGGTAAAAAATCCAACTCCTTTCCACATTACGATGACTTCTGTTTATCAAAAGGTTGGAGATAAAAAAGTTGATTTATTGCCTCAAGGGCTAATGGTTAAGCCTTTTTCTGAAGCTTCTATTCAGCTTAAGAATAGCAACCTTCAGGATATGAGTTTTATTAATGTCAACGACTATGGTGGTCGAGTCGAACACCAAATAAAACTTCAGTAATCAGATTATCTTTTTAATAAATTTAAGCACCTATTATGTGAGTAGGCGGACTTAGCTATGCCAAAAAAAAGGCAAGAATCTTATAAATTATTAAAACGCCATATTTGTTATTACTTGGCTTCTGGCGTTGTTACAATGACAATGCCTGTGTTCGTGCATGCTGAAGAAGCAGCTGCGAGTGCGCCTGTAGAAGCTGAATTTGATTCTGCTTTTTTAATTGGTGACGCTCAGAAAGTCGATATTTCTCGATTTAAGTACGGCAACCCTGTTTTACCAGGTGAATATAACGTTGACGTTTATGTAAATGGTCAATGGTTTGGTAAACGCCGCATGATTTTCAAGGCATTAGATCCAAATCAAAATGCCGTAACTTGTTTTACTGGAATGAATCTTCTTGAATACGGCGTAAAACAAGAAATTTTAACCAAGCACGCTCCCCTTCAAAAAGAAAATAATAGTTGTTATAAAATTGAAGAATGGGTAGAAAACGCATTTTATGAATTCGATACGTCTCGTTTACGTGTAGATATTTCAATTCCTCAAGTCGCATTACAAAAAAATGCTCAAGGCTATGTCGACCCAAGCGTATGGGATCGCGGGATTAATGCCGGCTTTTTGTCTTATAGTGGTAGTGCGTATAAAACTTTTAATCAGTCTGGTGACCGAAGCGAAACGACTAATGCTTTTATGGGGGTTACGGCTGGTCTAAATTTAGCAGGTTGGCAATTACGTCATAATGGTCAGTGGCAATGGCAAGATACGCCTGCGGAAAATCAATCTAAATCAGACTATCAAGAAACAAGCACCTATTTACAAAGAGCTTTCCCTAAATATCGTGGTGTTTTAACACTCGGGGATAGTTTTACAAACGGCGAAGTATTTGACTCATATGGTTATCGTGGTATCGATTTTTCAAGTGATGATCGAATGCTACCGAATAGTATGCTTGGTTATGCTCCACGTATCCGTGGTAATGCAAAAACCAATGCAAAAGTTGAAGTACGTCAACAGGGGCAATTGATTTACCAAACAACGGTTGCACCAGGTAATTTCGAAATTAATGACCTTTACCCTACCGGCTTTGGTGGTGAAATTGAAATTTCTGTTATCGAAGCGAATGGTGAAATACAGAAATTTTCTGTGCCTTATGCCTCTGTTGTACAGATGTTACGCCCAGGCATGAACCGTTACTCATTAACTGTAGGTCAGTTCCGTGATCAAGACATTGATCTGGACCCTTGGATTATTCAGGGTAAATACCAACAAGGTATTAATAACTATTTAACCGGCTATACCGGAATTCAGGCATCTGAGAATTACGCTGCAATATTGCTTGGTGCTGCCGTTGCTACACCAATTGGAGCAATTGCATTCGACGTGACTCACTCTGAAGCTGAGTTTGAAAAACAGGCTTCACAATCAGGTCAAAGTTTCCGTTTAAGTTATAGTAAGTTAATTACGCCGACCAACACAAACTTAACACTTGCAGCTTACCGTTATTCAACCGAAAACTTCTATAAATTGCGCGATGCCCTGCTTATACGTGACTTGGAAGAAAAAGGTGTAAACACTTATGCTGCTGGTCGTCAACGTAGTGAGTTCCAGATTACTTTAAACCAAGGGTTACCTGAGGGTTGGGGTAACTTCTATGTGGTAGGTTCATGGGTAGATTACTGGAATCGTAGCGAGAGTACTAAACAGTATCAGATTGGTTATAGTAATAACTACCATGGTTTAACTTATGGTTTATCTGCAATTAACCGTAAGGTTGAGTACGGCTCAAATGATGCGTCGCATGATACTGAATATTTAATGACGCTTTCATTCCCAATTAACTTTAAGAAGAATTCAGTCAACGTCAACGTTACTGCTTCTGAAGACAGCCGTACTGTTGGTGCAAGTGGAATGGTGGGTGATCGCTTTAGTTATGGCGCTTCTGTGTCACATCAAGACTATGCGAACCCAACATTTAACGCAAATGGTCGTTACCGTACTAACTATGCAACTGTTGGCGGCTCTTATAGTATTGCTGATTCTTACCAACAAGCAATGGTAAGTTTAAGCGGTAGTGTTGTTGCTCACTCAGATGGTATTTTATTTGGACC
Source organism: Acinetobacter sp. AOR01_HL (assembly GCF_027855455.1). Lineage (NCBI taxonomy): Bacteria > Pseudomonadati > Pseudomonadota > Gammaproteobacteria > Moraxellales > Moraxellaceae > Acinetobacter > Acinetobacter sp. AOR01_HL. Next base: position 221,887 of record NZ_JAKTIM010000038.1, on the reverse strand, counting down.
TGAGCAAGGCCAAACCATGGTACTTGTGCATGCACCTGATGCTGCTGGAGCAAAAGTGAATAACACGGTTGGTCTAAGTGTAAATAAAGCGGGTTATGCAGTAGTTCCTTATGTTACGCCATACCGCCTTAATGACATTACTCTTGACCCACAAGAAATGTCGAGCGAAGTTGAACTTGAAGAAACAAGTCAACGTATTGCCCCATTTGCTGGTGCAATTGCTAAAGTAGATTTTGCGACTAAGACAGGTTATGCAGTTTACATTAATAGTAAAACTGCTGATGGCAACAGTTTACCATTTGGAGCTCAAGTCTTTAATCAAAAAGATGAAGCTGTAGGTATTGTTGCGCAAGGTAGTATGATTTACTTACGTACCCCACTTGCTCAAGATAGTCTCTATGTAAAATGGGGCGACGAGAGCAATGAGCGTTGTTCAGTTGAGTACAACATTAGTAATCAGTTGCAAAATAAGCAACAAAGCATAGTTATGACTGAGGCTGTCTGCAAATGAAAAGAATATTATTAACAGGTTTTTTATTTACGGCTGGTCTTGGTGTGTATGGTGAAGCTAATGCTTACTGTACTTTAGGCAATGATAATTATGGAGCCTCATTTAGCACGGTTGATATTTCCATGGCTGTAGGTCGCGTTGTGGTCCGACCAAGTGACCCAGTTGGAAAAATTTTAAGAAAAGCAACTTTTCCAATTAACGCAAATGGTTCAACAGCAAGATGTACGTCTTATAGCGATACTATTACTGCTGCACTTACCCAAGGCTATGCATTAAGCCCACTAGGGAATAATATCTATTCGACGAATATTCCTGGAATTGGTATTCGTTTGTACCGTGAAGCGGAAAATGCAACTAACTTTTCTGGCTATTATCCGTATACCCGTAGTTTAACACCAGGTATGAAATATTTTCTTGCTTCGGGATACTTTGTTGTCGAAATTGTGAAAACTGCTGCACAGACTGGTTCGGGTACATTAGTGCCTGGTTTATATAGTCGATACTATGTAAGCGGTTATGCGAACCGACCTTTTTTAACCAGTACAGTTTATGGTAATGCAATTACTATCGCCTCTTCTTCATGTGAAATTCAAGGTAATATTAATAAAGTTGTACAATTGCCTACAGTTACAAAGGCTGGTTTTAAAGGCGTTGGCTCAACTCAAGGCGAACAAACCTTCGATATGAACATCTTATGTAATGGGGGTATCAACCCAACGGGTTACGAAGAGAAAAACCTTATTAGTTTAACTTACGACTTTACTCAAGACGGAACAAATAATCAGGTTTTAGCGAATACTGCTCCGACATCTGAAAAAGCAAATGGCGTAGGTGTGCAGTTACTCTGGAACTATCAAAATAAGAATCAGGTCATCAAAAAAGGTGACAAATTAGCATTAGGTACATTGTCTTCTAACCAGACAATTCAATATAACGTACCGATGACTGCCCGCTACTATCAAACAGCAACAAATGTGACTGCTGGTAAGGTCCGTGCAATGGCTACTGTAACTATTGAATATGATTAATCATATTCAATAGTTTTTAAACCTAATAATTTCAAATATTTAAATATTAATAATAAATTTTACTTTAACACTACTTTCTAAGAATTTCATACTTAACTTAATAGGAATATTTATGAAAAGAATAAGTATAGTTGCAGTTAGTGCAGTGACATTATGTTGGGCAATGTATGAGGTATCTTCTGATAATACCAATACAGCACCGCGTAGCGAATCTAACCAAAAAGTAGCATCTAAAAGCATTTCATCAACTACAAGGAATGAAAAATTAGCGCCTCAAATGCTTTTGGCCCAAACAAATTCTCTTAATTCTTCTGCCCCAGACTGTAAATATAATTTTGATGCGACTCAAGAAGATTATGATCTTTGGAACAATGAACATACTGACTATTGGTCTATGAAAATATTCCCATTAATAAGTGGGCAAAAATTTAGTCTTAAAGTAGAGCCTATGCCAGAAAATGAGTATGGTATGTAGAGTATGTAGCTAGAAGTAAAGCTAGTCTTAATTCTACTAATGATATTGGTGATTTAATAATACCTCACACAGGTATTATTGCATTTGAAATAGAGCTTAAGATCCCAACCTCAGCTCTTGGGAGCTCATCACTTGGAAATTCTACTTATTACTCCTCTGGCATTGCTTTTAATGGTGTAACAAATAATGGCTATACCGTCAGATCCAATTTTAGGTTTAATATGGGTACTTATGATCCAGATTTTGGTGAGAATCCTGCTAGATTAAGCTATTCTGTAGCTTACCGACTTAGTGATGAGACTGGCCCTGACAGTCGATATTCTAAAGGTCAAAACATGACAAATAATGCAAATGGATACCAAAGATTAGGTATTTATATTAATCAGAACACTAAGCAAGTTGGCTTTATTATAAATGGTGTTGATCAGGGGTATCAATCTACTTTGCCTGCGCCACTTGAGAATATACGCTTTTTTGTTTCAAGTGATATATCAATAGATGCCGAACAATTATTTGGACAAGAGTTGTCGAACGAACTCATTACTGACCGTAATGCGCTACAGTTTAACTACCCTCAGGGCACAACAGACATGTGTGGTAATGCCATCTAAGATATAAAATTATAAGTGGTAAAAAAGGGCTGAATCACAGCCCTTTTTTTATTTCGTTTAGAAATGGATAACAGTACGAATTGATTTACCTTCGTGCATTAAATCAAAAGCGGTATTAATGTCTTGTAGAGGCATAGTATGAGTCACAAAAGGTTCAAGTTGAATCTCACCTTTCATAGCATCTTCGACCATTTTAGGAAGTTGTGAGCGGCCTTTTACTCCACCAAACGCAGTACCTAACCATTTACGGCCTGTAACTAACTGGAATGGGCGTGTCGAAATTTCTTGACCAGCACCAGCAACACCAATAATAACGGATTGTCCCCAACCACGATGTGCACACTCTAGAGCCGAGCGCATAACATTGACGTTACCAATACATTCAAATGAATGATCTACGCCCCAACCTGTCATTTCTACAATCACTTGCTGAATAGGTTGGTCATAATCTTTTGGATTTAAGAAATCTGTAGCGCCAAACTGTTTAGCAAGTTCAAATTTATCTGGGTTTGTATCTACGACAATAATGCGTCCTGCTTTCGCTTGACGTGCACCTTGTACAACAGCTAAACCAATACCGCCTAAACCAAATACGGCAACCGAATCACCTTCTTGTACTTTAGCTGTGTTATGCACGGCGCCAATACCGGTCGTTACACCACATCCAAGTAAACAAACTTGTTCGTGATTCGCTTCAGGATTGATTTTAGCTAAAGAGACTTCCGCAACTACTGTATATTCACTAAAGGTTGAACAACCCATGTAATGGTAAATCGGTTCGCCGTTATATGAAAAACGTGTAGTTCCATCCGGCATTACACCTTTACCTTGCGTCGCACGTACCGCAACACACAAGTTAGTTTTTCCGGATTTACAGAATAAGCATTCTTTACATTCAGCTGTATAAAGTGGAATCACGTGGTCGCCAGGTTGAACACTTGTTACGCCCTCGCCTACTTCAACTACAACACCTGCACCTTCATGACCTAAAATCGCTGGGAAAACACCTTCTGGGTCATCGCCAGATAATGTAAAAGCATCGGTATGGCATACCCCTGTATGGGTAATTTTTATTAAAACCTCACCAGCCTTGGGTGGTGCAACATCAACTTCAACAATTTCTAAAGGTTTTCCTGGGGCAAAGGCGACAGCTGCACGAGATTTCATCTTTGGGTTTCCTTTATATCATTCGGTACTTATAGTCGAGCAAAATAGATTATGTAACCGTAATACAAGAGCTTAATTTTGCTTAAATTAAAATTGGCTTTCATGACAATCCATCACAGCATAGCCAGTCAGAAACGTCTAAGCAAGCCTGTACTAAAAAAAGAAGAAAACCTCCTAAGTGAAGAGGTTTTCTATCAGATTACTTCTCTTATAAACAGCTTATGTTTACTTAAAGGTAAATATCTGGTGGATACGGTGTGTTATCACTAATTGGTGAGTAAAGTGTATTTTCAACAAAGAAGCCATTTGGGGCTTGGGTCGTATCAATTGTAATTGAATCGAACATGACTTGCGGATAGGCCCAGATAAACTGCTTCCTTAGGCCAAGAGATACGTTATTTTTCATATCGCCAAAAATCCTCTGCCAAATTGGAGTTCGATAAGGTTTGTTTTTGTCGAATCCATAGATATAAGCAATAGATGCATCTGGTACAAATCCAGATAAATAAGCAACTTTATTTGCCGGATAACCTAAATCTTGAGTTGGTATCTGAGAAACAGCTTGATGAGCTAAATCTAATTTAGCTTCTAAAAGCCAGTCATAAGCTTCAGTCATGATGTAATCAAAATTTGGATATGAGTAGTGCTGGCTTGGATAGTTGATATAGGTTGCTAGGGTTTGTATTGGAGAACGAATGGATGGGAAAAATATTAAAGGACACACTTGAGCATTTGCATATTTAGCTTTAATGGCTGCTCGAATATTTTGACAGGTCTGTCCTAACTTATTTCTTAACCAAGTTTTAAACTCATCATACGGCGTACCTGTTTTATTCATAGCCTCATAGATTGTGCCTAGGTCTGGCGCATATAGTCCTGTATCGGCATTAAAGGCTAATTTTGTTGGATAGTCATACACACAAGGTAGATTCGTGTCCGTGTTATACCACCACCAAGGTTCACCAATTTGCATGTTAACATTACAGCCGCCAGCAACCATTGTATCTGCGAACTCAATAAAAACTTTGTGCAAATAAGCCAAAGCATTTTGATCACTTAAGCTAAAGAAATAACTCGGTGGTTGGTAACCTGTTTTACCTAAATTGCTATTCCAGTCACGCTGTGCCCAAAACTCATTTGCTCCAAGTGAATACATCTCAAAACTTACCCCAAAAATGGGTTGCATGTTTGCATTATGTAGAGCTTGGGCATATTTCTCATGCCATTTTCGGGTACATGCGTTGACGACTGCCTCACCTGTTACCAACGTATCTGGTATTTGCCATTTATTAATATCGCTTTTCCATGTCATTTCAGGATAATGCGACATTCCACAATAGTGGTTTACCAATCCCTGATATCCCAAAGCGACCATATTGTTGACTAGGCGCTGCGGGTTCAAGTCATAATGGTCATCATAGCTGGTACAGATCCCATAATTGTGCTGGGGTACAACAACACGACTCAGATTTAACTTTGCATTTGTTCCAGTCACGACTGAATTGGTAATACGAATATAACCATCTTCCGGCTGGCTTAAAGGCGTAGCTGACTGACCGTTATAGTGGCTAGTAAAGCCTGAAAATGAGATACGTTGAATATTGGTTACCGGAAAGCTATCTGTAGCAGAAAAACCGGCTTTAACTGTATCCCAGTTAATATGAATATGCGCCGTTCGCGACGAAGGATTATTTGCATAATTAAATAAGACGATATATGCAATTTTATCTACGCCATTGTCATGATAGTACACCGTTAAAGTTGGGGTTAAACTTGGATTATTAAGTACGGGCATAGAAGCCGATAATTCAATATCAAAATCCCAAACTACCCCTGCATAACTATATTTGGTTTCATATGCTAAAAATTTATGATCTTTCGTATCATAAGAATCCCAGCTAATCCCTACCAAGTCATTTGTCATACGTGATCTAAAAGATGCTTCAAATCCATTTCCATAATTTGTAATGGCAAAAGACATGGTTTGTGGGCCGTCTATTCTCCAGTAAATAGGACTAAACCGATCAATAAGTGTATTTTGGGTAATTGGATGAGGTGATGTATTAGTATTATTTTGCACATTTTGTCGATTAGTTATCATGACGTCATTCTCTTAATGTATTAAGAAGTTTTATATTAAATAAGTATTCTTATTTTACTGTTCAGATAAGTAACAATGACGTTTAAATTATTTACAGTGAATAATTTTAAAAAGCTCAAAATAAACTTAAACAAAAAACTTAATATTATTCTAAAATATTTTTTCTACCGAGGAGACTATAAATGTCAAAATTTATACAGCCTATCAATTTTAAGGCTTTGTTTATATTTGCTCCTCTTCTGTTTGTATCAATAGGTTGTAGTGAAACGCTATATTCCCAAACAATCCCATCAGTAAACTCTTCTTCAGAGAATATCGACTATCCAGAGATCGATACAGCATTAGGAGAAAAGTTACAACCAAATGAGGAAGTAATAGCTCATCAAATAACTCAAGTTATTGAGAAGTCGATTCGTGAACAGTATACGGCGGGAAATGCTTTACGTGATGCACACCCTAAAGCGCATGGATGTGTTCGTGCTGAATTTCATGTACTTAAAAATATACCAGCTCAACTTGCAAAAGGTATTTTTATTCCAGATAAAAACTATGAAGCATGGATTCGTTTTTCGAATGCTTCTAATGATGCTTCTAGAGCAGATATTGAAAAAGACGCACGTGGAATGGCAATAAAAATCTTAGGTGTATCAGGTCAGAAAATTTTAGAAAATGAAAAAGAGGCTACAACTCAAGACTTTATTATGATTAATCACCCCGTCTTTTTTGTAAATGACGGGCAAAGATACCTGTCTTTTATGAATGATGTAAATAGCCATAATATGGTCAGAAAACTTCACATTCCATTTGCTTTAGGTTTTAAAGGTACTATGAATGCTTTAGGTGCGCGTAATTCTAAAATTGCAAATCCACTATATGCACAGTATTGGTCTATGGTGCCCTATCAATTAGGATTAGGTGTTGACCGTCAAGCGGTTAAATACTCCGTAAGAAATTGCTCTACAGTGTCTGCAACTCTACCTGATCACCCTAGCCATAATTTTTTACGAGATGCTTTAAAAGATACATTGCAAAAGCAAGACGTGTGTATGGAATTTCTTATACAGCCAAGAACTTCGACTAAAATGCTGGTTGAAGATGCAATGACCGAGTGGAAAGAAAATGAAGCACCTTTTTATCAAGTTGCGACCATTCATATTCCAAAGCAAAGCTTTGATACACCTGAACAGAATCAATTTTGTGAAAATCTCTCTTTTACACCGTGGCATGCTTTACCTGAGCATAAACCGCTTGGCGCAATAAATAGAATGCGTAAAATTATTTATGAAAATATAAGCAGAGTTAGACACGATATCAACTCAGCTCCCCGACAAGAACCCAAAAACTAATTTAAGTATAAAAGAACTGCCAATAACCAAAGCAGTTCTTTATAGTTCAGTATTTGATGAGGATGGCCATAGATTTTCTAATGTCTATACATCAATTTCTCAGCAATAGAGCTTAGGTTGGCTAAATTCTTTTTTATTGGATAATCTCCTTTACTCGTATCTATGGTGATCCGATCAATGAAGTCTGCTAACCATAAAATAAATTCTTCTTCATTTTTATAGCTAGGAATCAGACTGCTATCAAATTTGAGCAATACTTCATCTTGAGGATTAAGCAGCGAACCACTGAAATCTAAAAAATTATATAAAAATTTTAATTCTGTTCCTGTAATGGCTTTTTTTATTTCTATAATTAAATTATTTAAGCTTTTTAGATAATTGCTTGAAGAATCTTGTTTAATATTTTTAGAAATTTTTTCTGCTAATAGTAAGTATTTTGGCATTTCTATCTCCTTATCAATTTTTTTATAAAATATGAGTATAAAATTAAAGTTATAAATTTAAGTTTTCAGTTTTTATTGAAGTGTTATTTATTTTTTAAAATTAATAGAGTTTTATGTAAGTTGCAACTTTTTATTATTTTAAAGTGCGAACTACTTTGAATTATATTCTGAGTAAATTAATAGGTTTTATATGATTACTGAATTAAACTATGCTCTTCTTTAAAATAAATAAGCTCAACACTTTTAATTATTGAGCTTATCTTTAATTGGCTTAGTATGACTGAAGTATTTCACTTTAAACTTAAGTCATTTTATGGGAACTCTTCATTTTATGAATTTTCCCACACTTTCTGCATTCTCTGACTTCATCATGTGAAATATCAAAATCATATTCCCAGATGTGTATGCAGAAAAATTGTCTAATATTATGGAGCATAGACACCTCCTTAAAAAAACCAACAATTATGGAAGTTTTTTAGAGATTCAGAATACATCTAGACTCAATTGTCTAAAAGGGAAATTTTTCACCATATCTTTTTTGAAAGGTATGTGAAAAGCTTAAATTGAAGCAAAAAGAAAATATTTCAAAATATCTTATCTCCTTACTCAATGAAGATAAGTAAAAGTTAGCACTAATCTATGTATCTGTTTTTATAGGGAACAAGTGACTTCTGTTTACAATGAAAACTTATGTGAAGAGAACGAGATAAAAAAGAGATTAAGCCACAAAAAACCGCCCCAAAAGGCGGTTGCTGAATTTTAACAGCTATGAATAGAAGTACGGCAGAAACCTTTCTATATTTCTTATCACATTATTTTTCTTCGTTTATAATTTTCATAAAAGCTTCAGATTTAAAATAGTTAATGATCAGTTCACCTTCATCATCTGGATGTGTAGATTTTGTTGGTGTCTTAGCGTTATCAAATTCGCAATTAAACTTAAAATCGGGCGGAATAAATTTTGAGATAGGTGGAAGATGGGTTTCCCCGCCTGTCGTCATTCGTTCTATAAATCCAGCTAACCATAAAATATATTCATCTTTATTTTTATGACTAGGCATGAGGCTAATATCAATTTTGACGGCACATTCATCTAGTGGCTTTGTTAAACATTCGTCAAAGTCAATAAAATTATATTTAAGCTTAAACTTTGTACCTTTGATTTCCTTTCGAATCACACCTATTAAGTTATTTAAATGCTCGGTCGGAGTATCAGAGAAAAGATCATCTTCTTTAATTTTTTTATACACCTTTTCAGCAATCATTAAATATTGTGGCATTTCCTATCTCCTTCCTTCCTCTTTCTGGCTGGTTGCTTACTCAGCTTTTTAAGGAAGTATGATAGAAATCATGTGTTGTAATGTAATTGTTGGTAACTTAATTGTAAGTAATGTAAAGTTATGAAATCTGAGTATCTAATAAAACGCATCTTATAACGACAAAGAGAACTACGTCACTGTTTTACTTATAAAAACGTAAATGATCGAAATAATTGTTTGCAATAAAATACAGCTCACATAATTACGTTAATTACTCATATATAACTATAGAAAATTTAAAAAATAATTTATAAACTTCTGTTTTTATTATGTTTTAAATTTTAACCTTCTTAGATTATAACAAAATCATACAGTTATTGTGAATTTTGACATATAAATTGAATATAAGAATGCTCTTATAGCTCTAACTTGGATGCAAATTAAATGCTTACATGATCAATCAGCTATATGAGCAGTATAGTACTATGGCTTTAAGTGCTTGGGGCTTTACTGATTTACCTTCTTATACAGATAAATATGATCCTAATGAGAAAGATATAGTGATAAAGACAAATAATTGGTTGAATGATGAGGCAGCAGAGGAAAAAACTCAACAAGGTCTCACTGCCTTTGTAGCTCTTGATGACGCATTTATGAGTATTGCATCACGAATTTATTTAATTAGAAATGCCAAGGAAACGATTGATCTACAATACTACATTTGGACCAATGATTTTGTGGGGAACCTTATTTTACATGAGCTGCTCAAGGCAGCGGATCGTGGCATCAAAGTTCGCTTATTAATTGATGATCAAAATGGTATAAAGCTTGATGGTATATTAAGAAGCCTTTTACAGCATACCAACTTTAAAATTAGATTATTTAATCCTTATAAATTTCGTTACTTACGTATCTTCGATTATCTCTTCCGATTTAAAAAAGTAAATCATCGGATGCACAATAAGCTCATTATTGCAGATGCATCGATTGCAGTAACAGGCGGTAGAAATATTAGTAGTGAATATTTTGAAGCAAGTAGTAAGTTTCAATTTACAGATATGGATATCTTATTTTACGGGTATGCAGTGCGACATGCCCAAGCTGTATTTACTGATTTTTGGGAAAGTACTTTAAGCGTAAATGCAACTGATATTATCGGAACTTGTGCTGAGTATCATTTAAAAGCTTTAAGAGAGCACTATGAACAACTCCACCACGAAGACCATAGCCTCACTGAAGATAAGCTTTACGATGCGCAGAGTTACTTAAAAGAGCTTTTAGAGCATAACCCTATTCAATGGTCTAAGGCCCATTTTGTTGCTGATTCTCCTAAAAAAATACTGGGCACTGCAACTGAACATGAAATGCTTTATGGCCAAGTCTTGTCTATTATGGGTAAACCTAAGCAACACTTAGAATTAGCTTCAGCTTATTTTGTACCTACCCAACAAGGCACTTATTACTTAAAGCAACTACGAGTTGAAGGCATAAAAGTCCGCGCTTTAACAAATTCTTTTGCTGCAAACGATGTTGCGATCGTACATGCCTTTTATAGCCAATACCGTGTAGAAATGCTTAAAAGTGGTATTGAACTGTATGAGTTTAAACCTGTTCTGGAACGACGACGTAGAACGTGGTACGAAATCGTAACAGGCAGCGTTATACCAGCAAAAGGAAAAAATAAGTCGAGCTTGCATGCCAAGTTTTTTGATGTAGATGGCAAAGTCTTTATCGGATCATTTAACTTTGATCCCCGCTCTACCTATTTAAACACCGAAGTAGGTTTGGTGATTGAGTCCAGTCAATTACAAACTCAGATTTCTGTTATGTTAGATCAACATTTACCTCAAGTAGCTTATCAACTTAAGCTAAATAGCCAAGGCCAAATTACTTGGCTAGATTACCAAGCAAACGGACAAATCATTGAATATGATAAAGACCCGGGAACCAGCCGTTTTCAGAGAACAATGATTAAAGCTGTCTCTTATTTGCCAATTGAGTGGATGATGTAATTTTCTTATTACAAGAAACCGATTTCCTTAAAGAATTTCTGATAGGCTTCTGCTTTTTTCTCGAGAGCTAATGGATATGCTCTAGAAGATGACGGTAATCGATATAAATTAATATCGCGGTCTGCAAAATAAGTTGATGTATATGTCCCAATTAAAGGTTTTTCTGTGTTCTCAGGTAAAACTGAGATTAAGGTATCTGTGGCTTTATCGCCCGTAGTCATAATAGTGTGACATTGAGGAATCTGTTTCAATAAAACCGCTAAGTCTGTCGGAGTGACAATTTCAAGAAACTTATCTGAAGCATTGCCCTTTAGGCGTTTTATTTGATACGCCGTATCAAAAATAGCAATGCCTGTCTCAATCAGAAAGCTGCGGATAGCTTCTTCGTTAAAGTTTTTTTGGTTCTCACTTAAAAAATAAGTTTTATCTTGAAAAAAGATTAAACCAAAAATTCTCCACATATCGTTTTGAAAGTTCGGATAGTAAAAGTCCATCTTCCATTTATTACGTGGTGGTGGAAAACTTCCTAACATTAATAAACGGGCATTTTCTGGCAAAAACGGTTGCAGTGGATGGGTCTCTATCTCAATTATCATAAAAAAACAGTATTTACTTCAAAATTTATAAATAACTTAACGTATTTTAAGGTTAATCACGAGTCAAGAAGTGCAAATTATCTTAATTAAATGTATTGAGGCGAAACGTTTTGTTGTTTCGTCTCAATCATTTCTAATTTTATATTCATGCTAAAAACCAAAAAATATTTAAGAATTTAAAACTTTAAAGACTTTCCCTGTTCTGGGATGAGCAAAGGTGTTATCTTGATCTAAATTGATAACTTTATCTGAAATCACAATCTTGGAAAGCGGTAACCAGTTTTGTTCGATTTCAGCCGAAGCTAAATTTTTCTCCAATGTATTTTCAAAAATTTGTTCTACCACAATTTCCATCCCACACATACTTTTCGCATTAACTTCTTTTAAAATATGGCGCTTTGACATTCTAATCTCCATTTTTTTATTCTTAACATAAAAAATAGTAAAGGGTGTTTTGCTACAATGTGTAAAATTTAACATTTGAAGTGTTTTTTTTGTTTTAAACATATTTATTTAATAATTAAATGAATAGTGGAATATCTTTAAATATAAGTTTTATTATTAAATTAACTTATTAAAGCTATCTTTATTTTAAGTAAAATTAATTTTATAAAAAATAATATTTAAAGGGTTCACGTATGAACCCTTGCATTTAACTTTAAACCTGGACAGCATTATCGAGTGAATTGTCATCTTTACTCTTATTATTATCCTTACTAATCAATGAGTCGGTATCACTATCAGTAGAGAAGCTCTTACTGTTCTTTTGCTTTTTCTTGTACATACACATGCCAATCGCAATACCTGTTCCTAATACTAAAATTGACTTTAACATTTTGCACCTCTTCAATTGACGGAGAAACTTCTGAGAAATCAACTTAAATTAATAGCATATTCTTTGTTATTTAAGGGCTTTCATTTGAGCCGCTTTTGTAAGGTATTTAATTTTTATGTTAATTAAAAAGTATAATTTTGAGAAAATAAATTTTGATACAAAGCAAAAAGCCTATTCTCAAAACAGAATAGGCTTTCTACTGTATTTCAGGATTAAGCAGTATTATTAATTGCTTTAAGCAATCTTATTTATATTTAAATACAATTCCAATGTATTTAATGCTGAACTTTTAGTCAAGATAGGAAGGCGATGATTTGCAATTAATTGGCTATTCTTGTGATGAAGTTCTCATTTTTTAATTAAGCAAAAGAAAACGCCCATTTCTACTTCTCAAAAAGAAATGAGCGTAAGTGAAAACCACTAAAGACCTGAAATACCAAATGTTCTTACATTTAGTAATGTTGATTCTAATTAACTTAGCAATTGGTTGACAATTAAACTAGTTGTACTTTTTTTAGTCATTTCGGCCAATAAAAAATGTAAAATAATTCGCTATTTTTAATATATTTAGCAATAAATTATTTACTTAGGATGCGATTGAGCACGGTTAGCCAGTTAGAAAAACAAATTTTTTCTATAATCTCATTCGAATAATGTCGCTTTTGCATTGCTTCAATCAGTAGGTGTAGTCCCCTTACATCTTCAATTTCATGACTAATCAGTGCTCCATCAAAGTCAGAACCAAAACCGACATGATTTTCTCCCATTTGATCTATTAAATATTCAAGATGTTCTAAAAGTACCTCAATGGATGTGTTTGCATCACGCTGCCCGTCTTTACGCAAAAATGCGACATCAAAATTTAACCCGACTATGCCTTTAGAATCCTTAATTGCTTTAAGTTGATTATCTGTTAAGTTTCTGGCTTGTGGACATAAAGCATGCACATTTGAGTGAGTTGCGACAATTGGCTGCTGAAGAATGTTAGCTGTATCCCAAAAAGCTCGTTCATTCATATGGGAAACATCAATCACCATTTTTTTATCAGCAGAGCGCTTTATAAAAGCTTTACCTTCGTTTGTAAGCCCTGCTCCGGTATCAGGTGAATGCGGAAACTTGGCATTTAAACCATGACCAAAACGACTTGGTCTATTCCAAAGTGGACCGATGCTACGAAGCCCAGCATCATAAAATACATCGAGTAAATCTGGATTATGTTGTAATGCTTCAGCACCTTCCATATGCAATACAATGGCTAACTTTTGCTGTGTTAGGCAGTGCTGGATGTCTTGAACAGTTGTGCAAATTTGAATGTCGTTAGAGTACTCGGCAAGTTGTTTTGCTAAATCGAGCTGTGCTAAACAAATGTGTTCAATTTGCTGTTGCGTGAAGTCGGATGCATCTTGGTCAAATAGTTTGTTGGGATGATGCTGCTTAACATAATGAAAAGGCGGCAAGAAAATAGCAAACATACCGCCAAAAAAACCGGCTTGTTGGCAACGTTTTAAATCGAGATGTCCGGCTAAACCTTCTTGAATAAAAGCTTGAGCAGGATTGTTATGATCACTTAACCACAATCGGGTTAGTACATCATTATGGCCATCAAAAACAGGAAATGTGCCATGGTTCATATCGGTTTTCTCATAGCTAATCATCTACAATATTTTGAACCGGAATGTTTTGTTGAACCGTGAATTGCTTTGAATTTCGGCTATTACGGAATACTAATTTTCCCAGAGAGGAATCAATTTCGCTCTCGGCACGTGCCTGCTCAATGAGTTGATGATACGGCGATTTACCACAAACAGGGTCTGCGTTACTTGCGTCGCCTGTTAACATATAAGCTTGACAACGACAGCCACCAAAGTCGCGGTCTTTATCTGGGCAACTACGACATCCTTCTGGCATCCATGCATCACCACGGAAGTGGTTAAAACCAGTAGACTCATACCAGATTTTTGATAGGCTTTGTTCACGAACATTTGGGAAAGAAATCGGTAATTGTCTTGCTGCGTGACAAGGCAGAGCCATACCATCTGGAGCAACTGTAAAGAAAATTTTACCCCAGCCATTCATACAGGCTTTTGGTCTTTCTTCGTAATAATCAGGCACTACAAAAATAAGTTTGCAAGGATGATTTTGCGCTTTTAACTTTTCCCGATATTCATTGGTAATACGTTCAGCACGTATGAGTTGTTCTTGTGTCGGTAATAAACCCTGACGGTTTAAAAATGCCCATCCATAAAACTGACAAATTGCTAGCTCGACTGTATCTGCATTAAGTTCTAGGCAAAGCTCAATAATTTTATCGATCTGGTCAATGTTATGCCGATGAATTACAAAATTGAGGACCATCGGATAATCATATTTCTTAACAAGTCGGCACATTTCATACTTTTGTTCAAAAGCATGTTTCGATCCTGCCAAAGCATCATTAACGACCGGATCACTCGCTTGAAAGCTGATTTGAATATGGTCTAGGCCAGCTTGCTTTAAATGCGAAATACGCTGTTCGGTAAGTCCCATGCCTGAGGTAATCAGGTTGGTGTAGAAGCCAAGTTGGTGTGCATGCGCCACAAGTTGTTCCAGATCTTGACGCACCAAAGGTTCACCACCGGAAAAACCGAGTTGTACAGCTCCCATTTGACGCGCTTGATCAAAAACATCAAACCACTCTTGCGTAGTCAGTTCATTTTTATGCTGCGCGTAGTCTAAAGGGTTTGAGCAATATGGACATTGTAGCGGGCAACGATAAGTTAACTCCGCTAATAACCATAGAGGTAGGCCAACACCTTCTGTCATACTAAATCAATCCAGTGTTGTTGCTGGGCAACTAACATGTAATCAATAACATCGTTGTCAATTTCGGCTACATCACCAAATTGTTGCTTGAGCTGGGCAATAATTGCAGAAACATTATTTGTCCCATCAATATACTGTCCAATAGCCCCTGCACTTTCATTTAATTTGATCATGCCTTCAGGATATAAAATAACAAAGCCATTTTGAGCAGGCTCAAATTGAAAGCGATAACCTTGGCGCCAAGTAGGCACAAGATTTACATCAAATTGTTCTTTATTCATTTAAATAGTCCTTTGTGCCATACCCGTTCTTGAGTCACGCTATGATACGGTGCTTCATTGTGTACATATGCCAGTGTTAAAGCATCTAAAATGCTCCATAGAATATCCAGTTTAAACTGTAATATTTCCAGCATTCTTTGTTGTTGTTCATGAGTAGTAAATGAATCAAGCGTGATTGTTAAACCATGTTCAACATCACGGCGTGCTTGACTTAAACGAGAGCGGAAATATTCATAGCCCTTGTCGTCAATCCAAGGGTAATGTTGTGGCCATGACTCAAGACGAGACTGATGAATTTGAGGTGCAAATAGCTCAGTTAAAGAACTGCTTGCTGCCTCACGCCATGACGCACGGCGTGCAAAATTTACATAGGCATCTACAGCAAATCGTACACCCGGCAAAACCAATTCTTCGGAAATCACTTGCTCACGACTCAAGCCTACAGCTTCGGCTAACCGTAACCATGCTTCTCGTCCACCGCCATCAGGATATTCACCATCTTGGTCAATCATGCGCTGAATCCATTCCTGTCGCACACGTTGATCAGGACAATTTGCCATGATCGCAGCATCTTTGAGCGGAATATTGATTTGATAGTAGTAGCGGTTTGCAACCCAAGCCTGAATTTGTTGTTGAGTGGCTTTTCCTTCATACATCATCACATGAAATGGGTGATAGATATGATAATACTGACCTTTATCAATAATGGCCTGTTTAAATTGTTCGGTCGTTAAAGCTTCAGGTGTTTGAGTCATGTTTCACCTTAGAGTTCAATTTGCATGCCATCAAAGGCAACTTCTACATCATTTGCTTTTAGTTCAGCAAATTGAGCAGAGTCTTCATTTAAAATCGGATTGGTATTATTAATATGAATTAGCACTTTCTTTGGTGTACTGAGTTGGTTTAAGTAAGATAACGAACCGCCTTCACCACTAATGTATAAATGCCCCATTTCACGGCCAGTTTTTTTCCCTACACCGGTTTGCTGCATTTCATCATCTGTCCATAGTGTGCCATCAATCATGACGCAGTCAGAATCTTGCATAATCTGCATGATTTGATCGTCAATCTTTCCAAGCCCTGGCGCATAAAACAACTGTTTTTGTGTTTTATGATCTTTGATGATTAAGGCAATATTGTCGCCCTCATGCGGGTCATGGCGATGTGGCGAGTATGGCGGCGCCGCGCTTTGAATAATTAAAGGCAAAAATTCTAAATTTTCGAAACCATCAATTTTAAAAGCTTGTTTAGGATCAATTTGGTGATATTGAAGACCACCATTCCAGTGTTTCAGCATATTGAATACCGGAAAACCCGTGGTGAGATCTTGATAGACCATTTCAGTACACCACACATTCATTGGACAGCCTTCACGTAAAGTTAAAAGT
This sequence comes from Acinetobacter sp. AOR01_HL, assembly GCF_027855455.1. Lineage (NCBI taxonomy): Bacteria > Pseudomonadati > Pseudomonadota > Gammaproteobacteria > Moraxellales > Moraxellaceae > Acinetobacter > Acinetobacter sp. AOR01_HL. The sequence continues at coordinate 205,032 of NZ_JAKTIM010000038.1, read as the reverse complement.
CCAGTGGTATGGTCAAGTTGGCTATCCATTAAAATAACATTGGTAATACCAGTATCACGTAATTTTCGCGCTGGTTGAGCCGCTTTAAAATCAAATAATTGTTGACGGATATCTGGTGATGCGTTTAATAAAATCCAGTCTACGCCGTTTTCTGAAATTGCAATTGAAGATTGAGTACGCACTTTGGCATTAATCGTACCTGTACGAACACCATGACAATTAGGACAATTACAGTTCCACTGAGGGAAACCGCCTCCAGCTGCTGAACCTAAAATATAAATATGCATAAAATTAATATCTTATTAGAAAGACATAAGCCCTAGAACAAGACTAGGGCTTATGACAGATTTGAATAGAAATGATTAACGTGCTTCAAAGTACATTGTTACTTCAAAACCAATACGTAAATCAGTGAAAGCTGGTTTTGTCCATTGCATAAATTTTACTCCAGTCAGTATTAATCTCGTGAAATGAATCACTTGATTAAATCTCATAAGGCAATTAAAAATTTATTCTAATTAAAAATGCCACGTTTGTAGATAAGCTCGGAACAAGATATTGTTCGATAATTGTGTTTTTTGTCCAAATTTTAATAAATCCTGATCTTTCAAAAGCATTTGAAAAGTCATAACAGGTCAATGTTCTGTTATGACTTATGCCTTACCCAGCTAAGTTCATCAAGTGTTGCTGTGCAATATAAAGTTCTTCTTCCGGCTTAGGATGACATTGCACCCAAGTTCCATCAGCTCGTAATTCCCATGCTTGACGATTGTCTTTCAAATAGTTGTTTAGGCCATCTTCAATGACTTGTTTCTTTAATTTTTTATTTTCAATTGGGAAGCAGGTTTCAATACGAGAGAACAAATTACGTTCCATCCAGTCTGCACTTGCACAATAAACTTTTGTATCGCCATCATTATAAAAATAGTAAACCCGCGTATGCTCCAAATAACGACCAACGATTGAACGTACTCGAATATTCTCTGAAAGTCCTGCAACTTGTGGTCTCAAGCAGCAAATTGAACGAATAATTAAATCAATTTTTACACCAGCTTGTGATGCTTTATAAAGCGCGCTGATGAGCTGTGGTTCAGTAAGCGCATTCACTTTAATGATGATGTGTGCTTTTTTACCAGCAAGGCTATTTTTAATTTCTTGTTCAATAAGTTCTAACAGCTGAGAATGTAAGGTAAATGGCGCATGAAAAAGTTTTTTAAGCTTTGCCATTTTGCCCATACCGGTCAGTTCTTGGAAAATTTTATGGACGTCTTCACAAATTTCCGCATCATTGGTCAGCAAACCAAAATCGGTATAGATTTTGGCATTCACTGCATGATAGTTACCTGTACCTAAATGCACATATCTTTTGATTTTATCTTGTTCACGGCGGACCACTAAAATCATTTTAGCATGAGTTTTATAGCCAACAATGCCATACACCACGACTGCGCCAGCTTCTTGCAAAACGTTAGCAACTTCAATATTTGATTCTTCATCAAAACGTGCCCGCAACTCAATAACCGCGGTCACTTCTTTACCATTACGCGCAGCTTCTGCGAGTAGCTGTACGATTTCCGAGTTGGCACCACTACGGTATAAGGTTTGTTTAATTGCTAAAACATTTGGATCTTGTGCAGCTTCCCGAAGGAACTTGATAACAGGTGCAAAAGAATCAAATGGATGATGAAGTAGAACATCTCCTGCTTTTAACACATCAAAAATCGGTTTTTTAGTGTATAAAAGCTGAGGCAAAACTTGTTGATATGGTTTATAGCGTAACTCTGGTAAATCAAAGTTTGAGATAAAACGGGCTAAATTAACGGGGCCATCGACGTAGTAAAGATGTTCTGCATCTAAATCGAATTGCTCTAATAAATAGTTAGCAATTTCTTCAGGACATTTTTTTGCTACTTCCAAACGAACTGCTTGGCCAAAACGGCGTGAAGATAATTCGCCTTTTAAAGCAGCAGCCAAATCTTCTACATCTTCAGAAACGGTTAAATCGGCATTTCGAGTTACACGAAATTGATGACAGCCCGTCGCTTTCATACCCGGAAATAAATCCGAAATATGTTGATGGATAATGGCCGAGAGCAGAATGTAATGCTCTGCACCGCCAGAAATATGTTCTGGAATTTTAACAAGCCTTGGTAACGAACGCGGTGCCGGCACAATAGCTAAATCAATTTGACGTCCAAAAGCGTCTTTACCTTCTAAAGTTACAATGAAGTTTAGACTTTTATTGACCAGCCTTGGAAATGGATGTGCTGGGTCTAGACTGATTGGCGTAACTACAGGTTGTACTTCTTTAAAAAAATACTCTTTAATCCATTCTTTATGCTTTTCTAATATATCGCCGTGCTGAATAAAATGAACGCCATAGCCTTGGAGTTGCGGTAACAAAGTATAGTTTAAGATTTTATATTGCTCTTCAACCGCCTCATGAGCATTTTTTGAAATTTGCTTTAATACTTCTACTAACGGTAAACCTTCTGGTCCGGTTGCCTGACTCATTAAGCTAATTTTCTGGATTAAACTTGCCACACGAATTTCAAAAAACTCATCCAGATTACGCGAAAAAATAATTAAAAAATTCAAACGTTCCAGTAATGGGTGTTCTATATCTTTGGCTTGAGCAAGCACCCGTTTATGAAACTCTAATAAAGAGAGTTCTCTATTAAGATATGTTTCTAAATTGTGCTGGTTTGAGCTAGCTAAAGTGGGCAATGATGTCATTCTTGACTCTTATACTGGGTAAAAAAGTTAAAATGAATAAAAAAGATTAATTTATTAATATATAACCGATTTTATCCACCGGACATTTTGTAACTGCTTTATTGCAAATTCATGAATTTTTTATGAAAACCTTAAAATTAATATTTATTTTTGCCTTATTTACTTCCTTCTAGTCATCCATATCTACCATCATCTTAACATTAATTTTTTAAAGATTATTCTATTTCGATTCAGTTTCAATTTTCATCAAATATTCATACTCTATGCGTATTTTTTATGCATCTTAATTCATCAATTGATAAAAAAATGACGACTTTAAACATACTATTTAAAACAACATCTTTATGTCTGGCAATGGCCTTATTGGTAGGCTGTAATGATAACGATGACAATGATTCAAGCACACCAGCACCGCGAAGTAACCAAACCGTAAATATTTTAGCTTTCAATGACTTTCATGGAAATTTAGAACCACCTAAACGTTACGTTGAAGCAGCGAATCCAAATGATGCATCTCAAACTGTACGTATTCCTGTCGGTGGTGTGAGTTACTTTGCAGATGCAATTAAGAAACTTAAAGCTCAAAATCCCAATAATGCTGTTGTGTCAGCAGGTGACTTAATTAGTGCTTCCCCACTCACTTCTTCGTTATTTCTAGATGAGCCTACTATTGAAGTCATGAATGATATTCAAATTGACTTTAATGCGGTTGGAAATCATGAGTTTGACCGTGGTACAGATGAATTGCGTCGTTTACAAAATGGCGGTTGTCAACAATATACCAGCACTGCCCCATGCCAAATTAATAAAAACTTTAGCGGCGCAAAATTCAATTTCCTTGCAGCTAACGTGGCAATGAAAAATGATACAAGTAAAACGATTTTTCCTGCCTATAAAGTCAAAACTTATGGCGGGATTCCTGTAGCTTTTATTGGTTTAACACTTAAAGCGACTCCAAGTATTGTTTCAGCGGCGGGTATTAAGGATGTTGAATTCCGTGATGAAGCGGATACGGTAAATGCGTTAATTCCTGAACTCCAAAAACAAGGTATTGAAGCCATTGTTGTCGTTGTCCATGAAGGTGCAGCGCCAAGTACGAAACTCAATCAAAAAACATGTGATGGCTTAAGTGGACCAATTTTAGGTATTTTAGATCGGTTAAATCCGGCAGTTGATATTGTTGTTTCGGGGCATACACATCAGTCTTATATTTGTGATTATGCAACCAAGAATCCGGCTAAACCGTTTTTACTAACCTCAGCTGGCCAATACGGCACGCTTATTACCGATATTAAGGTGGAGTTGGATGGTAAAACTGGCGATATCATTAAAAAGGATGCTAAACAAATTCCGGTTCAAAGTGAGGCCTATACTTCGGGTACAACCACTGTAAGTCTGACAGACCTCTATCAAAAATTTAGTAAAACGCCAAGTATCGAAGCGATTTTAGATAAATACCGTCAAGCAGTAACCACAATTTCTGGACGTGTTGTTGGAACTTCTACTGCCGTTGTGAGCCGTACACAAGTCGAAAGTGGTGAAAGCCCACTAGGTGATATGATTGCTGATGCACAGCAAGCTGCCGCTCTTCAAGCAAGTAATCAAGGTTCGGATTTTACGTTAATGAACCCGGGCGGTGTACGTGCTGACCTACTGATTAACAGCAATAACCAGATTACGTTTGGTGATATTTTTGCAGTTCAACCTTTCGGTAACTCGATTGTGACTTTGAGCTTAACCGGTAAACAGATTAGAGATGTGCTTGAACAGCAATGGTCTGGTGCAAATGCAAATTCGCCTAGAATTTTACAGCCGTCTAAAGAGTTGAGTTATCAATATGCGGCAAATACATCTGTTTCACCACGAGCAAGTAACATCATGGTTTCTGGTTCACCATTAGTTGACACTAAAGTATACCGTGTGACGGTAAATAGCTTCTTGGCAGATGGTGGTGACAACTTCACGGTGTTAAAAGAAGGTCAAAACCGTGTCGGTGGTGGTCAAGATATCGATGCGCTTGAAAGCTATGTTGCTAAGAACTCACCGTTAATTATTCCGGCTACGACTCGTATTAAAGTCATTAAATAACTCATTTAAGAAGGACAGTACGAAGCTGTCCTTTATTTTTATAACAGTTTAAAAGATTTTTATTCGGTATAAAGATTAAGTTCAACACTACTAATGTCGACTCCGGTGTTTGCAAAAATAATATCCGTAACCTCATGAAGTAATTCTTTAACTTTCTCATTTTCAAAGTTTAATGCTTCAGAGGTTTTGAGCGAAATGAGGTTACAGCTCATCTTGTCTTTTCTAAGCTTATAAATACTTTTACTTTTTCCTAAAAACACCCTTTTGATGATTTTACGGTTTTCAAACTCAGATAAAATTCGATAAATGGTACCTAACGTAATTTTATGTTCATTTTTAATTTGCGCATAGATACTTACCGCGCTTAAGCCTTGTGGGTTCTGATTTAAAATCTCAAAAACTTGTACCCTCGATTTTTTTATCGGTAATCCATTTAATAATGATTTTGATATTGTCGTCATCTTACTGAACCTTAATGTCTAGAAATATAGGAATTTTTTAAAATTATTTTGACTATATTTACCTGAAAATTATGGAAATGATTTGATCTATAAATTAGAACTTACTACCCTATAAATAAGCTCTGAGCTAATTATTACGTTTTAAAATAACTCCCATATTATCCCTCTCTTTGCTTTCTACATGTACGCACTTTGCGACTAGATGCATTCTTGAACTGAACCATATGGCGACCCTCTTCATTAATGTCACTCTTCAACATTATTTTGTATAATGGTTAACATATGATAATTATTATCATTTGTGTTTAACGGTGTATCATATACACATAAGTTTTAATATTCAATATTAAGTAATTATCAAATACATAATGATAACCATTATATTTTATTGATTAAATAATGATGAATTGCATCCATCCTCTATTATAAGTATTCATTTCGACCTATATAAAAAGCAGATCAATGACCTGCTCTTTATATCTTAAATACAGAAAGTTAAATGATTTTTATTCTAGAGGTAGTGCATCTTATTCTTGTATCCATGCTTGGATTACTTGTTGTGTTGTCATGACTTGAGCACATCGCGTACTGGCATATTTTAATGCCATATCGTGCTCTTCTCTGCTAAAGTCAGCCAGCGCATCACCGCATAAAAATGGCTGTATGTTTAGCATAAATGCTTCCGCAGCACTCATTAGACAACCAATATGTGCATATACACCACAGATAATGAGTTGATCGCGACCAGAGTCTCGCATGAGTTGTTCGAGCGGAGAAAATTTAAAAACACTATATCTCCACTTAGTAAGCACCGTATCATTTTTTTGAGGTGAAATTTTCGGAAAAATCTGTGTGATGTTTGGCTCATCCTTTAAACCAGGCCCCCAAAAGTCGGTTAATAACTGCCGATATTCATGTGATTGGTTGCCAGGTTGTGCTGTATAAACAACAGGAATATTAGACTGGCGAGCAGCATCAATTAATGCCTTGGTGTTTTGAATTAGTTCTGGAATAGGTTCTTGGGTTAGATCATAGAAATCTAAAAAATATTGCTGCATATCATGAACCAATAAAACAGCACGACTGGTATGCAATGGCCAATTTGTTTTGTTTGGAGTAAATTCGTGCGCTTGGGGCATGCTGTAACTTGCAATCTTTGGAATACTCATTGGTATTTTCCTTTTCTATCTTTAAAAATATTTGTTCTTTAATTTCAGTGTATTGTTGTGCTGAAGTAAGCTTTAAACCCCAAGTGTAGCTCCTCCATCTACCACTATTTCTTGCATAGTAATTTGGGCCGCTCGGTCCGAAAGTAAAAAGCTCACGGTATTGGCAATATCATCTGGTTGCGCGAGTTTTCTTAATGGAATTCCTGTTCGATACTGGCTCAAATCACCATCAATTACTGCAGGTGGAGGTGCATTATCTGTCCAGAGTTGTTGCTGCATTTGAGTGAGAGTAGATCCAGGTGAAACGATATTCAGCCTGACTTGATAAGGGGCGATTTCAAGTGCCAGATTGCGACAAAAATGACTTAGTGCAGCCTTAGTGGTGGCGTACATACCAAGTTGCATACGTGGCATACGCGCACTATTTGAACTAATAGTGACAATGCTACCCCGCCTTTTTGCACAAAAATGTTTAGCAACTTGTTGGCTGATCGCGATAGGCGCCATGACATTGACCGCAAAAAGTGTTTCCCAATCTTCCGTTTTTGCTTCAAGCATGGAGCGCATAATTAATACTCCTGCTGCATTTACTAACCCCGTAATTTCGTATTTTTCTAACAGCTCTGAAATTAAAGTTTGTGTTTCTTGTTGATGGGTAATGTCTTGTGAGATGCCTTGCCATTGTGAAGATTGATCTGACGTCATTGTTTTACTGATATCCCATTGTTCAGGATTTTTTTGACAGTCAATACCAATAACATGATACCCCTGATCTAGTAGTTGCTTGGCGATAGCTGCTCCTATCCCTCTTGCAGCACCTGTGACCACGATGGTAGAGCGCATGTTAATACTCCAATTTATATTATAAAGAAATCTATAAATATAATTGCAAATAATTATCATTCTTATCAAGAGCAAATGGATATAAAAGTTCAAATTATGATCTGATACAAATGAGTTACAGCTTAAAATTACAAGCTAAAATATTGTTTTATACGTAGTTTATAAAATTTAAAGGTCAAGAATATTTTGTTATTAATAATCATTTTCAATAAGACAGGTTTTGATTTATTCGACTAAAATCAGATTTATGGTTTATCAAACCTAGTAACTTTTTAGGCTTCAATCTCCCGCAGGCTCAGAATGAGTTCTCTATAACTCCGACTCTCGTAAGTTTGGAAATGCGTATAAAAAATGAAAAATTATAAAATCCACATTGTTTCGGTCAGTTGTTTAATCTCTTGAATATCATGACTTACATAAATCATCGGAATTTTAATTTCCTCTTTTACTTTCTGAAAAAAAGGAATAATTTCAGCTTTATGATTCGCATCTAATGCTGATAAAGGTTCATCAAGCAGTAACAGTTTAGGTGAATATAACAATGCTCGACCTAGTGCCACGCGCTGCTTTTCTCCACCAGAAAGTTTGATAGGCATACGTTGTAATAAATGATCTAACTTTAATAATTCAATAATGTAATCTGCTTCAAAGTGACGTTCTTGTTGGGAAAGATGCTGAAAACCAAATAATAAATTTTGCTTGACTGTTTTATGCGGAAAAAGCTGAGCATCTTGAAAAACCAATCCAACATGCCGTTTTTGCGTGCTGACATTAATTTTTTGATTTGAATCAAACCACGTTTGATCCTGTATTTTAATAAGCCCACTACGCGGAGTGTTCAGCCCTGCAATGGCATGTAAAATGGACGTTTTACCTGACCCAGAGGCACCAAATAAGCCAATAACAGCAGCATCTGACTGGAAACTAGGCTCAATATGAAATTGGCCCATGTGTAGCTCAAAACGGCAATCAATCAACATAATTTTACCGCCCTAAACGCTTCTTTTGATCACGATGAAACCACTGCGCAAACCATAATGCCAGAAAAGCTACACTTAACGATAAAACAATAAGCCTTTGAATAGCAGCTTCTGTATCGGGTTGTTGCATTAAGCTATACATGGCTAGAGGCAAAGTCCGTGTTTCATTTGAAATATTACCCACAAAGGTAATGGTGGCCCCAAACTCCCCTAAACTGCGGCAAAAACATAAAATAGCACCAATTAAAATGCCACTGCTGGCAAGAGGCAAAGTGACATGAAAAAATGCCCCTAAAGATGAAGCTCCTAATGTCTTTGCTGCTATTTCTAAACGCTGATCGACCAGTTCAATCGCTAGACGAATAGATTGCACCAAAAGCGGAAAACCCATCACTGCCGAAGCAAGAACGGCGCCTTTCCAGTTAAATGCAAAATCAATTCCGAGTGGGGCCAAATATTGCCCAATAATGCCGCGGCTCCCAAAAACTTGTAAAAGCAAATAACCAGGAACTACTGGCGGTAGTACTAAAGGTAAAAACACCAATGTTTCAATGAATGACTTACCCCAAAACTCTTTACGTGCCAGAAACCATCCCACACAAATTGCAGGAATAATACTAACCACAAGACAACTCGCTGCCACCTTACAAGAAAGTTGCAGAACGCTGAGCTCTTCTGGGGTTAGAGAAAACATCATGGCTTGACTGGAGCCAACATATTAAAGCCATATTTTTTAAAGACAGCTTTGGCTTGGTTGCTTTGTAAAAATTGATAGAACTTTGCTGTGTTTGAGTTCTTTTTAATCATCCCTACAGGATAAATAATTGGTGAATGCGTATTTTCCGGAAATATGCCTGCTACCTTCACGTCTTTACTAATCGCAGCATCGGTTGCATAGACAATACCGACCTGACATTCACCACGCGCAACAAAGTTTAAAGCAGCTCGAACATCTTCTGTTTCAACTAACTTTGGCTCAATACGATTCCACCAACCTAAATTAGTAAAAGCTTGTTTAGCATATTTGCCTACAGGCACACTTTTGGTATCTCCTGTACAAATCTTTCCTGTAAACACTCTATTGGGATCGGTCGTTTTATCTAGTTTTATGTTTAATGATTGCCCTTTAGGGGTAATTAGCACCAAACGGTTACCTAATAAATTTATACGGTCTTTTGCTGCAACTCGTTTTTTGTTTTGTAGATAATCCATCCACTGGGTATCTGCTGAAATAAAAATATCAGCTGGTGCTCCAGCTTCAATTTGTTTAGCTAAGGTTGATGATCCTGCATACGAAGTTTTAACTTCTACTTTATTCTGTTTTTCGTAAATTTTTTCTAAATCGTTAATTGCATTCGTTAAACTTGCTGCTGCATAAACAGTAACTGATTCAGCCTTGGCTGAGATATTAAAGACCAATCCGATGCTGAGGACTGAACAGGCTAAAGCCAATTTTTTTATCTTTGTATCACTTACCATTATTTTTACCTTTTTGTCGTTTTTACAGCGATATATACCCAAGAATATAGCGCTACATGAAGATTATGAAAAGCATAATTCATTAACTATAGATGTCTGGAATGCAGCAGTGCTTTTTCAGCACGTAATTTGAATTAAGCAAAAGCTATACCAAATTAAAAGATTTCATACCTAAACAATCTTTTATCTTAACCTTTTAAATAGCTACTCATAATTTGATAATCATGTTCTAAGGCTTGTCGAGCATTGATTTCCATTTGGCGGTAATGTTGTAAGACTTTCTGGCCCAAAGCTGTGACAGCTGCCCCACCACCATGTGTTCCGCCTGTTTGTGTTTCTACTAAAGCTGTTTCAAAGCATTGATTCATTGTATCGACCAATTGCCATGCACGGCGGTAGCTCATATTCATAGATTTTGCAGCTTGTGAGATTGAACCAGTTCTCGCAATTGCTTCAAGTAAGTCCGCCTTACCCGGACCAAATGCAATGTTTTGCTCTAAAAGAATTCTAATTTGTAATTTTAAGTTTTGTTCTTTCATAGACTTAGTTCACAAAATTTCATTTTATGTTCATTAATTATAAGGAACTTTAATAGCTTAAAACACATACAAATTTAAATCTCTACTCTTTCTTCAAAAGAGTTCATTTAAAAAATCAAATCTGCACAAAGTGGATAAAGATCTGGAAAAAACGGATAGAGAGCAATGCTTAATCGCGGTTCAATCAGTTAAAAGCTGATTGATTGGAGGATTGAGTAAATGACCTCATCTAATTTAAAACAATGGAATGATTTTATAGATGGATGTATCGACTTCCGTCCTAACGATGGCGTGTTCCGTATTGCACGCGACATGTTTACCGAGCCAGAACTATTTGACTTAGAAATGGAATTTATTTTTGAAAAGGTTTGGATTTACGCATGTCACGAAAGTGAAATTCCAAACAATCATGATTTCCTAACCGTTCAAATTGGCCGCCAACCGATTATTGTAAGCCGTGATGGTAAAGGCGAATTACACGCGATGGTCAATGCTTGTGAACACCGCGGTGCGACCTTAACACGCGTTGCTAAAGGCAATCAATCTACATTTACCTGCCCGTTTCATGCTTGGTGTTATAAATCAGATGGCCGTTTGGTTAAAGTAAAAGCGCCTAGCGAGTACTGTGAAGATTTTGATAAATCAAGCCGGGGCTTAAAACAAGGCCGTATTGCCAGCTATCGTGGATTTGTATTTGTAAGCCTTGATACTCAAGCAACAGATTCCCTAGAAGACTTTTTGGGCGATGCAAAACTGTTCCTTGATTTAATGGTTAACCAGTCGCCAACAGGTGAACTCGAAGTATTACAAGGTAAGTCATCTTATACCTTTGCAGGTAACTGGAAGTTACAAAATGAAAATGGCTTAGATGGTTATCATGTAAGTACCGTTCACTATAACTATGTCTCTACAGTTCAACACCGTCAGCAAGTCAATGCATCAAAAGGTGCCGAACTCGACACACTTGACTATAGCAAGTTGGGTGCAGGTGACTCAGAAACTGACGATGGCTGGTTTAGTTTTAAGAATGGTCATAGTGTTTTATTTAGTGACATGCCAAATCCGACAGTTCGTCCGGGCTACAGCACAGTTATGCCATATATGGTTGAAAAATACGGCGAAAAATATGCTGAATGGGCAATGCATCGTTTAAGAAATTTGAACTTGTACCCTAGCCTATTTTTTATGGATCAAATTAGCTCACAGCTTCGTATTGTTCGCCCTATGGCATGGAATAAAACTGAAGTCATTAGCCAATGTATTGGTGTTAAAGGCGAATCTGCTGAAGCACGCCGTAATCGTATTCGCCAGTTTGAAGATTTCTTTAATGTGTCGGGCCTTGGTACACCAGACGATTTAGTTGAATTCCGTGAACAGCAAAAAGGTTTTCAGGCACGGCTGGAACGTTGGAGCGATATTTCGCGTGGTTGTCAGTCTTGGGAATATGGCGCGACCAAAAACTCACAAGATTTAGGTATTCAACCCGTCATTACTGGCCGAGAGTTTACCCATGAAGGACTGTATGTAAACCAGCATGGACACTGGCAACGTCTCATGCTCGACGGCTTAAACAAGAAAGCCTTGAAAATGCAGGATATTACTTTTGAAAATAATGCCGTAATGGATGAGGTGTAACCATGTCACAAGAACTACATTTTGCTGTATCTCAGTTTTTGTACAAAAAAGCAGAACTTTGTGATGCTTATGACTGGGATGCCTACCTAGAGCTTTACGATGAAGATAGTGAATATCATATTCCACAGTGGATTGATGACCATAACTATGTTCAAGATCCAAATCAGGGCTTATCTTATATTTATTATGCGGACCGTACAGGCCTTGAAGACCGTGTATTCCGTATTCGTACCGGAAAAGCAGCCTCTGCAACGCCGTTACCACGTACTTTGCACAGCATAAACAACATTCGAGTTAAAACACTGGAAGATGGTCTTATCGAAGCAAAAGTTGCATGGCAAACGCTTTATAACCGTCAAGGTTTAGAAGGCTGTTTTTACGGACACGCTACTTATCTTTTACGCCAAACAGCAGATAGTTTCCGTATTCGTCGTCAGCACAGCATTTTGCTGAATGACAAAATTGATTCCGTTTTAGACTTCTATCACGTTTAAGGGGAATGAAAATGGGACATTCAGTTGCACTTAACTTTGCCGATGGCAAAACCTTTTTCATTTCGGTAAATAACGACGAATTGTTGCTTGATGCGGCAGTTCGTCAAGGAATTAACTTGCCGTTAGACTGCCGCGAAGGTGTTTGTGGTACCTGTCAGGGACAGTGTGAAACCGGCATTTATGAGCAAGAATATGTCGATGAAGATGCATTAAGTGAACGTGATTTGGCCGAGCGAAAAATGTTAGCTTGCCAGACGCGTGTAAAATCAGATGCAGCTTTTTATTTCGATCATGATTCTGCTATTTGCAATGCTGGAGATACCTTAAAAATTGAAACCAAAGTGACTGCGGTTGAGCTGGTTTCAGAAACAACAGCAATTTTACATCTTGATGCAAGCAGTCATGCTGAACAACTTCAGTTTTTGCCAGGTCAATACGCTCGTTTGCAAATACCGGATACTGAAGACTGGCGTTCTTATTCTTTTGCAAATAGACCAAATGCGACCAATCAATTACAATTTTTAATTCGTCTCTTACCAGACGGTGTGATGAGTAATTACCTGCGTGACCGTTGTCAGGTTGGACAAAGCTTACTTATTGAAGCACCGCTTGGTAGTTTCTATTTACGTGAAGTAGAACGACCATTGGTTTTTGTGGCAGGTGGAACTGGCTTATCAGCTTTCTTGGGAATGCTTGATAACTTGATTGATCAGCCTAACTCACCTGCAGTTCAGTTGTACTACGGCGTAAATAGTGAAACCGACTTGTGTGAACAACAGCGTTTACAGGCCTATGCAGAACAGCTACCCAACTTTAGCTATCACCCGATTGTGACTAAGGCAACGGAAACTTGGCAAGGTAAAGCCGGTTATATCCATGAGCACTTAAATAAAGATCAACTGGCCGAGCAAGCTTTTGATATGTATTTATGTGGCCCACCGCCAATGATTGAAGCCGTTAAAAATTGGTTAGATGAACAAGCTTTGCAAAACTACCGTATCTACAGCGAGAAATTTTTACAGAGCAATACCTCACGCTAAAAGTATAAATAGCTTAAAAACTACTAAACCTGAAATGATTCAATATACTCTTATAAGGGGTATATTGAATTTTTGCATTTAAATTAAAAGCTTTTATATATCAATAATATAAAATAATGAATTCCGACAAAATAAATTGACCAGTTCGCATGGATTTGTTATAAATTTTGATAGATCTTAAGGAATAAGATCATGATGAGATTAAGTTATAGCACCTTTTATATCCCCCTATTCTATTTCTCGAATGTATTAAATTGATGGAAAAAATCCGACTTAAAAATTTGAGAAAATCCCAATAACTAGCGGTTAGATTGGTCTATATCTTGCTTATATCTCATTGTATTTTACGCTTAACTTAATTTTTAAGTGCCGTATTTACTTATTGCACAGTGAAAGTTTAAAGCTTTTGCAACATAGGTAAATACAGGAGTGAGCCAAAAGGGATAAATATGAACCAAGCCAACTCCCACGAACTCAATGGACGTCATTTTCAAAATGAGCCGATCTTTACTGATCATAATTTGGTGTTCGATCACCACGATTTAAGCGAAACCTGCCGAAATGTAGGCCAAATTTTTAAACCGCATGATCTTAAAATCTCTCATCAGAAGCGAGATTTCAGTGCAACTATGCACCATGTTAAAACAGGCGCATTGTCTATTAGTCGCTTAGAATATGGCGCAGATGTCATTATTGAACCAGATCATCTGGATAACTTTTACTTAATTCAAATTCCAACTCAAGGCTACGCAGAAATCGAGTTTGGTTCACAAAAGTTTATTTCTTATTATCAAGTTGCCTCTCTTATTTCACCTCAGCAATCTTTACGTATGCGCTGGCATGCGAACTCACCCCAGCTTATTCTAAAAGTGTCAAAGGATGATTTTACTTACCATTGCCGTCAACACATTGCGGATTCAGAGAATAACTTACTCGTTTTTGACCCTAAATTAGATTTTTCTACCCAAGGTGGAGCCTATTTTTTACAGCTCGTTAGAACATTGATGGATGCTTTAGCATGTGATCAGCACCCGCTCCATCATCCATTAGCCTTTAAACAATTTGAGTCAAATCTATTTAATGCACTGATTTATGGTCAACCCAACAATGCATTACATAAGCTTGATCATTATAAAGAAAAAACGGTATCTCCTTATTTCGTGAAGCGTACAGAAGCCTATATTAAAGAACATTTGCATGAGCCGCTTAATGTCGAAATTCTGGCCGAGCATGCAGGCGTGAGCGTAAGAACCCTATTTACTGGTTTTAAAAATTATTTGGGGACAACCCCAATGTCTTATTTAAAAGAATTACGTTTTGAACAAGCCCATTTAGAGCTCATGCACAATGAAAATCTATCTGTCACTGACGTTGCATTTAAATGGGGATTTACCCATTTAGGCCGTTTTTCTCAAGAGTACAAACGCCGTTATGGTGAGTTACCTTCGTCTACTCGCCGATCTGGACAGAGTGAAGGGTCAGGCATAATTACTTCAATTTTTTCTTAAAACAAATAGATAAAAGCCTTTTATATTTGTTGATATAAAAGGCTTTTTTTATGACTTAGAAATGATGAACATAACGAACTTGTAGTCGCGTACCTTCTGGGCGGTTTTCAGCATCTTGCTCAAAATAGGCATTTGCAACCAAGTGATCATTTTTAGAAAAACTATACATCGCACCCGGACCAATTGCCCACACTTGTTCACGTCGACCTTTAACTTTTTCACCATCCACTTCAGTATCTGTGACTTGTTTTAACCAATAGCCATTTAGTCCTAAACGGAACTGTTCAGTAATGGCATAGTCTGTTGCAAAGTTTGCATGAATTACTTGCCCTGCCTGCATATCATTTGCACCTGCAAACGCATAGCTTGGGTCATCATTTTTAAAGTTATAGAGATAATGGATACGTGTTGACGCAGTCCATTTGGGATTAAACCAATATGTGGCAGCCCAATAAGGGTCAAATGAAACGGCATTATTACTTGGATTAATATCTTTTTGCTGGTCGTATTCGCCAGTAGGTAAATTCACTTGAAACTCAAAACGATGTACAAACTTCGGTCCTTGTGCACCCATAACTGGATCGAACTGAATAAAAGGTCCGATCATAATGTCCCCAAAGCCACTTTGGGCTTTAATTGCAGCATTATTCAAGCCATCATCCATGTCCATTTTACTGACAAAAGGAATTAAAAAATTCATACCTAGGCTGGCTTTATCTTTTACTCGGACATTCGATAAATAACTAATCTGCTCAACCAGTACGTGATAATTTAAATCTGTTTTAGGTAAACCGAGTTTTTGTCCATTGGCATCAACCAGTTTATTGCTATCATAATTTTGAAAATAGGTTTGAGCATACCAGCCGGGCCCTGCAGGTAATCCGCCATCGAGAAAGCTGGTCATGCCTAAATTTACGGTCGGTAAATCATAGGCATGTGTAACCAACGGCAAACCTAACAATGTCCCTGCTAAAAAGCCATGTTTAATTAAAGTGCTTTTCATCTTCTTATTTCCTATAAAAAAAATCACGACCGGATTGATCGTGATTGTGGTGAATTAATGTGCTAATTCTGGATGCTCAGCGGCAATTCGATACTTTCCTGCGTGGAATACCAATGGTTCACCTTGGCGCTGTTGGTATTGTTCAATTTGACCAATAAAAATCAGGTGATCTCCGCCTTCATACTGATTTACATTGCGACAAACCAAGGTTGCGAGTGCATCAGTCAAAATTGGAACGCCAGCATTGCATTGTTGATGGGCAATGCCTGCAAATTTGTCTTCGGCACCTCGAGCAAAATGCCCCGAAAGCTGATGATGCTCTTGTGCCAACATGTGAATGGCAAAATATTCTGCTTCTACAAAATCAGGCAAACTTGGCGCCGTTTTTGAAAGGCTCCACAAAATTAATGGCGGATCTAATGACAGAGATGAAAATGAATTGGCTGTCATACCTATTTTCCGGCCATCTTTACCACGAGTTGTAATCACGGTAACGCCAGTTGCAAACTGACCAAGCAAATTACGAATTTCTCTTGGATTTTCGGCATTAATCGCTTGTAAAGCTAAAGTGTCAATTGTGTCCATTTTTAAAGCTCCCTTTGATATTTTGACCTTAGGCTACTTTTGCTGCGGTTTTTGAAGCTAAGAATGCCTGAGCCTGATCTGCATCAAACCACCAAGGAGCAAAAGCGCGCGGGTCATCAAAGTTATTGGCCATAATTGAAGCAATGCTCTGGTTTTGGCTTGCAGCTGCTAGGAGTTCAACGACATGAGGCTCTGGTGGTAATAACAAGCTATTGGTCCAAGCCACGACTTTTTCTGCATAAGCCCAATAGCGTTCAAAAGTTTGAACCATCCATTGTTCGCTAAAGCTTTGATTATCATTGGCTAAAATGGCATCAAAATAGATCTTGCTACACTTAGCCGCATTGTTTGAGCCTTGACCGGTAATTGGATCATTGACCACTAAGGCATCTGCCATGCCAAAAATCTTTTTGCCAGACGGTAAGGTTAAAACGGGCTTACGTACCGTCGGCGGGAAACGCCCTGCCAAATAACCGCCAGCATCAGTTAATTCAACATTTGCGCAGCGTTCATATTCCCAAGGCACAAATTTCTTTAGTAAGTCCAGACTACAATGCAGGTGCTGTTCTGGTGTTTTCACATCTTGCCAACAGTCCATTGGCCCATTTGGAATACCTTCAAATACCATAATGTCGCAAGGCCCATTCACGGTCAGTGCCGGAAATGAAAAGTATTCCCCGACTTCAGGAATAATGTTAAAAGTCACACGTGAATAAGGTGAAATTGGCTTCATGTTTTTGACGTAGGTCAAAGCCAAAGCGCGCTGCGGTTTATCAAAAACACTTCGTACATCATCACGTTCAAACTGTTTAACAACTTCACCTTTACCAGCCGCGAGCAATACAAGCTCGTAGTCGTTTGCGAGTTGTTCTAACTCTTCTATTCCTACATCTTGAATCACCAATCGACCGCCACGGCGTTCAAATTCTTCCATCCAATATGGCATTTTGACGCGTTGATCGACCGATTGAGCGTAGCGCTCAAGACGAGCGCTCCATTCAAATGCTTTACCACCATTTTCAGGGTTCACTAAAGCTAGCCCAATGCCTTCTACGGCTGGACATTGTTCTTCCCAGAAATTTAGTCCCAAGTCACGTTCAGTTTGTAAAGCGGTATGAAACATACACTGGCTTGACATGACTTTACCTTGACGGATTTCATCGGCAGTTCGGTTAGTAATCATGGTTACGTCGTAACCTGTATCTAATAATCCCAAACCAAGCTGTAAACCAGACTGTCCTGCTCCAACAATTGCAATACGGCGCATAATATTCTCCATAATTTTCTAAATGTGCTTTTAAAACGCTGTGCTATTCGGCTAAACGTGGAATAGCGGGCTGTGATCCTTCAGGGCCCATCACTGAATATCCACCGTCGACCGCATAATCTGCTCCGGTGACAAAGCTCGCAGCAGGTGACAATAAAAACAAAACAACATTGGCGACTTCTTCGGGATGACCCAATCGGCCTAGTAAGTGATAATCGGCTGCCACGCTATCGGCTTTTTCACGGTTATTGCCACTGACTTCTGCAATGACGCGAGACCATGTCCAACCCGGAGAAACCGAATTGACGCGAATACCATCGGCAGCAAAATCCATTGCCATGCTTTGGGTGAGTTGACGTATCGCGGCCTTAGAAACCGGATATAACCAACGCCCTGTTTGTGCCACTTTGGCCGAAATTGAAGTAAAATTAACGATTGAACCTTGCTGCTTTTTAAGGTCATGGTATAAAGCACGGCTCAGCTCAACGGTAGAGACCAAATTAAGATCGAGTGCTTGTAACCAGTCCTGACGTGAGGATTTAAAACCATCATCTAAGTAGGTACATGCCAGATTGACCAAGTAACTCACTTCACCTAAATGTTGGTGAATATCCGCCACAGCTTGTTGAATAGCCGCATCGCTGGTTAAATCGGTTTGAATAAACATCACGTCATGGTTAAAGCTTTCGGCAATCGCCTTACCTTTGGCATCAATATCTAAGATAGCGACATGAGCACCTGCACTCACCAAGGCTTGTACAACAGCTTTACCAATCAGTGTTGCACCGCCGCTCACCACAGCAACTTTTCCTTTTAAATCTATATTCATTGCAGATCCTCCTTAACTAACTGGCTTGCCTTCACTACTTGACCAAGATGGCATCAACGTATTGGAAGGAAGATCTTCATCAAGAAGTTTTCGCGCTGTCTCGACACCTGCAACTGGTAAGCCTGTTGGGTCTAATAAACCAATTTGAACGAGCACCGATGCTTGGTCCCAGTAAATATGTTCATGACACAGCTTTGAACCTCTGAACTGAATTACACCTAACATTGGAATTTCGACGTATTTACCAGTTGGTTTTACACCCGGTAATAACCAGTCAATTTCAGCGTCGTGTGTAAAGCTCATAATGAATTCGTCTACCACTTGCGTTGAGCCAACCGTACGAGAGATCGAAGTGATCTTCATATCTTTCGGGTTTTGATGAACAAAGTGATACTGATAAAAACGAGCAAGCTGGCTTTGGCCTACCCCACCAGTTAACGTTGGAATATGGTTGACATAAGGTTCTGCGACCATTGTTGCCATAGTTGCGGGGACGTCACGCGTATCGAACTCATGACGGATATGCTCTTCCCAGAGTGCGACTAGGTCATATTTCGGTCCAATCGTTTCATGTAGAGCTGTTACTGTACGCTCGTGAGCAAAGCGTGCTGAAGGTTTGTGGTAATGGTTGCTTTTTGGTCGTGCAAAGGCATGATCAACACCTTCGTAAATATAGGCTTGTACATTTGAATATTGGTTAGCTGCATCGACAATCACTTGTCTCGCATCTGGCGGTGTAAATTGGTCCAGTTCTGCAATATGTAAAACCAAACGTCCTTTTACGTTAGCTAACTCATCTAAGGCTTTTTCAATACCTACACCGTAATAACCTACGGCACATGCTACTTCAGAAAGTCGACAGCCTGCCAAGTAAGCTAGCTTTCCACCTAAACAATAGCCCACCACGCCGAGACCTGTAGAGGTATCACATTCTGGTCGTGTCTTTAAAAAAGCTAAGCTGTCTTGAATATCTTCAACACCAAGGTTTTCGTCATATTGCTGATAAAGTTCAAAAGCTTTTTGAAAATCATCTGGTGTATAACCGAGTTCAATATTAGGTGCTACACGCCAAAATAGATCAGGAACTAAAACGGTATAGCCTTCTTCTGCAAGAAAATCTGCCTTTTCCCGCATTGCTGCATTCACCCCAAAGATTTCCTGACAAAGCACCACACCAGGTCCTTTTCCTGTTTCTGGTGTCGCTAGATATGCACTGAACTGCTTTCCAGATGCAGTTTTAATTTGAATGGTTTGACCAGCCATAGTGTCAACTCCTGACATTGTTATGGCTTTATCTTCTATCTGAAATTTTTTTTAGACTGTCCAAAAGCTGCAAGCACTATCCAATCTCTGCGTAATTATCAAAATCAATCAAACTGGATAAAAATTAAAAACAAAGAAATATCTATATTTCAAAAACATAAATTAAAAATGAAATTAATACTTTTTATCTAATTTGGAAAAAATGGATGAAGATTAGGACTTATTGGATAGTGAAGACTGGCTAAAAATAGTTCAATCAAAGACACAGGTTTTGTAACGAATACATTGAATTACTCAGGGAATTAAATAATTTTAAGAAGGAATACATATGAAAACGATAGATGCAAACACGATTATCAACCGTGAGAAACTGTCTCCCTTACAGTGGATGGTTTTTATCCTAGGCTTTTTTGTCTTTTTCTGTGATGGTCTAGACACAGGAATTATTGGTTTTGTTGCTCCTGCATTACTAGATGACTGGGGAATTACCAAGCCTCAACTTGCACCAGTTTTAAGTGCAGCCTTAGTTGGTATGTCGATCGGTGCAATCATTTCGGGACCCTTAGCCGATAAATTTGGCCGTAAAGGCGTTATTGTTTTTACCAGCCTCTTGTTTTCCATATTTACGATTTTATGCGGCTTTGCCAATTCAACCCAAGACTTAATGATTTATCGCTTTATTACAGGTGTAGGTCTAGGCGCGGCCATGCCAAATATCAGTACTATTGTCTCAGAATATATGCCTGTAAAACGTAAAGCATTCCTTACAGGTCTTGCTGGCTGTGGATTTATGCTAGGTATTTCTTGTGGCGGCGTGTTGTCAGCTTATCTATTAGAAAGCTATGGCTGGGCCAAAGTGATTATTATTGGCGGAAGCATTCCCCTAATTTTAGTGATTGCTTTGTTGCTTAAATTACCTGAATCAACGCAATACTTAATTACACGTCATCAACAAGATAAAGCACAGCTTATATTAGAAAATATTCAAGGCCATTCTTTTCAAGAACCTGTAAAACTTGTTTTAACTCAAGCAGAAACTGTATCAGATGAAAATCCGGTTAAAGTGGTTTTAGGAAAATATCTTTGGGGTTCAAGCATGCTTTGGCTCTGCTGTTTTACTAGTCTTTTGGTGTTCTATCTTTTAACAAGCTGGATGCCAACGATTTTAAAAACAGCAGGTTTCAGTACCCAACAGTTTAGTTTAATTGCTGCGATTTTCCCTTTTGGTGGTGTAATTGGCGCAACCATTATGGGATGGTACATGGATAAACTGAACCCAACTACAGTGATTAAATATTCATATCTGATTGCTTTCGTCCTATTCATTGTTGCAGGTTTGGTGAGCTCCAATATTTTCTTATTGGGTCTTACTATTTTCTTAATTGGTGCTTTACTCGCTGGTGCACAGTCTTCATTACTGCCACTTGCAGCTATGTTCTATCCAGCAGTATGCCGCGCGGTTGGTGTTTCATGGATGCATGGTATCGGTCGTATCGGTGCAATTTTAGGCGCTTTCTTTGGTTCGCTCATTTTCACTTTCAACCTAAGCTTAAGCGGTATTTTCTTTATTCTAGCAATACCAACCTTCATCTCATTTATTGCACTTAGCCTAAAAGTAATTTATGAGAAATCTAAACACAAACAAGTGTTAAAGCTCGAAGAAAGTCTATAAATATTAATCGATAAATAAAAAAACTGATTTAGTTGCCTAAATCAGTTTTTTTATTTGGAAAATTAAATATCAGAAAATTTTGCCTTTGGTCTCACTTGGGTTTTCTCCAAATTCTTCACGATATTCTTGAGAAAAACGGCTTAAATGGTTAAAGCCCCAGTCATACGCAAGCTTTGAAATAGAAACCTTTTTATCTGCTCCTGTAGTGCTCAAGATTTTGTAAATTTGTTGAAGACGATATTTTTTCAAATACGACATTGGGCTGGTGCCGTAGTATTGTTGAAATTCATCATACAATTTTGATTTTGAAACCCCAGCCAAACGCTGCAAGTCTTCTGCACAGATTTCTTCGTGAGCATGTTCAATAATAAAATTACGAACCTTTCGAATATAAGCTGGCTCATCTTGATGTGAGAGTGACTTTAAAGCTTCAGAGTAGTTGTTTTCTTGAGATAATAGTAAGGCTTTAATTACAAAATTTTCATAGTCTTCAGATAACATCTGTAAACCATAAAAATTGCTATATTGCGATTTTAGCTGTAAAAAATTCTGAATATTCTTCCACCACGCTCCAATCAGTTGCTCAGAGTCTAAGTGCATTTCAGGGTTAAAAATAATAGGCGTTTCTATAGGTTTATTCAGTAAATCTGCAAGGACAATCTGCATACTTCGCTCAGGAATAACCACCTGAAATTTTCTACAGTCTTTATCGATAATCAGATCTTGTTGATCATTATTTGAAACAATTAGGCCTCTGTTTTCATCAGATTGATAATGTGCACCACGAATGTTGAGAGCTTGTCGCCCCTGTATAGGTAAACTAATGCTATAAGCTTTTAAATTTGAGATGTTGATAGCGACGTTTGCACCATAACTGATTGTGCCGATTGCCATTTTTTTATTGGGCAAACGCATTCCGTCATAGTGGAAATCGAGATTATCTTTGTAAATTGTGTCTAGACGGTGTTCACCACAAATTGTGGACATCAGATTCTGCGCAAATTCAGCTTTGCGTGAATAATGATTGAGTTCCATCTGTTGGCTGAGTGATATCATATCCTTTTCACCTAGCTAAAACTTATTGCTAAAAAAGCAACTTGTATGCCAATTAATACCCTTTAATTGACGAGTTTTCCTGAAAATATCTAATCAGGAAATAGCGTAAATATTACTTTCTCATACTCTATTAAATTTTAAAAATGGAAATAAGTTAAATACCTTTAAAGTATAAATTTATACCCTAACGAACTTATTTTCTTAGTTTTTTATAACAACTTATAGTAGAGATAAAGCATTCTTTTGAACAGTAGATAATCATAAATTTTTAACGAGTAAAAAACCGCTTATATAAAATAAGCGGCTTTCATAAAACAATTAAATTATTGGGCCGTATAACCGCCATCCATCACGACAGCTTGGCCTGTTACCCCACCTGCTTTTTCACTCGCAAGGAAAATTGCATAATCAGCGATTTCTTCAACAGATAGCAAACGCTTTTGAGGAACCATTGCCAAAATTACATCCTCAAGTGCACTGTCTAAACTTACATTACGGGTTTTAGCCAAATCTGCAATTTGCCCACGAACCAATGGTGTATCTACATAACCCGGGCATAGAGCATTTACCGTAATACCGTCGCGTGCACATTCTAATGTGGCAACTTTTGTTAGGCCAATTACGCCATGTTTAGCGCTGTTATAACCTGCCTTTCCAGCGAAACCAATCAAGCCATTAATTGAAGCCATATTAATAATACGACCATATTTCTGAGCTTTCATGATTGGAAAAACATGTTTAATACCAATAAATGCCCCAGTTAACATGACTTGAACTAACTTTTGAAAAACAGCCGTTGGAAATTCTTCAATAGGCGCAACATGTTGGAAACCAGCATTATTAATTAAGATATCAACCGTACCAAAAGTCTTTTGAGTAAGCTCAATGGCTTGTTTATAAGCATCTTCATCAGTCACATCACATGGTGCAGATAAGGCATCAAAACCTTGCTCTTTAAGTGAGCTCGCCGTTTCTTGGCACTTTTCGGCATTCATATCAGAAATGACAACTTTGGCACCTTCTTGAGCAAATTTCTTAGCAATCTCTAGACCGATACCACTTGCAGAACCTGTAATAAAAGCGACTTTACCGTCTAAAAGTTTTGTCATTTATTTACTCCTTAATACTTATAACGTGCTGATTTAAACAATACCCGTTACGGTAAAGACCGTAATGACCACAAATACCGCTAACGTTTTAATTACCGTGACTGCAAAAATATCTTTATACGATTGTTTATGAGTTAAACCTGTAACAGCGAGTAAAGTGATAACAGCACCATTGTGCGGTAAGGTATCCATACCGCCTGATGCCATTGCAACCACACGGTGCATGACTTCTGGTGGAATACCCGCAGCTAAAATCGCGGCGTTATATTGTTCAGCCATCGCACTTAAAGCGATACTCATACCACCAGAAGCTGAACCGGTAATACCTGCTAAAACTGTTGTCGTCACAGCCCCATTGACTAGTGGATTTGTAAAAGTACTGCTCATTGCATGACTAATCATGGCAAAGCCCGGTAATGACGCAATAATTGCACCGAAACCATACTCAGATGCGGTATTCATCACTGCTAAAAGTGAGCCACCAATACTGGCATTAATGCCTTCTTTGAAGTTCGTCACTACACGTTGATAATCAAATAAAATTGCAGTAATAATCCCGACAATCAGCGCAAGACCAACTGCCCAGATCGCACCAGTTTTTGCAACGTCTACGGTGTAATCCGCTAATCCAACTGCGGCAAAATCAAAACCATTTGGGTACCACTCTTTGATTGCTTTAGACAAATATTTGTTCATTACGGCAACAAGAATGAGAGGCACAAACGCTAAAAACTGACGAGCCGTACTTCCATTATTTTGCAAGTTCATATCGGCTTCAATTTCTTGAGATGGTGTATTGTCTACGCCAAAACCCGAAAAACCTTCGCCAGCTTTTGCAGCAGCTCGGCGACGCCATTCTAAGTAAGCCAAACCCATGCATAGAACAAAAATAGCACCAATAATTCCTAGAAATGGTGCGGCATAAATATTGGTGCCAAAGAATGTGGTTGGAATTACGTTTTGAATTTGTGGTGTACCAGGCAATGCATCCATGGTAAATGTAAATGCACCCAGCGCGATGGTTCCTGGAATTAAACGTTTTGGAATATTCGCTTGTCTAAAAAGCTGGTTTGCAAAGGGATAAATTGCAAATACAGCAACAAATAAACTTACACCGCTATAGGTTAAAATTGCACCTAGTAATACAACCGTTAAAATTGCTTTTTTTGCCCCAATCCATCTTACAATGGTTCTAGCAATAGACTCAGCAATTCCTGACATTTCAACGACTTTACCGAAAATTGCCCCCAGCAAAAACACAAGAAAGTAATCTTTAATAAAGTTCACCATTTTGGGCATAAAAACACCCGAATAAAACGGTAAAACATTGGCTGGATTAATGAGTAAAACTGCAAGTAAGGCACAAATTGGTGCCATGAGAATGACAGAAAAGCCCTTGTAAGCTGTATACATCAACAGCCCAAGCGAAAGTAGAATTACAAATAATTCCCACATATATTCTTTCTCCCTAAAGAATAGATATTAGGTTCAATAAAATTACCAAAAGATATTTAGGTTATCCCAAACCTATAATGATAAAAATCACAATATCCATGTGTGGTAATAGGTAAATGAGCTTAAAAATAAAATATCACTAAAATATTTAAAAACAATGTAATTTATTAAAATTTTTAAATCATAATAAATTACAATCACTTATTTGGCTCTCTTGGTAAAATTTAATTATTAAAAAATATTATTGTTTTATAAAACTTATTAATTATTGAGTAAATTAAATTAATGTTTCTATATTATTTAATAAAGCCAATTGAATAATATATTTTTTAAATTAATTTAAAAAATATTTTATTAGTTGAGATCAGTAATTTTTTATAAGAAATAAAAAAAATAGATAGCGGTAATTTTTTATCTCTCTAAAGATTTTCTACTATGTACTTTTAATATTTAATTTCTACTATAATAATATAAACAATATAAATTAATATATAGATTAGCGCTGCCAGTACCCCACCGATTACTAGTGCGATCTCCATTGAATTAGAGGGATTATTTTCTGGTTTTCTAGCAAAAATTACCGGGTATTTTGCATTCTTAATTTTTTCTTCAGCAATTCGATAATGCTTTTTACCTATTCTTATAAAAATAAGGATACAAATAATAGGTAAAATAAATGATGAGTAATAAACTAATGAATCTACTGACAATTTATTATTGATCGCATCATCACATTTATGAAAATAATTTTGATTTTCTTTACTTAATTTACTGATTTTTTCAGGAGTAATTTGACTAAAATCAAAATCATTACGGCAACCAGATATAAAGACATCTTTGGCATCTCTAGAACTACTTGACCCACTACTCGTATGACGCATATGTACTGTTGTATAAGACATAATATTATTACAAAATAAAAAGCTAAATTTTATTAGATTAATAATAATTGGCAACCTAAACCTTCCTTAGCTGATATTTCCAAATAGTAGCGGCTGGATCCTGCGTTTCATCATACTTTGCTAAAAACACTGATTAATTCAGCTAGAAAAATTTACTAAAGTAATTCAGCACATTGAGCTCTACTTGCTTTTTCATAATTTTTTGTCAAAAAACATCATATTAGGCAAATTTTCGTATAAATTACTCTTCTAGGTAAGTTGAGTAATTTAAAGGAAAGAAATGACGCTTAAACAACTAAAAGCTTTTTTGGCCCTTGCGCGTACACTCAACTATGCCAATGCTTCTTTAGAGTTACATCTCAGCCAATCTGCTTTAAGTCTCACCATCAAAAGCTTAGAGGAAGAATTAGGCGGTAAACTGTTTAACCGTAATACACGCCGTGTTGAACTTACCCAAGAAGGCAAATCGCTCATTCCATATGCAAAAAAACTCCTTGCCAATTGGGATGAAATGGAGAACGATGTTAAACAGCGCTTTAAACTCAATCGCGGAACATTAAGTATTGCCTCAATGCCCTTTGTGACTCATGCAATTTTGCCAGAGGTGATTCATCAATTTTTAGCAGTCCATCCCAATCTTAATTTTTCAATTCACGATATTCCAAATGAGACCATTATAGAAAAAGTACAAGATGGTATTTTTGAGCTTGGTATTTGTTTTGAACCTGATCTCACCGAAGGTTTAGAGTTTAAACCGTTGTTTGAAGAAGACTTCTTAGCTCTATTACCTAAGAGTCACCCACTCGCTCAATCATCTTCTATTACATGGCATGAGCTTTGTTCAAATCCATTTGTAACCTTGCAAAAACCCTCAATTGTTCGATATTTAGTTGAGCAAAATTGTTTGCGAAATAATATAACGCTAGATTTAAAAGTTGAATGCCACCAAATTTCATCTCTTTCAAGTTTCGTTGCTTATGGAATTGGAGTAAGTGCAATTCCAAGGCATTTTGCTAAACACATTGATAAAGAACATAACGTACTGATTGATTTAAAAGATGAAGCCATTCATAAAACAGTAGGAATTGTTTATAAAAAGAACTTTGAAATTTCAAATATTTCTGCTCAATTTATTGAGGCACTGGTTCAATATAAATTTTAAAAAATTAAAGATTGTCTTTTAGTATAAGTTAAGCTTATGGATAAGTTAAATTCTTTAATTTTTATAAGTTTCAATATGTTGTAGATTGATTTTTAAATTTTTTAGCTTGTATGCGTCTTAAGTTTTGTACTTAATTTGATATTATTCATTGATTATACTTATTAATCATTTAAAAAAATTAACTTCTATAACACAAAATGTGATGCTAAAACTAGAAACACTAAGGGATATAGGAAAACAACAGAATGAATAAAGTTTATGCCAACGCAGAGGCAGCACTGAAAGATGTAATTACAGACAATCAAACACTTGCTGTTGGTGGTTTTGGTTTGTGTGGAATTCCGGAAAAACTAATTGTTGCAGTTAAGCAAAGTGGTGTGACTGGTCTAACTTGTATTTCAAATAATGCAGGTGTAGATGATTTTGGTTTAGGTATATTGCTTCAAACCAAACAGATCAAAAAAATGATCTCTTCTTATGTGGGTGAAAATAAAGAATTCGAGCGCCAATATTTAAATGGTGAATTAGAAGTTGAACTAACCCCACAAGGCACCTTAGCTGAAAAGTTACGTGCTGGAGGTGCTGGAATTCCAGCATTTTACACACAAACTGGTGTAGGTACACTCATTGCTGAAGGTAAAGAAGAACGTATTTTTAACGGCAAAAATTACATTTTAGAAGAATCTTTAACAGCTGATGTAGCTCTTGTTAAAGCATATAAGGCAGACAAGGCAGGTAATTTAGTATTTCGTAAAACTGCACAGAATTTTAATCCCGAATGCGCAATGGCTGGAAAAATTACAATTGCAGAAGTTGAACAGGTGGTTGAAATTGGGGAACTGGATCCGGATGAAATTCATTTACCAGGTATATATGTGAACCGCATTGTATTAAATGCATCACCTGAAAAACGCATTGAGCATAAAACTTTAAGCACGGAGGCAGTATAAAATGGCTTGGTCACGTAATGAAATGGCACAACGTGCTGCAAAAGAACTTGAAGATGGTTTTTATGTCAATTTAGGTATTGGTTTACCTACTCTTGTTGCCAATTATATTCCTGAAAATATTAATGTTTGGCTTCAATCTGAAAATGGCCTATTAGGTATTGGTGAATTCCCGACTGAAGAAACTGTCGATGCCGATTTAATTAATGCCGGCAAACAAACGGTTACTGCTCGCCCTGGTGCAGCCTTTTTCTCAAGCTCAGAATCTTTTGCCATGATTCGTGGTGGCCATGTCAACATTGCAATTTTAGGCGCAATGGAAGTTTCTGAAAAAGGAGACTTAGCGAACTGGATGATTCCGGGTAAAAAAGTCAAAGGTATGGGCGGTGCAATGGACTTGGTTGTTGGTGTTCAAAAAGTTGTTGTTCTTATGGAACACTGCGCAAAAGACGGTACACCAAAAATCGTGAAAAACTGTAGTTTGCCTTTAACAGGTAAAGGTGTTGTTCATCGCGTAATTACAGACTTAGGCGTAATGGATATTACGCCACAAGGTGTAGAGCTCATTGAACTTGCTAAAGACGTAACGCTCGAACAAATTCAAGCTGCTACAGGTGTCGAGTTTTATAAAACCTTAGTCGCGTAAATTCTAAGGCTTAGTTAGCTGTACAAGACTCAAGTTAGTAAGTGAGCTTGAGTCTTAGCCCTATCAAGCACCGGATGTGCTGTCTATAAATAAGAATGAGAAGGATTTTTCAGCTATGGAAAAACAGCAAGGAATTTTTGAAAGATTTGCTCTTCGGATTAGTGACTGGTCTGAAAAATGGTTTCCTGATTCATATATTTTTGCTCTGCTTGGCGTCATTATTGTCTCTGTTGCCGCCTTGGGTATTGGTGCTCCAATCCATGATGTAGCCACTTCATTTGGTAATGGCTTCTGGAGTCTTATTCCCTTTACCCTACAAATGACTATGCTCATTATTGTAGGTTATGTTGTTTCTGTATCTAAGCCCGTAAAATTCCTGATCCAAAAAATGGCGCGTATTCCAAGTTCTGGACGTGGTGCTATTGTTTTGGTGGCAACCGTTAGTTTATTAATTTCACTAGTCAATTGGGCAATAAGTACGATTCTTACTGCACTTTTAGTGATTGCATTAGCAAAACGTAAAGAGCTGAATATGGATTATCGTGCTGCTGCGGCAGCTGCAATCATTGGTATGGGAGCAACTTGGGCTCTTGGAATTAGTTCATCAGCAGCACAGCTTCAGGCAAATAAAACCAGTTTACCTGAGTCAATTTATAACCTGACTGGTGTTATTCCATTTACCGAAACCATTTTCCTTTGGCAATCAATTGCAATGACCATTATTTTAGTGATTGTTTCAATCGCTATTGCATATTGGTCTGCCCCAAAAGGCAATAGCGTTAAAACCATTGATAGTTTTGATGTGCAATTTGAAGAAGAAAAAACAAATGAAGTAAAATCTACTCGTCCAGGTGACTGGTTAGAAAATTCGCCTATCTTAACGATTATTGTGGTGGTTTTAGGCTTAATCTGGATGTTTTTTGAATTTTCAAAAAGCAATCCCATCATTGCCATTTCAAGTCTCAACACCTACAACTTCGTGTTTTTAATGCTTGGTCTAGCATTGCATGGCACACCACGAAACTTTTTAAATGCAGTTTCAAAAGCAGTTCCAGCTGTATCAGGAATCTTAATTCAGTTTCCACTTTACGGAAGCATCGCTTTTATTATGACCCAAGCTTTAAATAGCCAAGACTTATCGCTGTCACATTATATTGCCGAGTTTTTCGTTTCAATCGCCTCAAAAGAAACCTTTGCAATTGTGATGGGAATTTACTCTGCGGTACTTGGATTTTTTGTACCGTCAGGTGGTGGAAAATGGATTATTGAAGCCCCATATGTAATGCAAGCAGCAAATGATTTAAAGGTTCATTTAGGCTGGTCTGTACAAATTTATAATGCAGCCGAAGCTTTACCAAACTTAATCAATCCATTCTTTATGCTTCCAATGTTAGGCATTTTAA
This sequence comes from Acinetobacter sp. AOR01_HL, assembly GCF_027855455.1. NCBI lineage: Bacteria > Pseudomonadati > Pseudomonadota > Gammaproteobacteria > Moraxellales > Moraxellaceae > Acinetobacter > Acinetobacter sp. AOR01_HL. The sequence goes on along the minus strand of NZ_JAKTIM010000038.1, from coordinate 174,761 downwards.
AACTAAAAGCAAAAGATGTGATTGGTTTTACAGTGACACAGCTCGTTGTGCATTTTCCTTTAGTTTTATTCTTGCTGTGGTTCTTTGGTAGAACGCTCAGCTATACCCCTCCAACTTTTTAATTTAGTGGCGCCTTTAGTTTAGGCTAAAGGCAAATTTAGCAAATACACCAATAAGAGATATTAAGATGAGTTCAATTGTTATAGTTTCAGGTAGCCGTACTGCAATGGGTGGTTTTCAGGGTAGTTTATCTTCTCTAACTGCTCCAGAACTTGGCGCTGCTGTCATCCGTGAATCGATCCAACGTGCAGGTGTTAAGCCGGAACAAGTAGATGAAGTGATTTTCGGTTGCGTACTCAGTGCAGGTATTGGTCAAGGCCCTGCTCGTCAAGCCATGCGTAAAGCTGGCGTGCCTGATCATGTCGGAGCTGTGACCATTAATAAACTTTGCGGCTCTGCAATGAAAGCTGTGTTAATGGCATCAGATACCTTAAAAGCAGGCAGTGCCAATATTATTGTGGCTGGCGGCATGGAATCTATGACGAATGCACCTTATATTTTGCCTAAAGCTCGCGGTGGTTATCGTATGGGACACGGCGAAATTAAGGATCATATGTTTTTAGATGGCCTCGAAGATGCAGAAACAGGTCGTTTAATGGGTTCTTTTGCTCAAGACATGGCAAATACCAAAGGCTTTACCCGTGAGCAAATGGATGACTTTGCAATTTCTTCACTTAAAAAAGCACAAACTGCAATTACGGAAGGTTATTTCAAAGAAGAGATTGTTCCTGTTGAAGTAAAAACACGTAAAGGTGTCGAAGTTATTGATCAAGATGAGCAACCATTAAAAGCTAATCTTGAGAAGATCCCAACATTGCGTCCAGCTTTTAGTAAAGATGGGACAATTACAGCTGCTAACTCAAGCTCGATTTCTGATGGTGCTGCTGCGTTAGTACTTACCACTGAAGAATATGCTCAAAGCCATAGTTTAAATACTTTAGCAAAAATTGTTGCAACTTCTACTCACTCACAACATCCAAGCGAATTCACAATTGCTCCAATTAGTGCAATTCAAAAAGTACTTGAGCGTGCTGGTTGGTCTGTTGATGAAGTAGATGCTTGGGAAATTAATGAGGCTTTTGCAATGGTGGCAATGACACCAATTCATGAGCTAGGAATTGATGAAGCAAAAGTAAACGTCCATGGTGGTGCATGTGCATTAGGCCATCCAATTGGTGCTACAGGTTCAAGAATTATCCTTTCTCTTATTTATGCATTAAAACGCTTAGGTAAAAAGAAAGGTGTCGCTGCCCTTTGTATTGGTGGTGGTGAAGCAACAGCCGTTGCGATTGAAATTTAATTTAAAATTAAAAGAAGATGTAAGGATTTTCTTACATCTTCTTTTTATAATTAAAACTTTTAAGCAGTTTTAAATAGTTCATAACAAGTTTGACGGAACCATTTATGGCTACTCTTATGGTGACAAGACATATGCCAATGTTGCTTAACATCATAAGTTGGAAAATCAAGCGGTGCCGGTAAAATCTGTAAGTTCTCTCTAACCAATAAAACCTGACTTAAATAATATGGCACAGTGGCAATAGCATCTGTTTCTTGAACGACCAATCCCACACCTAAATAACTTGGTAAACGAATTAAAATATTTCGATCCAGCCCTTTATTCTGCAGCTCATTTTTAATGTGATAATGCCCAATACCCGCATCAATATCGATGTGAGATTCACGCATATAATCCTCTAAAGTGAAATTATTTGGGTCTAAACGTGGATGGCTTTTTGAGCTAATTACGACATAGTGTTGACGAAAAAACTTCTGCTGATAAAAACCTTCTTCTAACTGCGGTAAAAAACCTATGGCTAGATCAATTTCACCGTTTGCCATTTGATAGCTAGTTTCTGGTGTAATCGGCCTAATATTTAAGCGAATCAAAGGGGCTTTTTCTTTTAAATAATTGGTTAGTTGCGGCAACAAAACCAAATGAGACACATCAGTCATCGCAATCGTAAACAACTGATCTGAGGTCAAGGGATCAAAGTTCACATTAAAATTATTAATGCTTTCAACCTTATCAATAACTTCGCTAATGAGTGGAAAAATTTGCTTTGCCAGTTCAGTCGGAATCATTTCATTACCGACTCGAATAAACAAAGGATCATTAAAATGTTGGCGGATTTTGTTTAGACCATTACTAACGCTCGGCTGTGTCAAACCAATGGCATCTGCAGCCATTGAAACACTTTTGAACCGATAAATATGATAAAAAATATTTAATAATCTACTGTCTAGATCAAACAAAATTGTCTCCGCTTGGACTCAATAATCCATTGAAATAAGCTCAAAGTAGGTATGAAAGAGATAAATACTCCTATACTCTACTTTTGACTTATTGAAATTTACTCTAAATTATCAAAGAATTTAGACAAGGGGCAATGCTTTATACTGCCTTTCATCGTAAAGACCAAAGCATAATCTACTTATTTGCTTAATTTATATATAAATATCGTGTACTTCATTATTTCAAACGAGTAGACGTTATAGATCTTGCTGACCTTTAAAACCATTCCATATTTTCTGTACCGACTTATTATCACTCAAATTATTTTTGAAGATGTAAATATCTTGAGCAAGGCAATATTCTTGTTGGTCTAAAATGACTAATTTTCCGGCTGCAAGGTCTTCTTCAACATTAATTTTTGGAATCCAAGCAACCCCTAGACCTTGTAAAACCAGCTCTTTTAAATTGGTGGCATTATCTGTTTCATATAACGTTTTATATATAAGCTTACCTTCAATCAGTTGATCCACCAGTTTTCTTAAGTACGCGTGTTTACTATACGCTAACAGAGCAAAGTTACTTTGTATTGTATGTTTCGGGCTATGGTCGGGTTCAGTTGCAGAGACCGGTACAATAACCGTTTCAGCAATTTTGATACCACTTAAAATATCATCCCCAACTTTTCTAATATTGCTTTTATCTGCATAGCAAATCATAAAGTCACAAGCACCTTCTTTTAACAAAGACAGGCCTTCTCCACTATTCGTTGCGACAATTTCAATTTTTAAATCACGAATAAGTGTAGGAAATTTCTTTAAAAAAGTAGTTAAAAATCCAGAAGCTAAAGAATGAACAACGCAGAAACGAATGGTCGATTCAGTTTCATTTTTAATATTTTTAATGAGTTTTGCGGTCTCCTCTACCTGTTTTTCAATATTTTTAGACATCACTAATAAAATTCGACCAATGTCTGTAAATTCGATGTTGTTTTTGTTGTTCCTAATAATGACTTCAGCACCAATCATTTCTTCAATTTGTTGAATTCTTCGAGTAAATGCAGACTGGCTAATAAATCTTTTCTCTGCTGCTTTTGAGATTGAACGTTCACGTTCTAATGTGAGGAGATCCTCTACCCAACGGACTTCTAAATTCATCTTATCTATTCCCTTTTAGATTTGTAATTTTATTAATTGATATTTTTGGGAAGTAGCATAAATAAATTTAGTGATAAGAAAGAATGATAAAACATAGGGAGTACCTGCAAAAATGCGAGAAGTGAAAGGACAAAGCCAATCTATAAAATTAAGTATTTAATAATTCTGACATAGAAAAGAAGATAAGAAAATAATAGGTTTTGTTTTCACGAGACAAGAGATGAACATAAGTACAATTCAGCTAAAAAAATTATTTAAATCAAACAATAAAAAGCCATCATAAAAATAAATAAGTGATCTTAACAAGATAACTTTTAGAAATAAGCACGAACTTATATTTGTACATTTTATTGATAAAAAAAGTCCGCACCTTGGGGAAGAATGCGGACTGTAAACTGTTTCAATAACCAATCCTTATGTTATTGATTAAATTTTTCAGAATATTAATTAAGATACTTTTCCACTATAAAAGGTAGTTAAAAAATCTATTTTCATACCCTTTTTACTTTGCCTAACCCAAAAAATATGAAAAATGATTTTTTTTACTCACTCAATGGGTTGGTAAGGTAATAATTGATAAGAAAATGATTACCTTACCTCATTTCAGGATTTAAGCAGTCATAATAATTGATTGTATTTAAATACAATATTTGAAAAGAGTATAAGATAAAAAGATAATTCCGACTATTATACTAAAGTATCTATTTGAGTGTACGCAAACGTATTGAGTCCCCTTTAAAAGCGGTGACGATTTTCGCAGACGGGTTGATCAAAATGACCTAATATTCACCAATCAAGTAGTATAACTTTCTTGAAATTTCAACCATCATATTAGAAGTATATTGACTGATTTCAAATATCTGTTTTTTCTGTGGATTGAAAACCATATTGTCTTTTTCATCACTAAAAAAAACATAAGTTGTGTATTTATCCATGTGATGAATATGCTCTTTCAAGCTGAGTTTCTCACCAGAATTAGGGTCATATGCAATAAACTTCATTCTCATGCATTTGTCTCTTTACAGCGTGCTTACACCTTATAAAATTTCAGTCAAAAGATTATTTAACAGACAATAATCTTGAATGCCTAAATTATTGATACGATGCAGTAGGGATATTTTGTTTAGCTTTTTGAATAGATAACTCAGCATTCTTAATTGATTGCTCAGCTTCTTTAAGCATGTGCGAACTTTTAGTTTCAGCTTTTTCTTCATTACCCCAAAGGAGATAACAAGCAAAACTTCCCAATATTAATAAAGCAGCAGTTACTTTTAACATAAACTTAATAAATCAAAATTTTCTGTATTATAAGTATTTTTATGTGAAATGCATCACAATTTTATTAAAATTTATTAAACAAAACTCATTATTTGCTTATATAAATTAACTTTCACATGAAAAATCAAATATTTTTTTGATTTTAATACACGGAAATGATTGCTTAGTTTTCTGTATAAATTTTGATTTACTTATATTTTCACACCTTTGACCAATCTATAAAATTAAATAAATATTTGAATATATTAAACTTTAGAACAAGTATTCATTCTATATACGCTCATATACCAACGATTATTTCTCGACTACCCTCTTTTTTGTTATGCAAAAAATGCATAATTACTTTAATAAATGCATTAGAAGTGAAGCATTTCGAATTCTAAGATGAATCATCTTAACTAATTCGAAGTTTAATGATGAACGCTGATATTACTACCCGTATTGAGAAGGATCTTATTGGTCATCGAGAAATCAACAATGACCATTATTACGGAGTTCAAACATTACGTGCTTTAGAAAATTTCAACTTAACAAATAGCAAAGTTGCAAATTTCCCTAATTTAATTAAAGCATTAGCTATGGTTAAACTAGCTTGTGCTGAAGCAAACTATAATCTTAAAAACTTAGATCAAACTAAATTTGAAGCGATTGAATACAGCTGTAATCAGCTTATTCGTGGTAATTTCCATGACCAGTTCCCAATCGACATGATGCAAGGCGGTGCTGGCACTTCAACCAATATGAATGCAAATGAAGTATTGGCAAACGTTGCTTTAGAATATATGGGCCATTCTAAAGGTCAATATCAATACTTGCATCCAAATAACGACATTAATATGTCGCAGTCAACAAATGACGTATACCCTACTGCAATTCGTTTAGGTTTATTACTTAGCCTAGATGAGTTAAATCTTCCATTTAACAATTTGATTCTTAGCTTCTTGAATAAATCTCAAGAGTTTGCACACATTTTAAAAATGGGTCGTACTCAGTTACAAGACGCTGTGCCTATGACATTAGGTCAAGAGTTTGGTGCTTTTGCGGTAACTCTACAAAAAGACCTTGAGCAAATTAATACGCTTATTCCAAATGTTTTAGCTTATATGAATCTTGGCGGTACAGCGATTGGTACAGGAATTACCACTGAATATAGTTACCGTGAACTCGCGATTCAAGCACTTGCAAAAATCTCTGGTAAGAAAATTAAGTCAGCTCCAGATTTGATTGAAGCCACTTCTGATATGGGTGACTTTGTTCTTTTATCTGGTTTATTAAAACGTACTGCAACTAAACTTTCAAAAATTGCCAATGACTTGCGTTTACTTTCAAGTGGTCCACGTACTGGCATTAATGAAATTAACTTAGAAGCACGTCAACCTGGTAGCTCGATCATGCCAGGTAAAGTAAACCCAGTTATACCTGAAGCAATGAACCTTGCTTGCTTCCAAATTATTGCAAATGACTTGGCTGTAACTTTAGCTGCTGAAGCTGGTCAATTACAATTAAATGCAATGGAACCACTTATTGCATTCAAACTGTTTGAATCGATGGACTTGCTTGGTAAAGCAATGGCAATGTTCCAAACTAAGTGTATTGATACGATTACGGCGAACCCTGAACACTGTAAAGCTTTGGTTGAAAATTCAATTGGTATTGTGACTGCACTTAACCCATACCTAGGTTATGAAACTACAACTCGTATTGCTAAAACAGCAAACGAAACTGGGCAAAGCGTATTGGCTTTAGTTCAAAATGAAGGTTTATTATCAGCACAAGTACTTGATGATATCTTGTCGATTAATAATATGGTTAAACCAAAAATGTCGGCTTAATTCCTGAAATAAAAAGGAGCTTTTATAAGCTCCTTTTTTATTTGTTCTATATTTTAAAAACTGAAAGTTGTAGAGAACTGGGCTGTACGTGGATTACCTAAGAATAAATAGTCATCACCCATAAATGCCCCTACATCACGCCAATATTTCTTGTTAAATAAGTTATCAATATTGAATCTAAAAGTTGTGTCATGCCCAGCAAAATTTGTTTTATAGGCAGCACCAATATTAAAGACACTATATCCGCCTACTTTTGCAGTTCCCTCTTTATTTGCATATTTACTGCTACTGTATTGCATACCACTCAATAATCTTAAACCTTCAACTGACGGTACTTTATAAGATAACTGGGCTGTGGCACGTACTTTCGGCACATTTTGAGTTTGATGACCTTTGTAGTTGTCAGTATCAATATCAACAAGACGAGACTTGGTATAGGTAACACCTGAACTTACATCAAGTGTATCGGTTAAGGCACCTGTTAAACCTAACTCAATACCTTGATTGTGTTGTTCGCCTTGTGAAATAAAATCGAAAGTTCCTTCTGCATTTACTTTGCTATATTGATTGTCTTGTTTTAAATCAAAAATAGCTGCTGTTACTAAGAAGTTCCGAATTTGTTGCTTAACACCAACTTCATATTGTTCAGAGTTTTTAGGAGATAGAACTTCTAGAGCATTATTAGCGAACCACGGAGCTTCACCACCATCTGATAATCCTTTGGCATATGAAGCATAAAGATTAGTCGTGGAAGTTGGACTATACATGAGTGCTAATTGTGGCAAGAATTTGTTTAAATCCGTATCACGGCTTTGCTGCCCATCTGAATTATAAGCTTGCTCATCAAGGTGAATCAGTTTTCCACCGAGTAGAGTTGACCATTGATCATTAAATTGAACTCGGTCAGATACAGTAAGTGCAGTCTGATCACTCTCTAGAGCTTTGTAACGATCGCCTGGGCTTTCCGATGAAGGACTGTAGTCGACCGTATCTTCATAGATATTGCCTGTTCCTACCCCTACATTCAGTGGTGTATGGTGTTTTAAGGTTTTATATGTACGTTGTAATTCGAAAGCGATTTGATGCTGAATATTGCCAGTGTTGAATTGACCATTTAACCCAGCAGCGAACTGGTTAGTAATTCGTGTATCATCTGGGCTGCGGAAGTCATAAATGTCATAATTTCCGTGTTTATCAAAAGTATTGCCCAAACCGGTAACTTCACAAATGCTGCTATAACATCCCCATGGGAAAGCACTATTATCATCAATCACAACACGGCTTTGCGATGCACTTAAGCTACCATTCCATTGATCGTTAAATGCATATTGATATTTCAAACTCGTATTTACACTGTTATTTACAACAGGTTTACTCCAAGACTGATAACCCAATAAACGGTCTTGATCTACATTTGTTGGTACTTCTTGCCCATCAAGCAGCTGATAACCGAGTACTGAACGTTGGCTTTGATGCTGAGCTTCAATGTCAAACAGTAGTTTAGAGCGATCATTAATTTTCCAGTCTAAAGCAACTGAACCAAACTCACGCTTACCATTTGCGTGATCAACATTTGGATGGATGCTTTCATGGGCTAAATTGATTCGATAACCAAAACTATCATTAACAAAGCCGCCTACATCCGTTGCCAGTGTATAACCACCTTCTGAATTTGCATCGACTGTAATGTTTTTAACATCGGCTGGTCTTTTGGTTACATAGTTAATCACACCACCTGGTGTCGACATTCCACTTTGAATTGCAGAAATGCCTTTTAAGATTTCAACTTGTTCTTTATTTTCTAAAGCTACATTTTGTTCGCCACGTATGGTATGGCCATTAATGAGATAGCTTGAGCCTAAATCAAGCGCAAAACCACGTGCTACAAAATTTGGATAGTAGCCAATTGCAGCATAACCATCGCCTAAGGATGAATCATTTTTAATCACATCGGTCAGTGTTTTTGCGTGTTGATCTGCTATACGTTCAGATGTAATGGTGGTAATAGATGCAGGGACTTTCTTTACATCACCAGTTTGAAAACCAGATAAACTCACTTTTTTTGATGTGTATAGTGCATCACTATTTTGTGTAGCGTTCACAGTAATGGTTGGGAGCTTCGAAACCTCCGCTTCATTTGCATAGACGACAGATGTTATGAGTGCAATAGATGAAGCCAATGCTGTTTTAGAGCATGTCATGAAGTGAAGATTTAACGAACGTCTTTCCATTGAATAACTACCTGCCATACCGTGCATAATTTGAAGCGCTAGAAATAAGTGCTGAGCCGATTTTTAGCCACGCAAGAATACAGCTACATATATTGAGAAACAACATATTCTGTATTTTTTCGATTAAGTGAATTTAGTTCGACTTTTTTCAACTTATCATTCTATGAATTTCATTTATTTTCTTGGGAATTGATACTATAACTTTTTAAGTATTATCAAATATTCAAAATACACTTAAGCTCAAAATGGCACTTAAAAGGAGAAACAGAATAGAAAAATACTGGTATTAAATTAGCTTACTGATTTTAAAAACAATTAATTATGCAGTTAAATAAAAGGAAGTGTTCGATCATTGGTAAAAAATTCTTTAAATCGAACAAAAGGACGTAATCTCACTAGAATCGAATTTTAAAATTAGAAAAAATGAATGGTTAGGAATTCTAAGGACGTGCTCAGGGTCGAGTGATTTTTAAAAAGTTCATTCTATTTTCTGTTTAGCCCACCTAAAAAGTTCCTAGTTTTTGTCTACAAAGTGATGGAAGTAATATGACATATACTCAGGAAGAAAAACGTAGCAGGATACGTGGGATTGTAGGCGCAGCCTCTGGTAATTTAGTCGAATGGTTTGATTTTTATATTTATGCAGTATTTGCTGCTTACTTTACTCAAGCTTTAACCGCGCCAGATATGGATAGCACAACTAAGTCTATTTATGTTTGGGGGGTGTTTGCCGCAAGCTTCTTTATGCGTCCGATTGGAAGCTGGCTATTTGGTCGTATTGCAGATCGACATGGCCGAAAGAAGTCGATGATCATATCAATCTGTTTGATGGCTTTAAGCTCCTTTTTATTTGCAGCTTTGCCTACTTATGATCAAGTCGGTTTATTTGCCCCTTTTCTGTTACTCCTTGTTCGTTTACTTCAAGGCTTATCAGTGGGTGGTGAATATGGCGCCGTTGCCACTTATATGAGTGAATTAGGCTTAAAAGGTCAGCGTGGTTTTTACTCATCTTTCCAATATGTCACCCTCTCTGGTGGTCAATTGCTTGCAAGCTTACTGGGCGTTATTTTATTGACGTTCTTAAGTGAACAACAATTACATGATGGCGGTTGGCGTATTCCATTTGTTATTGGTGGTATCGCAGCAATCTTATCTTTGCTTGCACGTAGTCGTTTAGAAGAAACACTTTCTCATCAAGACAGCGAACGAAAAGAGTCTGGTAGCTTAAGAGAACTCTTTAAAAAGCACTGGAAAACCTTTTTATTAGTGGTTGGATACACTTCTGCTGGTTCATTAACGTTTTATGTAGAGACCGTTTATTCAAAAACCTATTTAACCAACTTAGGGATGGACGGAAAAACCGTTGGTTATATCATGACCTTTGCCCTATTTGTCTATATGTGTGCTCAACCTGTATTTGGTGCAATTTCAGACCGTATTGGGCGACGCTCTTCAATGTTGGCATTTAGCTTATTGTCCGCCATTTTTATTTATCCCGTCATGGTGATCGGGATGCGTGCCTATATAGATTCTCCGATCATCATTACCTTGCTACTCATCTTTATGATGATGTTACTCAGCTTCTATACTTCTATTAGTGGATTGGTAAAAGCTGAAATGTTCCCACCTCATGTGCGAGCTTTAGGCGTAGGTTTTTCGTATGCAGTAGGTAATGCGCTGTTTGGTGGTTCTGCACCTTCAGTTGCCTTACAGTTCAAAGCTGCCGGAATTGAAAATACCTTTTTTATATATGTGATTGTCATGCTGATTATCTGTTTCTTATGTAGCCTTGCGCTTCCTAAAAAACCAGATTATTTAGAACATGATCATTAATTAAATAAGATGCCTTCTGTCCCAAGCAGAAGGCATCTTTTAGCTCTTAGCAAATTCTTTTAAAAAAGCCCATGGAAAAATCCCTTTATCATGCCCATCACTAAAGCAAATTTGGGCACCATAACCTTGATCAAACATAGCTGTCACTTCAACATTTTGATGCTCTATTTTAATTTGTTTAATCCGCTTCGCTCGGCAAAAGCCACATGGGCAAATTTCCCTTAAACTTTGATGACTCAGACATGCGCTTGAGCCATCGGTCCATATAAAGTGAACCTGCTTATTTATAGTGTCGACACGGATATCAGGTCTGATTTGCATACTTCACCTCACCAATTTGATTTAATCCAATACGAATCGCTTTTCGTACTTCAGGATCTGGATCATTTTGATGTTGTTCCAATAGCTTCTGAGCTTCTGCTGTACCAATTTCACCGAGTGCTAAAGCGACTTCTTTACGCAAGTTACTAATTTCATGCTTAAAGTTATCAGTCAAATGAGCAACTGCCAGATGTGATTTAAGTAGTCCCAAGCTCCGTACTGCTGCAATACGTACTTGCCAATACAAGTCTGATACAGCATGAATTAAAGGAGCTTCGAGCTGAAAAATACGTAATTTTCCAATCGTAAGAGCAGCTTCCACTCTTAGTTGCCAACTTTCCGAAGTTAAAGAGTGTTGAAGTGCTTGGATGACCTTTGCGGATATACTCTGACTATAAGCCAAACCACCTGTTGCAATACGGCGGACCTCATCATCTGTATCTGTTTCGGCAATTTTTGCCAATATCGTAATTGCTTGGTCTTGTTGTAACCAACTTAATGCACTGACTGCCTCACGGCGTACAAATGCATCTTCGTGGTGTACCAAAGCAGATATCTCTTCAAACAATTGCTGTGGTCGTAAAGGTTTTAAAGCACGCAGAATTGCACTAAGAGCAAAAGTATCCGTATGCTTTAAATACGGTGCCAGTATCTGGGCTGATGCCGCATTTTTGACTTCACTTAAACTCTGGCTGGCAGCTTGTCTCACATTCAGATCAACATCAAATAAGGCTTGCGCCAATATTTGCAAACTGCTTGGGTCTTCCCAGCTTTCTAGTTTTTTTGCCGCTTCTTCACGAACTAAAGCTGAAGAGTCGTGTTGTAGTGCTGCATGCAGCCACGGAAGTAAACTCGGATTTTCTTCATCACCAATATTCATTAAAGCGACAAAGCGGATCTTTTCATCTGCATGATTGAGCTGCGCAAGAAATTCCTGATTATATTCATTGAGGTCGTCTAAAGCTTGATAATAAAAACTCATTCGTATTCCTTAATTTGTGATTTCTTTCCAAGCCCTAATGGATTTAAACGGCTTAACTCTTCTTGTTGAGTGGCTTCTTTTAACGTTTGGATGCAATGTTTTTTAATGGCTGTAAATTCACTACTCGTTACAAGCTCAACATCCCGTGGACGTTCAAACTTAAGTGGAATTTCTTCAATAATTCGCCCTGGTCGATGGCTCATAATCAACACTCGATCGGCTAAAAAAAGTGCCTCATCAATATCGTGGGTAATAAATAAAACCGACGTTTGAATTTCTTGCCAAATTTCGAGTAATAGCATTTGCATTTTTAAACGAGTTTGAGCATCTAACGCACCAAAAGGCTCATCCATTAATAAAATGCGAGGTTGATTAATCAATACTCTCGCAATTTCAACCCGTTGCTGCATACCACCAGAAAGTTCAGCTGGAAATTTATGTTCAAAACCTTTAAGTCCGACCAGATCAATCATTTTCTGAGCTTGTTCAATACGCTTTTGTTTAGCGATGCCTTTCATTTTTAAACCAAAGGCAATATTTTCGAGCACGCTTTTCCACGGAAATAAGGTATGTTGCTGAAACACCAAACCTCTATCTGGATGAGGTTCAAATATCGATTCATCATCGACCGTTAAAGACCCAGAACTAATTGGTAAGTGCCCTGCTAAAGCACCTAATAATGTTGATTTACCGCAACCCGACGGGCCAAGTAGACATATAAACTCGCCCGGTTGTATTTCGAAATTAACCCGATCTAATGCTTGAAAACGATTTTTAGCTTGCCCTAAATGTAGAGATAGATTTTGAATACGTACATGGCCTTGTGTAATTGACATTTTAAGACTTCCTTAGTTGATACCATGGAGTAAATCGGTTTCCAATCACACGCACCAATGTACTGCTAAACATACCTAACGCTCCTATTAGCACCATGCCAACCACGATATTGCTATAGTTTTGCAAGGTAAAAGATTCCCACGTGAAGTATCCAATTCCATGTTGCCCCGAAATCATTTCCGCAGTCACTAAACAGAACCAACAAGTGCCCATTCCAATAGATAAACCCGTAATAATGTTCGGTAATGCGCCCGGAATAATGACTTCATGAATAATGGCAAGATCAGAAGCACCCAGACTTTTCGCTGACGCAACGAGCCTTGGGTCAACTGCACCAACGCCATGTACGGTGTTTAATAAAATTGGAAATAAAGCCCCAATAAAGGTAATAAAAATCATAGACGCTTCTGAGGATGGAAAAATCAGAATTGCTAAAGGGATCCATGCAACTGCTGGTATTGGACGTAATACTTCTAATGGTGGCATTAGAAAGGCAGCCAGTTTTTGATAACGTCCTGCCAACAAACCAATGCCTACACCAATTAGAGCCGCAAGCACAAAACCAACCACTACACGAAATACACTAGATTCGACATGTTCAAACGCAGTGCTGAGTTGAAAAAAAGCCCAAAGCGCATGGATGACATCTAAAGGTGTCGGGACATTGCTAAAGTTCACAAAGCCTAAATTTATTTTAAACTGAGCAAGTCCTTGCCAAATGACTATCCAAAAAGCTATAGATGTGAAAGCAATCACATGGCTTTTTAAACGCGCTGGATATGATCTCAACTGCTGAAAAAATTTAGTCAAAAATGTACTTTGGTTTTTTGGTTTTGTTTGGACCAAACTACTCATTCGTCACCTCCTGCTCATTAGGTAAGACAACACATCAGCTCTGTTTTACAAGCTGAATAGCTTTAAAGTCATATACTTTTCCACCCTGTTGTTTAGCCCATTTTTCAGCATCATCTTTTAATAAAAAGGCTTGAATTTGTCCTGCTTTGTCTGTGGCATACCATGCTAAATTAGCAAGTAACTTAATGTCGGACTGATGATCTTGGCTATAAACCACACGCACCGTTTTTCCATCGGCTTGTATTTTCTTTAAATCAGAAAAAGCATGCTCAGGCGTTTCGTAGCTACGAACTTTTTCTTCACCCGTTACCCAAATTTGGGTCACCCGATCAAATGTTTTGATGGGTTGGCCAGTTAAAGCGTCATTGGCAACCAAAGGTGATTTTGTATAGTCAGCCAATTGCTGGCTGTAATTAAGTCCAGATGCTTGAAATGCGTCCTTAATATATTGGTCATCAATAAATTTATTTACATCAAGCGTACCGTCGTTTTTTCCTAAAACTTTTAAGGTATCTATCGCAATTTGAGTCGCTTTTCGATATTCAGGTTTCCACGTTAAGTCACGAGTTTGCAGACCTAAAGGGCCATGAAATAGATAAACAACTTCGGCAGGAATACCTGTTTTTTCAGCAATAAATTCACTATATTTTTCTGGCTGTTCCTGAATCAGACGATTCGCTTCAATAGTTGCTTGTAAATAGGCTTTTATAACTTCTGGATGCTGCTGTGCATAATCCTTGCTCGCAAGTGATCCATGAAATGTAGGTGATTTTGCTTGTGAACCATCATAGATTTTTTTAGCAAAACCTTGGTAAGCAAATAACTCTCCAAATGGTACGAAGTCAGCATGTGCAGCAATCTTATGACTTTTTAATGCAGGTCCCGCCACTTCTGGCGCCTGAGCAATCACTTTAATATCTTTATCAAGTTGCCAGCCTTCAGCCTGAATCGCTCTTAGCAATAGTCCATGAGCAGTTGAAGCAAAAGGTACGGAAATGGTTTGTCCTTTTAGTTCTTTCAGTGATGTTACTTTTGAGTCAATTGGAACAACAATCGCATTACCGCTACCATTAATACTGCCTGACAATGGCGCTAAAAATATGCTTTCTTTCCCAGCTTTTTTAAATGCCGCTAAATTATTAACCGCAGGAAAGTCAGCCATTGCTCCCAAATCTAGACGCCCAGCCACCATCTCACTGGTAAGTGGTGCACCAGAGGTAAAGTTTTTCCATTGAATATCATATTTAACGTGTTTGTATTTACCATCTTTAGGCAAATATTTTGGTAATAAATTCAATTCACGAATTAGCAACCCACCTGTTGCACAGTTAATGGTCGTGTCTTGTGTACCAATGGCGACACGCACAGTTTCTGTTTTACTGCCGCACCCCAAAGTGCCGAGTACCATGGCACCAATTAAGCTACTGAGTAATAGTTTTTTATTGATCAATTTATTTTGTCTCATGTTACGTATTCCAAATTAATTATTTGAGTAGGTATGGGATATTTACTTTGACTGCATCTGTTGGGCAGTCCTTTTCACAAGGCATGCAATACCAACATTCATCAAATTGCATATAAGCTTTTTGAGTTGTTGGATCGATTGCCAATAAATCCATTGGACAAACATCTACACAGACAGTGCATCCTTTATCAGCAATACATTTATCTTCATCGATAATGACGGGTGCGACAGTACGGTGCTGTACTTCTTTAAAAATAAAAGCCATGATTTGAATTCCTGATTTATTTAGTCTGCTAGAGCAACATCTTTTTGAATGCGTAAACGGTCATACGACACAGCTTCATCTTGATTAATCGGAACCAGATAAGGCTCGATTGGCTTTTTGAAACTGACCATATTGCCGTGTTCATCTTTTTTCAAATGCGCGTGACAGAACCAATCCGAGTTATTTTTTTGAGGGAAATCTGCTCTATAGTGGTACAGTCCCCAGCGGCTTTCCTCTCTAAACAGTGAAGCTCTAGCTGCCATTTCCGCACAATCTCGAATAAAAGAAACTTCAGCGGCACGCATCAGCTCATGTGGGTTTCTGGCAGAAATTCGCTTAATATCTTGTTTGATTTCTTCAAAACGCTTGAGCCCAATTTCCATTTTTTGGCGAGTTTTAGGGGGCTGCAAATAGTCATTTACAAAACGGCGCAGCTTATATTCCACTTGCTCTGGAGGTAAACCTTCTGAGCAATTCAGTGGCGCAAATAGTCGAGCTTTTTCTGCTTCTATTTCGCTTTGGTTTAATTCACTATCTTCAACTGCATTCACGTATTGCGCAGCATTTACACCTGCAAACCATCCGTAGGTAAATGCACCAAGCATATAATTGTGAGGTACAGCAGCCATATCGCCAGCACTGTATAATCCTTTTACTGAAGTCTCAGCTTTTTCATTGACCCATACGCCAGAAGCGCTGTGCCCGCTACAGAAACCAATTTCTGAAATATGCATTTCCACCATATCTTGACGGTAATTGGTTCCTCGACCCTCATGAAAACGTCCACGGCTTGGGCGCTCATTGGTATGCAAGATTTCTTCGATGGTTTGAATGGTTTCTTCGGCCAGATGATCTACTTTTAAATAAACAGGACCATTACCACTTTCCAGTTCTTGGTAAAACTCCCACATCATTTGACCACTCCAGTAGTCACATTCAATGAAACGTTCACCTTTACTGTTAGCGGTATAACCTCCTAAAGGACCAGTCACATAGGCACAAGCTGGGCCGTTATAGTCTTTAATCAATGGATTAATCTGGAAGCATTCTAAGTTAGCAAGCTCAGCACCTGCATGGTATGCCATTGCATAGCCGTCACCTGCATTGGTTGGGTTTTCATAAGTGCCCATTAAATAGCCGGAAGCTGGCAAACCTAAACGCCCTGCGGCACCACAACATAAAATGGCAGCTTTCGTTTTAATGACATAAAAGTCACCACTACGACAGTCAAAACCAAGTACACCATTGATTGCACCTTGCTCATTTTTTAAAAGCTTTGTGGTGACAATCCGATTATTAATTTTGACTTGAGCACGCTTTAACTGACGATATAAAACTTTTTTAACGTCATGGCCTTCGGGCATTGGTAAAACATATGCCCCCATGTGATGTACTTTTTTTACTGCAAATTCGCCAGTCTCATCTTTTTCAAACTTAATACCCCATTGATCAAGTTGTTGAATAGTTTTGAAACTATGCTTTGCATATGCATATACAGTGGTTTGGTTAACTACCCCATCGTTGGCAATGGTAATTTCTTTGGTGTATTGCTCAGGTGTTGCATAGCCCGGAATGACAGCATTATTCAGCCCATCCATTCCCATTGAAATCGCCCCACTGCGCTTTACATTCGCTTTTTCAATGAGCAAGACTTTTAAATTGGGGTTTTCTTGTTTTGCTTTAATCGCAGCCATTGGTCCAGCAGTTCCACCACCAATCACCACAATATCGAACTCAAGATATTTAGTTTCCATTGAATATTCCTTATTTTTATTTGAGTTATTAACGATGAATACGTAAACGGTACTGGAAGGTATCGCCTGAGAAATAGAGATATTCATAGTCAATCGGTTGGCCATTTGCGTCATGAGTCAAACGTTCAACGCGTAATACAGGAGTTCCGATTTCGACTTGCAACAAAGCTGCTAATTCTTCATCCGCTACCGTGGCATCAATGCTTAAATCCGCATGTCCCAAAGGGATGTCACACTCTTGTTCTAATGCCTTGAAAATATCGGTTGTACGTAAATCAATCGCTTTCTCTTTAAGTTTCAAACCAATATGTTCTGGCAAATAAGTCAACTCATACGACACTGGCTGACGGTTGAGTAAACGGACACGTTGAATTTCATACACATTGGCTTTAACTGGTAACTTTAATTTGGGTACAACATGCATCGGGACCTGCTTAAGCTCGGCGGAGATGACACGGTTTAAAATTTCGTGACCAGCAGATGACATTGCTTCTGCAAAACCCTGCAAACTTGAGATGTTCTGGAACGTTTTTGGCTTACTTACAAAGGTCCCTTTACCTGGCACCTTAAAAATATAGCCTTCCAACTGTAATTGGTTGAGCGCTTGGCGAACTGTAATTCGACTTACACCAAATTGTTCAGCAAACTCATTTTCAGATGGAATTTGGCTCAGTACGGCATATTCACCATTTACAATTTTATTAAGGATGAGTTCCCTTAACTGATCGTAAAGAGGCTTGTGATTTTTGGGATCTTGGGGTAGCTGGCTCACGGCTCACAACCTGTTATAACAACTTGAGCAAATAATGTTTAAAATGTTTCAGCTTTGGAAATAATTTAAAGCGATAACTTTAGTTAAAAAAATAATTTCATTTAATATCAACAAATTAATAAATAGTTATCTATAAAAGTTGAATGGTTATCATAAAAAATACATTTGTGTTTGTTATGCTATAAAACATACTCCGTTATGCCATAAACGTAAAAATTAATATTATTTTTTAGGGGATAATATGCAACAAAAACAATTAAATACCCCTGATGATTCAGTGGAACAAGTCACCTTCTGGCAAGCCTTCTTATTTTGGCTCAAGCTTGGTTTTATTAGCTTTGGGGGGCCAGCTGGACAAATCGCTGTGATGCATCAGGAACTAGTTGAGCAAAAGCGCTGGATATCCGAAAAAAGATTTTTACATGCACTGAACTACTGCATGTTGTTACCCGGTCCTGAAGCGCAGCAGTTAGCAACCTACATTGGTTGGCTTATGCATAGAACTGCGGGAGGATTGGTTGCAGGTATTCTATTTGTATTACCCTCTTTATTTATTTTAATTGGGCTATCTTGGGTTTATATAAAATTTGGAGATGTGCCTGTTATTGCAGGTATTTTTTACGGGATAAAGCCTGCCGTCACTGCAATTGTCTTTCATGCAACTTACCGTATAGGTAGTCGTTCGCTTAAAAATAAGTTTTTATGGGTCGTCGCGATTGCAGCGTTTTTTGCCATTTTTGTCTTAAAACTTCCTTTCCCGCTTATCGTTTTATCAGCTGGTATTGCTGGCTATTTAGCGAGTAAAAAGTACCCAGAACTATTTTCCTCAGCGGCTGGACATAAAGCCAGTCAAAAAGATTATGGTCCGGCATATATTGATGATGATACTCCGACACCAGAGCACGCTAAATTCTATTGGTCACGGTTAGCCAGACTTATTTTTGTGGCAATCGCTTTATGGTTATTGCCAATTTTAGCTTTAGGCGCATATTTTGGATGGCATCATTCCTATACCCAAATGGCTTGGTTTTTCACTAAAGCTGCGCTGCTTACGTTTGGGGGCGCTTACGCGGTTTTACCTTATGTCTATCAGGGGGCTGTCAATCATTTTGGATGGCTTTCACCTACACAAATGATTGATGGATTGGCACTTGGTGAAACTACACCCGGTCCACTGATTATGGTCGTTGCCTTTGTTGGTTTTTTAGGAGGTGTAAATCATTCATTACTAGGCTCTGAGCATTTATTTTTTGCTGGAGCACTCGGTGCAGTCATTGTGACTTGGTTTACCTTTCTATTTTCATTTATCTTTATTTTTGCGGGTGCGCCCATTATTGAGTCTACACATAACGAAATTAAATTTACTGCCCCCCTCACTGCCATTACTGCAGCTGTGGTCGGTGTCATTTTAAATTTAGCACTATTTTTTAGTTACCATGTGTTATGGCCACAGGGTTTTTCAGGCCATTTTGATATTGTCGCAGCCCTCATTACTGTGGCTGCATTTATTGCTTTATTCCGATTTAACATTAATGTGTTATATGTCATTTTTGCTTCGGCACTGGTTGGGCTCGCTGTCACTTTCTTCTAGTTATTTACTGATTGAATTGATTTCTTAAAATCATAATCTCAATAAGGCCGAACAGTTCCTTTACTGTTCGGCTATTTATATTTTTAACCCGCTAACTGGGCAATTTGCGCTGCTGCATTATCTAAGGCAGCTTGACGTGCTTCTGGTCCGAAAGCGATTCCTTCGGCGCGCACAAAAGTGATATCAGTCACCCCAATAAAATTGAAAAACGCTTTGATATAAGTTTCTTGATAGTCTAAAGCTTCGGCTGGTGAACCTTCTGAATACACACCACCACGCGAAGAAGCAATAATGACACGTTTCCCTTCTACTAAACCTTGAGGACCGTTTTCCGTGTAACGGAATGTTTTACCAGCAACAGATAGACGGTCAAGCCACGCTTTTAACTGTGATGGGAAGCTAAAGTTATACATAGGTGCGCCAATTACAACGATATCTGACGATAAGAACTCATCCAAATATTGGGTGTTTCGTGCAACACGTTGTTGCGCTATTTCATTATTAGGTTCAACACCTTGCCATGCTAAAAACTCAGCATCAGACAAATGAGGAATTGGCTCTAAAGCAAAATCGTGATGAATAATTTCTGCATCTGGATAAGCTGTGCTGAGCTGACGAATAACAGATGAGGTGAGTTGGCGGCTAACAGACTGCTCACCTAAAATACTTGTGTCAATTTGAAGTAGTTTCATCGCTTATACCTACAGTATAAAATTGTTACTTGAGCTAATTATGTTACTACTATTATTCTTATGCACAAGAAGGCACATTTAGGGAACCAAGTAATATGACTGTAACCATACCTCATGATATCCAGAGTTCAGATTGCCAAAGAGTTAGTCAAGTATTGGCTAGAGTTGGAGAGAAATGGAGTATACTCATTGTAATGACACTTGCATCACATCCTCATCGCTTTTCTGAAATAAAGAGACGTATCAATGGAATATCGCAGCGTATGCTTACATTGTGTTTGCGTGGTTTAGAACGAGATGGGTTGGTTAAACGTACAGTTTATCCTGTAGTTCCACCTCATGTTGAATATGAATTAACTCCACTGGGCCATTCACTTACAGAACCTGTAATTGCTTTAGGCCAATGGGCTCAGCAGCATATTGCGGATATTGATGCGGCAAGAGCTGCATTTGACGCAGCTCAGGAGAAACCAATTACATTAGACACTTAACGTAACTGCGAAGGACTCATGCCATAAAATTGTTTAAAGCGATGACTTAAATGGCTTGCTGAACTAAACCCACATACTAGGGCAATATCTTGCAAAGAAAGCTGAGATGACTGAATTAGTCCTTTGGCCTTAGTTAAGCGTCTTTGCATGACATATTGGTGAGGCGCCATATTCATGGACTGTTTAAACATATGAGCAAAATGGTATTCGCTTAAATTCACAACATTTGCCAAATCAGACAAAGTGAGTGCCTGATCTAGATGATCTTCAATCCATTCCTGAATATATTTGAGTTTATGAGGTGCCAGCCCACCCTTGATAGTAGGCTGTTGCCATTGAACACTGCTATATTTTCGAATTAAGTGATTCAACAATAAACTTGCCGTTGTACTCATTTGCAAATGATTTGAAGAATCTTGCCAATCGCAATCTAACAAGAAAAATTGATATAACGCCCGAATCCGTTCATCGTCATTAAAGACAACTTCGTTTAGTTCAATTTGATTCGGCTCTTTGTCCCATATTTTTTCAGCAACATCACGCAAATGTTGATCGGTGTAGTACAAGTGGACAAATTTAAGCCCACCACGTATGTCCCAAGTTGACTCCTGATGTTCGGGTAATAGGCAAAAACGTCCCGGCCCACCACCATTTTTCCAGCCCGCAGGTGTTTTTTGATAGCTTTCATAACCATCTTGAATATAAAGACTTAAAGTGTGGTGATCGCTACAGACACTTACACGATCTTGCTGATTAGACCAAAATGCAAGTTGCATATTTTCATCAAGCACCACAGTTTCGTGAAGCTTGGCTTTAGACTGCTGCAGCTGTTCTAAAGTTTGATAAGCCATGCAAAATTAAAACGAATATGATTGAGCTTAAGTTAACCATATTCAGCAAAATTCAGCTAGTTTAGATCTATAAAAAACGCAAGATCTTGCATGTACAACACAAGAATATATACGTGAAAAATGAAGCATTCCTAGATACTTAAGCTTGGTAATCGAGGATGAAGTTATGAATATTTTACTCTATGTTGCGGTGGTGTTGATTTGGGGAACAACATGGATTGGAATTGCCGTTCAAAGCCATTATGCAACACCCGTTGTCGCAATTTTATGGCGTTTTGCTATTTCAGCCTTATTACTTTGGGTTGTTTTACTATTTTCAGGAAAATTACAGCGAATTGCTTTAAAAGATCACTTGTTCTGTATGCTGCAAGGACTTTGTGTTTTTGGCCTAAACTTTATTTGTTTTTATACTGCGGTTAAATATGTAAATAGCGGTTTAGAGTCTGTCATTTTTTCGATGGCGGTTTTCTTTAATGCCATTAATGCGCTTATCTTTTTTAAGCAGAAACCTTCCCCAAACTTTGCACCAGCTGCACTTTTGGGCCTAAGTGGTATTGTTTTACTGTTTTGGCATGACCTGATTAATAGTCAGTTTAATGCGCAGCTATTAATGGGTATTGGGCTATGTGCAATAGGCACTTACGGTTTTTCGTTAGGGAACATGATTAGTGTTAGACACCAAAAACGTGGTCTAAATATCTTTTCAACAAACTGTTATGCAATGACTTATGGCGCATTGGTGATGTTAATTCTGGCTTTATTTACAGGACAAGATTTAATGCCGCCGATGAATTTCCCATTTTTAAGCTCGGTACTATACTTGGCTGTATTTGGTACGGTTATTGGGTTTTCAGCTTATTTTTCTCTGGTCGGACGAATTGGTGCAGCCAAAGCAGCCTATAGCACGTTGCTCTTTCCTTTAGTTGCTTTAACAGTTTCTACTTTCTTTGAAGGATATGAGTGGACTTTAAATGCTGTATTTGGAATTTTACTCATCTTACTTGGTAACTACTTAATGTTTAGTAAGTTTGAAATTGGAAAGAAGTTATTTAGCAGTCAAAAAAATTGTGAGAAGCAGGCATAAAAGCCTGCTTTTTTTATAAATCATAATTAATTTTAGCAGCCAGTTTTTAGCATCAACTCAAAATCTTTTAAAGCCGCGGCTGCTGTGGCTAATGGCGCAGATGCCCCTCCACTGACAACAAATTCCCCCATTTCTTGCGTTAACACCCGAATACATTTATTAGAACCTTGCAGATGAGCAAACGGATGATTTGCTGGGACTAACCTTAATTCAACACCTGTTTGAATTTGCTGATTCTTAATATGAATAAAACCAACCAGACGAGGAATTACATTTTCTTTTTTCCAACCACGAATATGTTCAGCCGTAACGTGACTAATTCCTTGTCTTGGAATATCTTGAATTTTTACATCAGCCCCCAAAACAGTATTGGCTAGTATCGTAATTTTGGCAGCAGTATCCCATCCATCTACATCGAAAGAGCTGTCAGGTTCTGCAAACCCTTTTGTTTGAGCTTTTTCAAGAGATTCTGCAAATGCGCATTCGTGTTGCAACATATCATTCAAAATAAAATTCGTGGTTCCGGTAAAGACACCTTCTATTTCTAAAATTTGGCAGCCAGCTAAGTTATATTCAAACAAATCAACCGTCGGTAAAGCTGCAGCAGTGGCACCGCTAAAAAATAGTTTTTTATTGTGCTGATGTGCCAAGTTAATTAGTTTTTTACCTTCTACGACTAAAGCACCTTTAGATACCGCAATCGCATTCATGTTATTTGTTAAAGCATAATTTAAATAAAATAGGCCTTTTCCACCTGTCACATAGTCACTTGGTCCAGTCTCAATAATGACATCTGCTTGAACCTTTTCTAAAAACTTTTGCTCTGTTAGGCCTGCTTGATATTGTGTTTTATCTAGCCACTTTGAAGCTTGTAAACCATCTTGGTTAATTAAACCTGATGATGAGTTGCAGACACCCACTAAACGGGCATCAATTTGATATTTTTGTTTATAGTATGTCGATCGATTTAAAAGAAGCTCTGCAATTTGTTGCCCAATCCGTCCAAAACCACAAATTGCTACATTAATTCGCTTCATTTCACTTTCTCAAAAATTTAAATGGTTTAAATCAATTTTCCAAAGATAATTTTAATATCTCATCTTGGAAAAATTGCTATTTATAGAGAAGGTTAAAATACTATATCGCTCAGATATTTGTTAGATTAACAATCTTAATAACCATATAAATTGCGACAGCAAAAACCATTAAAGCAAAGACCTTTTGTACAATTGCAGACGGAATAAACCGAATAGCTCGGCGTCCTAATAACATACCGAATGCACATGCGAGTGCAAACGCACTAGTAATGGCGACTGGATAGTGAAAGCCCTCTGCAATATGCATCACAATACTCATGCCACTAATCAGGAAAATAATCATAAGTGAGGTTGCAACAATGCTATGCATATCCAAATTTGTGACTTTTCTAAGCGCGGGTACAATTACAAAGCCGCCACCCACCCCGAGCATCCCAGTTAAAAGCCCAGCAATAATCCCGATGCTCGCAAGCACACCACCAGTTTTAAAATTCCAGATAAAGCGTCCCGTACTTGGGTTGACCTGACACGGCGGGTTATGAAAATCCGAAATTCGGTTACTAATAAGTCGATAACCCACTGTAAACATGACCAAGCTAAATATTAACATGAGCCAAATAGGTGAAATCGTGTTAGCTATTAAAATGCCGATATGTGCCATAGGAGTACCAATTAAGGCAATCCAAATCGCAGCACGATAACGAACAATCTTTTTAAATAAGCCTTCAATGGTTCCTATGAGAGTAGATAGCGCAACCGCCAACAACCCAATCGGCGCAGCTTGCGCCACGCTCCAGCCTTGACTGGTCATAAGCGCGGGTACAGCAAGAATGCCACCACCCGCACCGGTAAGACCAAGTAAAAAGCCAATCACAATGCCTTCAACGACAGGTAATAACATATTAAAAGCCTAAAATTGCATATACATCGTTTGCAGTAGACTGCTGGTTAATGAGTGAGTTGATCTCGTCTTCTTGCGAAGCTTTAACCGCTTCTCAGGGCAAAGCGTTGCTTTGTTTATCCTCTTCCACTCGAACATAGTTCTCGTCTTGCGCTCGTACAAAGCATTGCTTTGTTTATCCTCGCTCAGGTTTGACCATCCACTCACGGCCTTTAAGCATGCCTTGCCAATAAATCGGCGGTAAAATCTGCTCTTTAAGCAGCCAAGCCAAACGAGAAGGTTTTTGCCCATCAATCACCCATTTTGGAAAACTTGGAAGTAATTTGCCGCCGTAGCCAAACTCAGCCAGAACGATTTTTCCACGCTCTACTGTGAGTGGACATGAGCCATAGCCGTTGTACTCGCAGAAGTTTTGCTCACCTTTGAGCTGGGCTATAACATTAACCGCAACGATCGGAGCTTGTGCCCGTGCCGCAGCAGCAGTTTTGGCATTAGGTGCATTCATCACATCGCCTAAAGCAAAAATATTGGCATGTTGTGTGTGTTGTAAGGTTTGAGGATTAACACTCACCCAGCCTGCTTCATCAGTAAGAGAACTTGCACGAATAAAGTCGGGCGCTTGTTGTGGTGGAACAACATGCAACATATCGAAGTCTGTTTCGACCAATGCTGCATTTTCATCATTCACCACTTTGAACCATACTTTCTTTGCAGGCCCGTCTACTTTGACAAGTTGATGGTTAAAATGAAGTTCTGAACCATATTTTTCGACATATTGCATTAGTGCAGGTACATATTCCTTCACACCAAATAAAACACCGCCGGTGTTATAAAAATGGATAGATATATTTTTGAGTTTGCCTTGCTTTAACCAGTAGTCCGCTGAAAGGTACATTGCTTTTTGAGGAGCACCGGCACATTTAATCGGCATAGGTGGCTGGGTAAAGATTGCCTTTCCACCGTTTAGCTGTTGCACCAGTTCCCATGTATACGGCGCTAAATCATAACGATAGTTAGACGTCACCCCATTTTTACCTAAGGTTTCAACTAAGCCTTCAATGCCATGCCAATTGAGTTTTAAACCAGGACAGACGACTAAGGCTTTATATTGAATGGGTTGGCATCCTTCCAAAATAACTTGATTATGCTCAGGATCGAATCCAGCAACTGCTGCTTTCATCCATTTCATTTTTGAAGGAATCACACTTGCCATTGAACGTGCGGTTACTTGAGGTTTAAAAATACCGCCACCAACCATGGTCCAGCCCGGTTGATAATAATGTGTATCTGCGGGATCAATAATGACAATATCTAAATGAGGTTCACGACATAAAAGACTCGACGCTACAGAAATTCCTGCTGCCCCAGCGCCAACAATCACAACGCTATAACAAGGAATTGTGACTGGTTCATGATCACGTTTTAAAATACGTGGCACCAAGCCTTTTAAGTTAAACCCAAGCTTATTACCCGACTCAACTAACAGTGCTGCATCTGATGGAGCAACTTCAGCCAAAGCCCACAAACTGATTGCACGCATACCAGAGCGACAATATGCTAAAACGGGCTTCTGAGCATTCTGATAAAGCTGCTTAAACTCGGTAACTTGTTGATCGGTAATTTTACCACTAATAACAGGCTGATAGATTACGTTTAGGCCATGTCGCTGAGCTGCTTCTTCAATTTCAATCACGTTAGGTTGATCTGTACCTTCTCCATCTGGACGATTACATATCAGAGTTTTTATTCCTTGGTCTGCAATTTTCGCAATATCGTCGGCAGTAATCTGGCCAGCAACATAAAAATCTTGATTAACTCGTTTAAGTTCCATATTGCCACCTTATAATTGTGAAATTGAGCCGCAAGCCTGATTGGCAGGTAGCGCTTTATCGATCTGTTTTGGGTATGGAAGATTTAAATTATTCATTAATTTAATAAAATCTTCACGCGAGCGATTTTGACCTAGACGTGAATTATTTAAGCGTTCATAACCGATCGTTGAAGACAAACGACCTTTATAATCGTGTCCCGGATATACAATAGTGTTGTCAGGTAAGCTGAAAAGTTGTTTATGAATACTGTCATAAAGTGTGCCTGCATTACCTTGCTGGAAGTCAGTTCGACCGCAGCCGTCAATTAATAATGCATCACCAGTGAAAATCATGTTTCCAACTAGGTAACTCGTACAAGCATTGGTATGGCCTGGTGTATAGCGTGCTTCAATACTGAGATTGCCGACTTTAAGCATGCAACCATCTGTAATTAAAATATCTCCACAATTTACATCTGAGTTTCGATGTAAAACTGATTTGCAATGAAACCGTTCACGAAGTAAATCTGCAGCGGTAATATGGTCTGCATGAACATGAGTATCTAAGGTATAGATAAGCGTAAATTGATGCTGCTCTAATTCTTTTGCATAAATCTCTATATCTGATGCAACTGGGTCAATTAAAACAGCCTCTCGTGTTTCTTCACACCCAAGCATATATGTATAAGTCGAACTTTCTTTTTCAAAAAACTGCTTAAAGAACATGATTTATATCCTAATAGTTTATTTCTTTCCTATATTTTGCAAATAAGATGCCAATTATTTAAAATTAAATAATAAATATAAAAATCAAATATTTAAAACAACAAGTAAAATTAAAGTTAGAAAACAAACGCAGCTTGATGTTCCTATGAAACTCAAGTATGTTTCAATGAAACGATTGTGAAACATATGAAATGGCAAAGTTAAATTTTGAGTCAGAACAAGATTTTTTTATTTTATTTGAGCAATTAAAAGCTTTATTCCCAAATGCGAGTCTGTTTTTAGCAGACACAACGACTCAAGCAATTCACTATAAATTTAATACAGACGATATTTCTGTAGAGAACATAGCAGCGCTTACTCAAGACCATCACAATCAATATCTTGAGATCAATACTCCTAAAATGAGAAAGCGATTTATCTATCAAGAACATGATATTTACATCGCAGAGCATCGCATTATCGGGAAATTGCATATTCTACAGCCCGTTAGCATAGAGAATGATATTGCTGATCAAGTAGAGCTAACAGAACAATTGCAAGACTTGGCTAAAGTTTTCAATAGTTGTTCACCAGAAATGACTCGTATGTTTTCAATTATTCAAAGAGTGGCAATTACTGAGTTTCCAGTGCTCGTACGCGGTGAATCTGGTAGCGGTAAAGAACTTGTGGCAAAAGCAATTCATGATTATAGCCAGCGTAAAAATAAGATCTTTGTTGCCATTAACTGTGCAGCTTTAAATTCTAATATTTTAGAAAGTGAACTCTTTGGGCATGTGAAAGGTGCTTTTACAGGAGCAATTCGTGACCATAAAGGTGTGTTTGAACGTGCCGCTGGTGGAACGCTGTTTCTGGATGAAATTGCCGAGATTCCTTTAGAGCTTCAAGCTAAATTATTACGGGTGTTAGAAACAGGTGAATTTACTCCTGTAGGTGGTGAAAAACCAATTCAGGCTAATGTCCGCATTATTACAGCAACACATAAAGCTTTACGCGAAGAGGCTAAGGCTGGGCGTTTCCGTCATGATCTACTCTACCGTCTACGCGTAATTCCAATTTTCATACCACCACTCAGAGAGAGAAAAGTCGATATTCCTCTTATTGTCGATCAGATTTTAAAAGAGAGCTCAACCCAACTCGATACAATGCCTCGCCATGTTAATCAAAAAGCCATGCAAGTTTTATTGAATTATGACTGGCCGGGAAATGTTCGTGAGCTTAAAAACACCCTTCTTTATGCTTTAACCATGGCAAATGGTAAGGATGAAATTGAAGTCGAAGACTTACCAAATGAACTCTTAAATGCAGATGATTACGTTAAATTACCCGAGACAAATGCAGAGCTTAGTCCAGAAAATGTGCAAGCAGCTTTAGAAAAATATAACCATAACCTGAATATGGTAGCGAATATTTTTGGAATTAGCCGCACTACTCTTTGGCGATACAGACAAAAGCATAAGCTTTAGCTAGGTATTTAGCTCATCTAAGGCGTATCATATTGCACTTGGTTAGGTTCGTTAGTTCAAAGGCTTTATATGATTGTTCGTGATAAAAGCAATGTATTTAAACTCTTATTTGCTTGGAAAGGAACAATTTTGCCGAAGGTTTTGCCTGCACTGAGTTTTGTTGTACTTATTTCAGCCTGTGTGGTCTGGCTCTCTTATTATCATTGGATTCAAATTCCTACCGTACCCGCGATCGGATTTACCATCTTTGGCGTGATTCTTTCGATTTGTACAGGCTTTAGAAATAACGCATGTTATGACCGTTGGTGGGAAGGCCGCAAGCTCTGGGGTGCTTTAATTGCCAATGCCAGACATATTGTTAGAGATAGCCATGTTTTATCTAATGAACAACGTGAACATTTAATTCATCAGGTCTTAATTTTTAGTAATTTATTGCGTGATCGTTTACGTCAACAAACAGTCGAACCCACAAAATTTCTTGAGCATGCCTATTTAAATAATTCTTCACTTAATTATTTAAATGAGCATATTAATGCACCTCAATTTGTACTCGAAAATATTCAAAAAGATTTAGTCAAAGCTCTAAAAGACGGCGAAATTAGTGACATTATCTATGGCACTCTGACACGCCATATTGTTGAGCTAGGTAATATTCAAGCGGGTTGTGACCGTATTGCTGGGACACCTTTACCCTACTCATATTCAGTACTTTTGCACCGCGCCGTTTACTGTTTCTGTTTCATTCTACCATTTAGCCTTGAAGCAGCTTTAGGTATTTGGACACCGCTTATTGTCGGCTTAATCGCTTATATGTTTTTAGGACTAGATGCATTAAGCGCTCAAATTGAAGAACCTTTCGGTTTGCAAGAAAATGATTTACCGCTCGACTCTATTGTGCGTTTGATTGAACGTGAGTCTCTAAGTTCTTTAGGACAGCCATTACCCCCTATTATTGAAGCCCAAGACAACAATTTACTTTAATAAAAAAGAGCGAATCATCGCTCTTTTTTTATAGGCTTAAGTGTCTATTTATGGATGTACGATAATCTTAACGGCTGATTCATTGTTATGAATTAAGGTTTCAAAACCTTGTGAAATCAAATCATCAAGTTGAATGCGCTGCGTAATAAAAGGTTCCAGATTTATTTTACCTTCTTCAACCAGTTTAATAGTCTCCTGATGGTCATTTACATAGGCAATTGTGCCTCGTACATCAAGCTCTTTCATTACTACACTATGCACATTAATTGATGCTGGATGGCTCCAAATCGAAACAATAACTATAACGCCTGTTGGTTTCACTGCCGCAACCAAAGTATCTAATACCTTGTTAACGCTACTACATTCAAACGCGACATCGACACCATTACCATTGGTAATTTTCATAACCTCAGAAACAACGTCAACTTCAGACGGGTCTAAAATATAATCTGCAACACCCGACTCTTTGGCTTTTTCTTTACGTTTGGCACTTAGTTCGGTAATGATGACCTTAAGCCCTTTCGCTTTTAAAATTGCCGAAAGCAATAAACCAATTGGGCCCGCACCACCAACCAGAGCAATATCTCCAGCCTTTGCACCACTGCGCACATAGGCATGATGACCAACCGATAAAGGTTCAATTAAGGCTGCCTGATCTAGCGGAATTTTATTGGAAATTGGATGCACCCAACGGCGTTTAACCGCAATTTTTTCCGATAAACCACCACCATGACCACCTAAACCAATAAAGTTCATATTTTTGGAAAGATGATAATTATCGCCCGGTCCAGTCGGTACATCATCCGCCACAATATAAGGCTCTACGACGACATGCTGGCCAATTTCAATATCATCAACACCTTCACCAACGGCATAAACCACACCTGAAAATTCATGTCCCATGGTAATCGGTGCAGATTCACCTGAAATAGGATGCGGATGTCCACACGGTGGAATAAAAATTGGCCCTTCCATAAATTCGTGCAAATCTGTACCACAGATTCCACACCAAGCTACCTTAATGCCTACAGTGCCGGGAGTGACTTCTGGTTCAGGAATATCTTCAATACGAATATCACCTCTGTCATAAAAACGCGCTGCTTTCATTATTATCTCCCTCAAATCAGGATGTTGTTTTA
Organism: Acinetobacter sp. AOR01_HL; assembly: GCF_027855455.1. Classification (NCBI taxonomy): domain Bacteria; kingdom Pseudomonadati; phylum Pseudomonadota; class Gammaproteobacteria; order Moraxellales; family Moraxellaceae; genus Acinetobacter; species Acinetobacter sp. AOR01_HL. Next base: position 144,120 of record NZ_JAKTIM010000038.1, on the reverse strand, counting down.
GCGATAGACAATTCCGCCGTCCGTTAAAATGGATTGACCCGTAATATAGTCTGAATCTTCACTTGCCAGAAAAGCAACTAATGCGGCTACATCGTCTGGTGTTTGGGCCCTACCTAAAGCAATGCCTTCCACATACTTTTTATAAGTTTCACCAATTGCAGCACCGGTAATTTCAGCAAAACGTTTATCGATTTCAACCCACATGTCCGTTCCGACAATTCCGGGGCAATATCCATTTACCGTAATACCGTGACTGGCATATTCTTTTGCCGCAGCTTGGGTAAGTGCTCGTACCGCAAATTTGGTTGCCGAGTAAATACCGAGTAAAGCAAACCCATCGTGGCCTGCAATTGAGCAAGCATTAATGATTTTACCTTTATGTTCGCGTTGTTTAAATTTTGCAGCAGCAGCCTGTATTCCCCACAGTACTCCACCAATATTAATATCAACAATTTTTTGAAATTCATCAGGTGTGATATCCGCAATCGCTTGAACTTGTGCAATTCCAGCGTTATTAATCATGACATCAAACCCACCAAGGGCTTGCTCAGCATGATTTATAGCAGCATACACCTGCTCGCGGTCACTTACATCAGCAATAAAAGTGCTCGCATTTACACCTAAAGCCTGAATTTCCTGCTGCACATCGTTGAGTCGATCTTGTTTCATATCAACTAATGCAATATGTGCCCCTTCTTGCGCCAAGCGCAGGGCAATCCCACGGCCAATGCCTTGGGCTGCCCCAGTCACTAAAGCAACTTTATTTTTTAATCCCTTAACCATGTTCAACTCCTGTAAATGTAGAATTTCTACATATGAATCGCTCGTTGCATTGAAGCCAAAATAGATTCATGCATGGCTTCTGATAATGTTGGATGCGGGAAAATCACTTGAGCTAAACTTTCATCAGTTGCTTCTAGATATTTCGCAATGGCAAATCCTTGGATATGTTCGGTCACTTCATGGCCGACCATATGTGCACCAAGCAGCTCGCCCGTTTCTGCATGTACCACCGTTTTAACGAAACCTGACGCATCTCCAATTGCCAAAGCTTTACCATTTGCAGTTAAAGAAAACTTACCAATACGTATAGGTAGATTCTTAGCTTTTGCTGCATTTTCCGTTAAACCAATACTTGCCACTTGTGGATGTGTAAAAATACAACCGGGTATCTGGCTACGGTCGAGTGAATGGACGTTTGCCACACCAGCGATTTTCTCGACACATATCATGGCTTCATGGCTTGCTTTATGAGCGAGACAAGGCGCTCCAGCAACATCACCAATGGCATAAAGCCCTGCTACGTTGGTTTTACAATAGTCATCAATTGCCACAAAACCTTGTGGATTGAGTTCTACACCTAAACGTTCTAGTCCTAGCCCTGTGGTATTCGGCTGTACACCAATTGCCGAGAGCACGCGGTCAAAAACAAGCGTTTGAACATCATTTGCCGTTTCAACCACACAGTGGACTTGCTCATTTTCAATCTGAATACTTTGAACGACAGCATCGGTTAAGACTTTCATACCTTTTTGTTCAAATTGTTTTCTAACAAATTGAGCAACTTCTGCATCTTCGGTCGGTAAAATTTGTTTAGCCAAATCAATAAGGGTCACCTGACATCCCAAATCTTGATAAAGGCTAGCAAACTCACTACCAATTGCACCTGAACCTACAACCAGTAAACTTTTCGGTAACTGCTCTGGAACAAGCGCTTCTTTATAGCTCCAGACATATATTCCATCGACAGGAAGTTGAGGAACATGTCGAGCTTTAGCTCCAGTTGCCAAAATGATATGTGGTGCACTCAAATCCTGACTATTACCTTGAGCATCTGTCACTTCAAGTTTTTCTTTTGCCGTAAGCTGAGCACGACCATTAAAAACCGTCACCTGATTCTTTTTCAGTAAGTAATCGATGCCTTGTACTAATTGAGCTGACACTTGTCGGCTATGTTGCACAAGCTTTTGAATATCAAAATCGAGTTGGGATACCTGAAAACCAAACTGTCCGGCATGTTTAAACTGGGTTGCGAGCTCTGCCCCTGCAAGCAAAGCTTTGGTTGGAATACAGCCCCAATTTAGACAAATTCCGCCTAAATGTCGCTCTTCTACAATTGCGGTTTTTAACCCGAGCTGGGCTGCACGAATTGCAGCCACATACCCACCCGGTCCCGCGCCAATCACAATTAAATCAAATTGAGCTTCTGACATGCGGGTTCTCCTACACCAAAATTAAAGCAGGGTTTTCAACAAACTGCTTAAAGCTGGCCAAGAATTTCGCCCCAACTGCGCCATCAATAACTCGGTGATCGCATGACAACGTCGCTGTGACAATCTCACGAACCACTACATTGCCATTTTCGACAACAGCGCGAGATTCCGAAGCACCTAATGCCATAATTGCACCTTGCGGTGGGTTAATAATGGCATCGAACTGTTTAATGCCTAACATTCCTAAATTTGAAATGCTAAAGCTACCACCCTGAAACTCGTCAGGTTGTAACTTGCCAGTCTTAGCACGAGTTGCCAAATCACGCATGTCATCGGAAATTTGTGCCAACGATTTTTGATTTGCAGCTTTCACAATGGGTGTAATTAAACCGTTTGGAATCGCTACGGCCACGGAAATATCCGCTTGAGAGAACTGTAAAATTGATTGAGTCGCCTCATCAAATTGAACATTCACCTCTGGTACTTTAATCAGCGCGGCGGCAGCTGCCTTAATTAGCATGTCATTAATAGAAAGTTTGACTTGTGGAACAGTCTCATTAATCTGCTTACGTAGTTTTTGCAAAGCTTCTACGTTGAGATCGACCACTAAACGGAAATGCGGTGCGTTACGTTTTGCAGCCTGTAACCGTGAAGCAATCGCTTTACGCATCCCATTCATCGCCACCGTCGTAACGGTTGATTGTGGTTGGGCTGCACATTGCACAGGTTGTTCATTTACCGATGTTGGGTTATTACGATAGTAAACTGCCTCAACATCTTCTTTACAGACACGGCCACGAGTACCTGAAACACGGCAATCATTTAGGTTAATGCCCCACTGCTTTGCTAAACGACGTGCTACAGGCGTTGCTAAAACTTGGCTATCATCGGCCGTAGATTTAACCACTTTAGCTTGAGTTTGCTGCTTAACATCAGGCCATTGACCACCAGCCGCTTGTACAGCTTTCTGGATGTCTTGAACACTAATGCGGCCTTCACGACCAGAACCTGTGACTTTCGCTAAGTTCACATTGTGCTTTTCTGCAAGCTTTAACGAATGTGGCGTTGCAAACAACTCATCAGATGTTTGATAGCCTTGTAATGACTCTGGTACAGCGTAGTCATCTTTCGCTACCTTTGCAGGAGCTGAAGCACTAGCTGCTACAGTCTGTGGTTGTTCTGCTTTTTCAGCAACAGGTGCAGATGTTTCCGCTTTACTTTGCTCCGAAGGTGCTTGAGCTGCTGAACCACCTAGTGATGCGATAAACTTTTCAATTTCTGCATCAGAAACTTCACTATCAGCACATACGGCAATAAGACCACCAACAGGTAAAGTATCACCATCTTTCGCTAAAATTTTACGGAGCGTTCCAGCAAAAGGCGCTTCTAACACATTGACGATTTTTGTGGTTTCAATTTCACAAATTTCATCGCCTTTATTAAAGCTATCACCCTCTTTAATCAACCATTGGGCGATCGTGCCTTCTTCCATGGATAATCCCCATTTCGGGATCTCCAGCGTTTTAATTTCGCTCATCCTAAGCCTCCAATGTTTTTCGCACAGCTTGCTCAATACGCTCTACACTTGGAATCCATTCTTTTTCTAAAACTGGAGAGAATGGAACAGGCGTATGTGGTGGCGTTACGAGTTCAACAGGTGCTTTCAAATAGTGGAAACCTTTTTGCGCGATCAGGGCGGCAACATCATGACCAAAGCCACAGCGTGCCGCTGATTCATCCACAATAACCACACGCCCAGTCGATGCAACAGATTCTAAAATTCCTTCTTCATCCAGAGGTGAAATTGTGCGAGGGTCGACCACTTCAACCGAAATGCCATCTTTTGCTAGTTTATCTGCTACTTCATTAGCGCGATGTACCATCAAACCTAAAGCAATAATGGTCACGTCTGTTCCTTCACGGGTGTAATTTGCTACACCAAAAGGAATGGTATATGCATCATCTGGAACTTCGCCTTTAATGTCATAAAGCATTTTATGTTCACAGAACACTACAGGGTCATCATCACGAATAGCCTGAATTAATAGCCCTTTCACATCATATGGGCTAGATGGAACCACAACTTTTAAGCCCGGAACCGCAGCAAATACGTTATACGGTGACTGAGAATGCTGAGCTGCCGCAGAGAAACCTGCGCCAATCATGCCACGTACAACCATTGGCGCTTTTGCTTTTCCACCAAACATATAACGGAATTTAGCGGCTTGGTTATAGAGCATGTCATGACACACGCCGTAGAAATCCATAAACATTAAATCGGCAACAGGACGTAAACCTGTTGCAGCAGCACCAGCAGCCATACCGATAATTGCAGACTCGGTAATTGGTGTATCAATCACACGATCCGAACCAAACTCTGTCCATAAACCTTTGGTTACGCCCAATACACCACCAAAACCTTCTAATTGGTTTTCTTCAGTGTTTTTACCGCCGTGCCCACCGCGGACATCTTCACCAACAACAAATACGGTTGGATCACGGCGCATTTCTGATTCAATGGCTTCTTTAATTGCATTACGAAAACTTTTATTTGGCATCTTTACTATTCCTTTAGTAAGAGACATAGACGTCAGTAAGGAGTTGTTCTGGTTTCGGATATGCCGCAGCACGGGCTTTAGCAACGGCATCATCAACATTTGCCTTTGAAGCTGCATCAATCTCGTCTAGTTTGGCTTCATCAATTTTGCCTTTGACTTTTTCTCGGAAAATTTTCAAAGGATCTTTATTTTCTTTGATGAACTCGACTTCTTCTTTAGAACGAATCAAGCCAGGATCACCTTCGAAGTGGCCATAAAAACGGTTTGTGATGGTTTCAATCACGCTTGGACCTTCACCACGGCGCGCGCGTTCAATGGCAGTTTGAGCGGCTTCATAGACGGCAAAGAAGTCTGTACCATCAACTTTAACTGCCGGTAAACCAAAGCCTGCTGCACGACCAGCAATGTCTTTGCTTCCTACAGCGTAATCATGACCAGTCCCCTCACCAAAACCGTTATTTTCAAAAACGAAAATCACGGGAAGTTTAAGAACAACAGCCATGTTCATCGCTTCAAAAGTAAGGCCTTGGTTTGAACCACCATCACCTGTAAAAGACAGTCCGACGCCACCAGTCTTTAAAGTTTTCGCTGTCAACGCTGCACCAATTGCTAAAGGAGGCCCACCACCCACAATCCCGTTGGCACCGAGCATACCTTTATCTAAATCGGCAATATGCATAGAACCGCCTTTTCCACGGCATAGTCCGTCATCTTTACCGAAAATTTCCAGCATCATGGCGTGAATGTCACAGCCTTTTGCAATACAGTGTCCATGTCCACGGTGTGTTGAAGTGATATAGTCTTTGTCGGTTAAGTTTTCGCAAATCCCGACTGCTACAGCTTCTTCTCCGCTATATAAGTGAATAAAGCCTGGAATATCACCATTGGTATTTTCTTCATGAAGTCGATCTTCAAATTCACGAATATCACGCATGCGTTTATATGCTGCGAGTAATTGCTCTTCCGTTAATTGCATATCCTTTTCCTTTATTATCTTGATTATTAAAAATCAACCAAGTTTCAGCGAGTGTTATATATTTCGCTATAAATAATAAAACTCAATTTAATTTAATATGCTATTAGACTAAAAAGTTTTAAATAAGTTTTTTAGCTATTAATTTTTATTTATCACAAACTTACACCACAAAAATAAAATTAAAAAATTTTAATTCATTTCATGCACTTGTGAAACAAACCTTTAACCAACCTTTATTAATTTATAATATTTGCTGTGCACTATACGCATTAATAAATTCTTTATTTCTTATTTATAGAAATAAGGTTTTTTATTATAACCAGTCTAGTTGCAAATTAATTTAATATAAAATGGAATTTTATATATGGACTTAAAAAAGCAAATAGAAACAGGTATTAAGTTAAGAGGAATAGATAAAGTTTCTCGTATTCCCATTAAAATTTTACCTACCGAAGAATTACCTAAAAAGCCTGAATGGATTCGAGCAAAAATAACTGATTTCGAAGAAATTCAACGTATCAAAAATTTATTACGCCAACAAAAGCTACATAGTGTTTGCGAAGAGGCCGCATGTCCAAATCTACCTGAATGTTTTGGTGGTGGTACGGCAACATTTATGATTATGGGAGATATTTGTACAAGACGTTGCCCTTTCTGCGATGTAGCACATGGTCGTCCAATGCCTTTAGATGAAAATGAACCTATACATCTAGCTGAGACGGTCGCTAACCTAAACTTAAAATATGTAGTCATTACCTCTGTAGACCGTGATGATCTACATGATGGGGGCGCAGCACATTTTGTGAAGTGTATTGAAGAAATCAGAAACCGTTGTCCAGATACGCTAATTGAAATTTTAGTTCCGGACTTTCGTGGCCGTTTAGAAACAGCACTCTCTACATTAAGCTTATCACCACCCGATGTATTTAATCATAATATTGAGACAGTACCGCGTTTATATAAAGCAATGCGTCCCGGTTCTGACTATCAGCATTCATTAAATTTATTAAAACGTTTTAAAAAATACTGTCCTGATATCAAAACTAAATGCGGTCTAATGGTAGGGCTAGGAGAAATTGAAGCTGAGGTTATTGCTCTACTCAACGATTTAAAAGATCATGATGTAGATTTAGTGACTATTGGACAATATTTACAGCCCTCTAAATCACATGCCCCTATTCACCGGTTTGTGAATTTACAAGAATTTGAAAGATACACTCAGCATGGTCAGCGTTTAGGCTTTAAAAATATCTGGAGTGCGCCGATGGTCCGTTCTAGCTATTTTGCCGATCGGCAATATTTCGGAGAACCTGCCCCAAAGCCATTTTCAAGAGAGGATGTTTTGTCATAGGGCGAGGCGAAATAACAAAACTTACCCAATAGGATAATAGTCAAACCGTTTAAAATTATTTAAGGTAAATGAAATAACGAGGAAATAGTCACAATAAGAAAGCTAAACCTGTTGAGCGGCCACGGATACGCCATTTCAACGATAAAGGAACTTCGATATGGATATGTCAAAACAATTATTATTGCCTTCTACAGACAACCTTCCGTCTTTCTTTAGACCGGAAACAATCTCTGAAACCCCTTGTTTAGGAAAAAAGCCGTCACTCGATCTAGATGCAGCTCCTATATTTGATCTAGATCAGGAATGGCAACATTCCTTATTTGGTCGTTCAATCCAAGAGTGCCATAGAAATTTGATGCATATTGCTGAAGATGCAGATATGGCAATTGGGGTGACTGACCCTCACGGTACTTTACTCTGGACATGGAGTAGTACACCTATGCGTTCATCTGCCGAACAAGTCCATTTTGTTGAAGGTGGACAATGGTCAACCCAAGCAGTTGGTCAAAATGCAATTGGTCTTGCCCTAAATACACATTCTGCAAGCTGTGTTTATTCACATGAAAACCAGATGAACAGCGTTAGAGACTGGGTATGTTATGCAGCGCCTATCACCGATGCAAACACAGGCCAGTTTTACGGCATTATGAACTTATCAACTAAATATCAAAAGCATAACTCACTTGGAATTTTAGCTGTTGAACGCTGTGCCGATATTATAAAACAAGCCATTCAACTTCATCAAAAGAACATTTTATATATTAAGGCGCTAGGCACGCCTAAGGTTCAATACAATCAACATGGCTTGACACTCACGCAGCGCCAAATCGAAATTTTATGTATTCTTGCTTTATGTCCGGAAGGCATAAACTTAGAAGAGCTTCACTATGCCTTATATGGCGATCGACCAGTGAGTACCACTACACTAAAAGCTGAGCTCTCACAGCTTCGAAACCTGATTCCCGATGTGATCGAGTCACGACCATATAGACTTAACTGTGAAATTCAATGTGACTTTCTCATGGCTGAGCAAGCACTAAACTTAGGTTTTACTGCAACCACTTTAACACTGTATAGAGGTAGTTTTTTAGCCAAGTCAGAAAGTCCGTTTTTGTGTGCTTGGAGAGATTGCTTTGACGCCCGCTTGAGTCATGTGATTTATCAAATTGATGATGTAGACCAACTATTACGTGTGGTTAGCCGTGTTCCCGACCGTGTTGATGCCGTTGAACGCTTACTTGAACTTCTGCCCGAAGAAACACCGTATCGGGCAAAGCTCTTAAAATTGCTTGAATAAAATAAAAGGGAGAATATGTAGAATATTCTCCCTTTTTAAGATGAGATCAAGCAGAGGCTTGAAGCTGTACTCTATAGCAATCGTCTAAAGCTAATTCATAATACCGCAGCCCTTCTTCTGCCGCATGAAATGCTTTTTGCTGCCAATCAGGACGTTCATTGCACAAACGTTTAATCAGCTCCATGGCTTCATAAGGATGTAAATCATCATAATGAGCATGTGCACGTAACCAAGCTAAAGAACGCTTATCAATGGTAACTTCCGGATGATCCGTATAAGCGTGTATGCCTTTATAGACTTGAATAGACCAGTCACCTGTCGCCCATTCAATTGCTAAATTGGTCGCTGCCAGACATTCAGCCAAGTTGCCACGATGACTCATATTCCAAAGAAAATGATTCACCGCATTCATCGAAGCTGGCGGACGAACACTATCGAGTTGTTCTACCGTTAATCCAAAACCTCTAGCCCAATCCCGATACCACTGTAAATGGCGCTCTTCGACCTTAATATTTTGAATTAACCAATCTCTTGTTTCAGTAACGCCAGGTTCTGCAAAAGCAGTTGCTTTAGCTAACGCACCAGCCATATATGACGGGAAATGCGCTACCAATGGATAGAAGTTAAGTAAAGCATAACGGAAACTTTCTAGGCTCAATCCCCCATTGGCCATTTCAGTAAAAAACGGATGTTTACTCACCCGCTCCTTCACTGGTAAAAGATCCTCCCAAAACCGCTGAGACCATCCATTATGCGGCGTAATTTCTAAACTCATTCCATATTGATTTAGAGCAGTCATTGCTAATTTTCCTATTTATATGACAGCAATCATCTGTACTTCACGGCTATAAGTCTATCCGAAAATGATAAAGATACAATCTTTAATCGACCATTTGTAATTTTTTCTCAAAGGTTTCGAATCTTTAGATAATTGTGACGCTAATCATTGAAATGTCGTGATTTTTATCACAATTAGGGGGCGTAAAAATCATTACTTTTTTAAAAAATCTGTATTATTATTTTAAATAAACCACACATTATATAACCAATACTTTTAGATGGAACTTTAATAAAACAAGTCTCATTTTATGCCAACTTCCAATATAGAGAGCATTAATTATGAAGTTGCAAGGTTCCAATATATTGGGACAGGAACAAATAGATTTATTAACCACACGCGGATTAAATTTCGTATGGTTTCCAAAGCAACTTGAAACGATATATCGTTTTCAATATCAAAATGGTGCAGCCTATGAGTTTCGCTATAGAGCACCTATTATTTTAATATTATATTTATTTTTAAGCTTTGGTATATACCAAGTTTTACCAACCGAACAAGTTTTATCCTGGTTAAGCTATTATTCTTGGGTAGGCATAATTGTTTTAATCGCCTGGATTTTATCATTTATTAAAAAATTAAATCAGTGGTTTGATTATTATGTCGGAATTGGTTCTTCCGCTGCCGTCGCCATAACATTTATCTTAATTAACGTTTTAGAAAATGGCCAAGATAATGTACTTTTTCATGCAGCAATGATGTATGCCATTGTAATTATCTATGGTGCGGTAGGCATGCGTTTTTATACTGCCATTATTGCAGGATGGGTCGGCGGTCTTATTGGTATTTTGGTAAGTACCTATTTGAACGGAGACATAGACTGGACCTTCCTGAACCGTACATATACGTTTAGTAGTTTCTTAGGCATGACCCTTGCCTATGCTACGGATCGTCAGCACCGTGAAAACTATTTACAAAACTGTATGATTGAGCTCAACCGTATTGAACTCATGCAACAAGCTCAACAACTGTCACTGCTTTCTCAACAAGATGCTTTAACCGGGCTTGCTAACCGACGTTATCTTGATGAAACACTTGATAATGAATGGCGACGCGCATTACGCCATGAGACTCCTCTTACTATTATGATGGTTGATATCGACTTCTTTAAACCATATAACGATAGCTTAGGCCATCTCAAGGGTGATCAGTGTTTAAAAGATATTGCGACTGCAATTTCCTCAATCGCTGCTCGTAGTGGCGATTTGGTTGCCCGTTATGGCGGTGAAGAATTCTTACTTTTGTTCCCGATGACAAATGCACAACAAGCCAAAATTCAGGCCGAAAGATTAATGAATGCAATTAAGAAAATTGCTATTGTTCATCCATGTAGTAGTGTTTCACCATACGTAACTATTAGTGTTGGCGTGGCGACCACAATTCCACGTTTAAATGATTCAATTTCTGCTTTTGTTAGTCGTGCTGATCATGCGCTCTATCAGGCAAAAACAAATGGCCGCAATCAATATCAAATTGCTTTGAATGAAGAACAAATTGTAGATCTAACTTAAATTTATTTTTAAGGTAATCATGTGATTTCAATAAAAATAGAAAAGCCACATAATTTTGATTATGTGGCTTTTTTAATATGCTGATTAGAATTAACTATGGTTCAATTGGCGCAAATGGAGGAACAACATCCGCGTTTTGAGCACGGTGGCGTAAGAAATGATCCATTAGAACTATCGCTAACATTGCTTCTGCAATCGGAGTTGCTCGAACGCCCACACACGGGTCATGACGGCCTTTAGTTAACACATCAGTATCTTCACGATTTAAGTTAATCGTTTTACCTGGCGTTGTAATACTTGCTGTTGGTTTTAGTGCAATCGCCACACGAATGGTCTGGCCACTTGAAATACCACCTAAAATACCACCAGCATGATTCGCTAGAAAGCCATGACTAGTCAATTCATCACGAGTTTCATGTCCAAACTGTCCTGCTACAGCAAAACCATCACCAATTTCAACACCTTTAACCGCATTGATACTCATCATTGCATGTGCAATATCAGCATCTAAACGATCAAAGACAGGCTCACCCCAACCTACAGGAACTTTTTCGGCTAAAATTTCTAACTTAGCACCACAACTTGTACCTTGTTCACGTAAAGACGTAACCAATGCTTCAAAACGAGGAACAGCATCTACATCGCCACAGAAAAATGGATTATTTGGAACTTCATTCCAATCTAGTTTTTCAGCAACTTCATTACCAATTTGAGTCACATGACCGCGGATCAGAACACCAAATTTTTCTGCTAAATATTTCTTCGCAATAGCACCAGCTGCAACACGCATAGCAGTTTCACGAGCACTTGAACGGCCACCACCACGATAGTCGCGGAAACCATACTTTTGCGTATAAGTGTAATCTGCGTGACCCGGTCTAAAAGTTTGTGCAATATTTCCATAATCTTTCGATTTTTGGTCTGTATTGCGAATGAGTAAACCAATTGGCGTACCAGTAGTTTTACCCTCAAAAACGCCAGAAATAATTTCAACCTGATCAGGCTCTTTACGCTGAGTCGCAAATTTGGAGGTTCCCGGCTTACGGCGATCCAGATCTTTTTGCAAATCTTCTTCGGTTAATGCAAGGCCTGGTGGCACTCCATCAACAATTGCCATTAAACCAACCCCATGCGATTCACCGCATGTAGTCACACGAAAGAGTTGTCCAATACTGTTCCCTGCCATATGTCCAACTCCTTAAACTTGTTCTTCAAATAATTTTCTATAACGACGACATTGTTCAGCAGTCAAAGCAAAAATACCTGAACCACCTTTTTGGAAAGTAAGCCAGTTGAAATCAACTGTATTAAAGTTTTGGCGCATTGCCCATTCAGAGTTACCCACTTCAATGACAATTAAACCATCTTCAGTTAAATAATCTGCCGCTTGAGCAAGCATTTTACGCACGAGGTCTAAACCATCTTGGCCTGCTGCCAATGCAAGCTCAGGTTCGTGTAAAAACTCTTCCGGTAAGTCAGCCATATCTTCGGCATCAACATACGGAGGGTTACTTACAATTAAATCGTACTGGTTTTCAGCTGGAATTTTTTCAAATAAATCCGACTCAAGTAATGCAACTTGATATTGTTTATTATGATGTTCAACGTTAATTGATGCTACTTCTAAAGCTTCTTTAGAGATGTCTGTTGCATCTACTTCTGCATCTGGATAAGCATAAGCTAAAGCTACCGCAATACAGCCAGAACCTGTACACATATCTAAAATACGTTGTGGAGTTTTAGGCTTGGTATTTTCTGGTAAGTTATTAAGCGCTTCACGCATTTGGCCATTTTCATCTAAACAATAGGGCGCAAAACGTTGCTCAATTAACTCTGCAATTGGTGAGCGAGGAATAAGTACGCGCTCATCCACATAAAATGGCTTATTAAAGAAATAAGCTAAATTTAATAAATAAGAAGTCGGAATACGCTCATTAATACGGCGCTCCAACAAGCTTAAGAATTCTGCTTTTTCACTTGGTAAAAGCTTCGCATCTAAAATCTCTGAATCTGCAGACCATTCAAGAGATAAGGTTTGTAAAACTAATGCAGAGCTTTCTGCGAAATAATCTTCAGTACCTTGTCCTAAATGTGCATCATATTGACGTAATGCTGACACCCCAAAACGAATAAAATCTCGAATTGTTGATAAATTTTCAGCAGCTTCCTGTAAATGTTCAGGGCTAATCGTCGGTCGCTCCACTTAGGCGTCTCCAAAGGCAAATTTTGCAAAGTGACTATTCTACTGAGTGAGGTAGTGCAAAGCAACGCTTTGCCTTGTGAACCAGTGTTTTACATATCTATCTCGAACAGTCACGGCTCAAAATCAAAATACTTTGTTTTAATTAAGAAATAATGAACTTTTAAGTAGGGTAAAATTTAGTCTATAAAATAAAAAAGCGGCCTTTCGAAATGAGCCGCTCTTTAAGTATATTTAGTTTAAAGCTTAAGTTTTTCTGCCACATAATCAGAATCTTTATCGCCACGACCCGACAGATTCACCACGATCATGGTTTCTTTCGGCAGTTTTGGCGCTTCACGTATTGCCCATGCGATAGCATGTGAGCTTTCAAGCGCAGGAACAATACCTTCAACTCGTGATAAGGTCATAAACGCATCTAAACATTCTTGGTCAGTTGCAGTGCTATATTCCACACGGCCTAAATCTTTTAAGAAACTATGTTGTGGCCCAACACCAGGATAGTCCAATCCTGAAGCGATAGAATGCACAGGTAAAGGTTCACCAACCTCATTTTCAAGAACATAACATGCCATACCATGAATTTGGCTTGGCTTACCTAATGTTAGGGTTGCCGAATGCATATTTGTATCTAGCCCATGCCCAGCAGGTTCAACTCCTACAAGTTTCACATCTGAATCATTTAAAAAAGCTGTAAACGCACCGATTGCATTTGAACCGCCACCGACACATGCGACAACACAATCTGGATTTTTTCCAAATCGTTGATGCGTCTGCTCTTTAATTTCCTTACCAATAATTGATTGAAAATCTCGAACCATTTTAGGAAATGGATGTGGACCAACCACAGAACCAATCGCATAAATAAAATTTTTAGGATCTTTTAAATATTCTTCAAACGCGCTATCTACAGCATCTTTTAAGGTTGCTGTACCGCGAGTTACTGACACCAAATGAGCGCCCAAAATTTTCATTTTGACCACATTTGGATGTTCTTTTTCAATATCTACTTGCCCCATGTGGATTTCACATGGAATACCAACTAAAGCACAAGCCGTTGCTAAAGCCACCCCATGCTGACCCGCACCCGTTTCGGCAATGACTTTCTTTTTGCCCATATACTTAGCAAGTAGGGCCTCACCTAAACAGTGATTAATTTTATGGGCACCGGTATGATTTAAGTCTTCACGCTTTAAATAAATTTGCGCGCCACCTAACTGTTCTGAAAGGCGTTTTGCATAAAATAAAGGACTTGGACGGCCGACATAATTTGCAAAGAGGTCTGCTAATTCATTTTGAAATTCTGGTGTATGGCGAATTTCTTCATAAGCAACATTAATTTCATCCATTGCTTCTTTTAAATGTGGAGGAATAAATTGCCCTCCATATTCACCAAAAAATCCTTGTTCATTCGGTAAAGCAATACCATTAATTTGATGTTGCATATCATCCCTCTTTTTAAATTATTAAAGTTATCAAGTTTATCGAGAAAGGTAACGCGTCAAATCCTCAATGCCTTTTAAGGTCATTGGATACATATGGTTTTCAAAAATCTCTTTAATCCAACCAATTGTTTGAGTGTAATGCCAATACCCTTCTGTTTCAGGGTTTAACCATGCTGTTTTATCAAAATGCTGACGTAGGCGACGTAACCAAACTTCACCTGCTTCATCATTCATATATTCAACCGAGCCACCTACCGTTTTCAGCTCATACGGTGCCATACTGGCATCACCTACGACAATTACACGATAGTCACGTCCATAGGTATGAAACAAGTCCCATGTGTTCATGCGAGTAGCTGTTCTTCGGTAATTATCTTTCCAAACATAGTCATAAAGACAATTATGGAAATAAAAGTATTCAAGCGTTTTAAATTCTGTTTTAGCTGCGCTGAATAACTTTTCACATTGGGCAATGTGTGCATCCATCGAACCACCTACATCAAACAACATGAGCACTTTGATTCGATTTCGACGCTCTGGCACCATTTGAACGTCAAGAATACCCTGCTTGGCCGTTTCACGGATTGTACCGTCAACGTCTAACTCTTCGGCAGCACCTTGTCTTGCAAATTTACGTAAACGTCGTAAAGCAATTTGCATCTGACGAGTACCAAGAACTTGGTCATCATCTAGATTTTGGTATTTACGCTGTTCCCAAACTTTAACCGCTGAACGTTTACGGCCCGGCCCACCAATTCTGACGCCTTCCGGATGGTCACCAAAAGCACCAAAAGGTGAAGTTCCACCCGTGCCAACCATACGGTTACCACCTTGATGTTTTTTATGCTGTTCACGTAAACGCTCTTCTAGCATTTTCATCAGTTCTTCTAAAGAACCTGCTTTTTGAAGTTCAGCTCTTTGCTCTGGTGTTAAATGCTTTTCTAGAAGTTCTAAGTCGAACCAGTCTTTTGGAAGTTTATGGACTTGCTTGAGTAACTCATCAATATCAAAGGTTTCTATGCCATCAAAGTAATCTTTCATGGCACGATCAAACTTATCAAAAAAACGTTCATCTTTAACTAAAATGGTTTTTGCGAGTTGATAGAACTCTTCTTGATCGGCAAAAACTAGCCCTTCGCTTACTGCACGATTTAAGTCAATCAGTTCACGAGTCGTGACTGGAACACCATATTTTCGTAAGGTGTAAAATAACCGCACAAACATGGGTTATTCCCTCCTTTAACGTCGCGACATGAAAGCCAAACGTTCAAGCAGTTGCACATCTTGCTCGTTTTTAATGAGTGCGCCATACAAAGGTGGAATAGCTTTTGATGTATCTCGATTACGTAGTACATCTTCAGGCATATCATCTGCCATAAGCAGACTCAACCAATCGATCAGTTCAGATGTAGATGGTGGTTTCTTCAAGTTAGGAATTTCACGGAGCTTGAAGAAAACTTGAAGCGCTTCATTTACCAAAGTTGCAGAGATATTCGGGAAATGTACCGAGATAATTTCGCGCATCGTTGCTTCATCTGGGAACTCAATGTAATGGAAGAAACAGCGACGCAAGAAAGCATCTGGCAATTCTTTTTCATTATTTGAAGTAATAATTACGATTGGACGTTGAGTAGCCGTAATTGTTTCGCCTGTTTCATAAACATAAAAAGACATTTTATCTAGTTCATGTAACAGGTCATTTGGAAATTCAATGTCTGCCTTATCAATTTCATCAATTAAAAGCACACAGCGTTCTTCACTAGTGAAAGCTTCCCACAATTTACCAGGCTTAATATAGTTCTTAATATCGTAAACACGATCATCACCAAGTTGGCTATCACGTAAACGAGACACAGCATCGTATTCATATAAGCCTTGCTGCGCCTTAGTCGTTGACTTGATGTGCCAAGTAATGAGTTTTAAACCAAGACTTTCTGCCACTTGCTCGGCAAGTAAAGTCTTACCTGTACCCGGCTCACCTTTAACCAATAAAGGCTTTTGCAAAGCACGAGCTGCTTTTACAGCAAGTTTAAGACTATCAGTCGCGATATATTGATCTGTACCGGTAAAATGTTGGGTATCAGCAGACATGTAGAGACCTTATTTTTCTATTTCAATGGTTAGATGGAACGCATGCTTTTGTTTGTTATATATTTTGACCAACAATAGCCAATAACCAAACCTAGACCGATTACAAACAGAATTAAGGATAAATTTGACCAGATTAAAGGACTATCTTTAGTTAAAACACCAAACAGTAGTCCAAAAATAGCTGGTGCTACAGATGCATTAGGCCCTTCCGAAACAGTCGGTGTCACCAAAATAGCAAAAACAACTAACCAGCTTATTGCGCCCAAAGTGGTAGGTAAGCGGCGCATTAAACGCCACCAGCACCACAAGGCAATAATAGCGCCAACGCCATAAGCTGTTAAAGCAATAATCTCTTCAGGAATTGCATCGAGAGAAGAAAGTAATTGATTTAAAATTCCAGCTTGATCTTCACGCACCACGTAAGCCCTCTGGTTCAACTGCATTTGGGTTAATTAACCCTTCTGGCGGCATCTGAATAAAGAAGCCTTTTGTTTGTAATGAGTCTAGAACATGTAAAACATTTACACGCGCTAATTTACGTGTTGGAGCCAATTCTAAATGCATGACAAACGTTGCACGGCCAAAGGCTTGTAAAACAGCTTCTGGAACTTTTTCAAACGGATCGGCTTGCTCCGTTTCATCAGGATAGTTTGGACGAGCAATATAAATGTACATTTCATCTTTTTTGCTCGATCTATAAATATCACAGTGCATTTCAAATCAACTCTTGAACTAAGGACAGCATACATGAAAAAAAACGACAGACACACGCAGGTTTGTTTACGCATCAGTCGTTTTTTCTTTTCTTGCGAAATATTAACCTACAACAATCATTAAGGTCGATAAATAACTTTTAATTTTCCAAAGTTTTAAATTTTCAACCTTCATTAACTCTTTAATTTTACATAAAAAATCTTTTTGTCGACTTTTATAAAATAAAAATTTTACATTTTAAAAACAATAAAATTTGAACTAAAGCAGACTAGCTTTGATTTAATCTATTGAATTTTATAAATTTAAGGTTAAGTATAAAGTTAAATAAGCTCTAAATAAGATTCAACTTATGTATACAGGATAAGACATTATTTAACCGTTTTTGATTTTTAATATGATTCAATAATAGAAGATCTTAAAAGAAACTATGGAGGTCTATGCTATG
Source organism: Acinetobacter sp. AOR01_HL (assembly GCF_027855455.1). Lineage (NCBI taxonomy): Bacteria > Pseudomonadati > Pseudomonadota > Gammaproteobacteria > Moraxellales > Moraxellaceae > Acinetobacter > Acinetobacter sp. AOR01_HL. The sequence continues at coordinate 126,481 of NZ_JAKTIM010000038.1, read as the reverse complement.
TCTCGTGGCGACAAATCATCTTATACAGCAAAACAAAAACGTCAGGCGAAACATATTGTTGAGAGTGAAGTAGATAGAGGTCATTCTCAAGAAGAAGCTGAACGTATTGCATGGTCTACCGTCAATAAACAAGATGGCGGCGGCAAGAAAAAATCACATTAAAACTACCACTGGATACTTCTTTAGTTGGCCTATGACTAAAGAAGTATCTTATCAACATATTAACGCAAGCATTAAAAGATTCTTGAGCCTTGCATATAATCATTACTTACCTGATTTAGAGTATTTAAGATTATATGGTCATCTTGAGTACGTAAGGCTTCATTTAAGCGATTCATGTAATTCACTAACATTTCTTTCGAAGCTTGAGCGAACTCGGTAGTTACCGCTTCATCTTCATATAAGATGACATAACTACGGGCAAACCCATAAATGAGATAAATTACAGCTTTTTCGTTTAGGTGTGATGAATGTTTGAGATGGTGTTCACAGGCACTTTTTAAATTCTTAAATGCATCTGTACCAGTAGATTGATTTTTGAAAGATGAAAGTATTGTTTGGAAGTTCATATCCATATTCCACTCAAAAAGTAAAGCTACAGAAGAAGGATAAACCTGTCAAACAATATGTTGATTATTATGAATTTAGATTGTAAAAAATTATAAAAAACGCCCAAAACCATGGGCGTTTTCATTAAACAAAAGCTTAGAAACTGACTTCAATATTGACTGTTGTACCAGATTGCTCAATATTGGTTGAAACATTAAAACCTCGTATTTTTAACTCTTCCTCTACCTGTGTGATATGTTCAGGATGCAAAGCATCTATTGGAAATTGAAAAACTGCCCGTCGCTTACCTTCTTTCGAGATTTCCTCGGTTCCAGATAAAATTTTTTCTAACAATAGTGCTTGATCTATTTTTACGTCTTTCGCATTTTTTCTTGCCTGTTCAGCATTAAAATTATTCGTCATATTTATATCTCTAATTATTAGTAGTTTTCATTTATAACATAAAAAAATTGATCTCAATATTAGCTTATTATTGATTTTAAAAACTTTTTACACCTCCATATATAAAATTAGAGGCCTCCTCTCCCCGAGAAGGCCTCTATATTTCTGCACCGAAACAAACTTATAGTTATATATTGTTTATTTTGAAATTGTTTTTCTTGCTACCAAGAATATACAGACCTGTATATATACACAATTGAATTTTTCTCACTAATAAAGTTAATTTAATTCAGCATGACTTTCTATAATTAAGATTAAATTATCTTTTTATAATTTAAACTTTATAAAATCAGTAAAATGTAAACTCAAACTAAACAAAAAGTTAATCTTATAAAGACTAACTTATTAAATGACTTTATTTTAAAGTTATATTAACGAACACCAACTGATCAGTTATTAATCAGATAAGTTATTTTGAATCTTAAAATTCAATTTAACTGAAAACTTTTCTTAATACGTAAACCTAAAATAAAAGACTGGCTTTCTCTTCTTTAAATAACTGAATAAGCGGCTTAGTTAAAAGCTCATAGCGCCAACCCAATAAATAATCTGGGAGATCCTGTTCATCACCTTTAGTAAGCACATGCTGATGAATCGCATTTAACCATTTCTTACGTAGTAAAACTTCTTTAGGTATAGAGGTTTGTTCTATCGCTTTAGCAATTAATGCATCCATTTTATTTAGGGTTTCTTTGGATGTAATTTTAAAAGGTTTAGCAATTTTAGCTGGCCAGTGTCCTTCAACAGGTAAGTCTTTTAAAAGATCAAGAATAATCTTTCCATATTCACGAACAACATTCGGACGGATATCTTTTACTTGAGATAATTGGAAACTATTGCGTGGATTTTTTTCGACTAAATCAATCATCGTCGAATTTCTAAGGATAAAACTACGTGGCTGGTTTGTTGCTCTAACCACCTCTTCACGCCACTCACTTAAATTTTGCAATTGCATTAATTGACGACGTGAATGACGATAATTGCCCACATCTGTATATAACAACGGGGTTGGTGTTTCACTAATAATTTCTTTGGTTAAACTACTACAATCCTCAAGAACATACTCATAAAGCCCTTTTTGTTTAAGCTGATCTTTAATATGGTTAGCCAATTGCATAAGGTATAAAACATCATTTGCCGCATAACATAGCTGTTGCGGAGATAAAGGGCGTGCCAACCAGTCTGATCGAGTCTGATCCTTTTCAATATCAATCTCTAAACAAAGCTTTAATGCACCTTGATAACTTACTTGTAAACCATGTCCCAAAAAGGATAATCCAACTTGAGTATCAAAAACATTTAATAGGTTTTGTTCATTGGCATAGTGATAGATTAAATCAATATCTTCACCACATGCATGAAAAATATTTTGTTGAGCAAGAAAGATTTTTTTCCAAAACTCGCTTAAATCTAAAGACACTCCATCCAGCAAATATACATTTCCGTTGACATTGACTTGACATACTCCAAGTTTAGGCCAAAGGGTATCAACCTTAATAAATTCTGTATCAAGTCCATAAGTTGAACATTGATCCATTTGTTGAAGAACATCAACCAATTCGGTTTGCTGTTGGATAAACTGAAACATGCTTTCTCAAGTAAATGCAAAGAGTGCTTTAAACTCTGGTATATATAACATAGGATTAGAAAAATGCTACTGAATCCTTGATGAATAATCTATTTTTGAACAATTTTCCAAAAAAGAGATAATTTTTTGATCATTATTTTAAATTTTTCAAATTTAATGTCCTTCTAAATGTTTATTTTTTACAAAAGCTTTTTTTAATTTATATATTCACTGAGTAGTTTTTAAAAATATGTTTTTGTCTTTTAAAAAGATTTTTTGATAATACGATATTATTCAAAAAATATTTGAAATAAGCACCGAGGTACTTATTTCATACGCATACGGTTATGAACAGCCTGACTTAAGGTATGACTATCCACATATTCAAGCTCGCCACCTTGTGGTACGCCTTGAGCAATACGTGTCATGTGAATAGGTAAATGCTTCGTCGCTTCAACCAAATAATGTGCCGTCGCCTGACCTTCCACAGTAGCATTAGTTGCCAAAATGACTTCTTCGATCGTACCTTGGCTTAAACGTTGGATTAGATAAGGAATGCCTATTTCTTCTGGCCCGATTCCATCTAATGGAGAAAGGTGTCCACCCAACACATGGTATTTGCCACGAAAACTACCACTTTGCTCGATTGCCATAACATCTGCCGGAGACTCAACTACACAAAGCAATTGATCATCTCTTTCTGTTGAAGCGCAAATATCACAAATTTCGTGCTCTGTTAAAGAGTGGCAAACACTACATTCATGAATATAACTTGATGCTTCATGTAGAGCATGTGCTAAAGCAAATGCACCTTCACGATTTTTCATCAAAAGATGTAAAGCCATACGTTGGGCCGACTTCGGTCCAACGCTAGGCAAAATACGTAAAGCTTGAACGAGTTGTTCAAATCTATCACTAAACACTGATCTTCCTTAGAACATGCCTGCTAAACCAGGGGGTAAACCCATACCTGAGTTAGCTTTTTGCATTTTTTCTTCAGAAACTACTTCAGCTTGACGCACAGCATCATTCACCGCAGCTGCGATTAAGTCTTCAATCATGTCTGGTTCGTCTTGAAGTAATTCTGGATTAATTTCGATACGTTTTACGATATAACGGCCAGTCATTGTTACTTTAACTAAACCACCACCCGCTTCAGCGTGTACTTCAGTTTGAGCAAGCTCTTCTTTAGCCTTTTTTATATTTGATTCCATATCTTTTTGCATGCGCTGCGCTTGCTGCATGAGCATATTGATATTCATAAACCTAACTCCGTATCTCTATCAAATATTTCAAGTATTATTGATAGTCATATAACACTTCGGAACTTAAACTCTTTGAACGCCCCTATCGATCAGTAAGATCATTGAGGTCAGTACGTTTAAATCAAAATTAATCCGCAATTCTGACACAATAAATTAATGTTTTCTATTGGTATCTATGAAACTCTTTTAGGTAACTCATCCATTTAAAGCTTTCTATACGAAACTTTTTACTGCGAAGGCCAGTTCTAAAATTTAAGTTAAGCTACTGCGAGGCTTGGAGGGTGCTATTGTCGGGTTTATATTCATTTAAAGGAATTTTCTGAAAAGAGGCATTCGCTTTTTCTATTGTATGATCAGCTTCTTCAACTGATTTATTTGCATCATTAATCAATAGAACAGTTTCGTTAATTTGAGTCGGTTCATCCTTTTGGGCAAATACTTTGTATCCAACCAAACCAATTGCCCCTATAGCGACTAAAATAATTATAGGTTTAAGCATGGTTAAAAACTCACTTTGTTATTTTTATTAAATTTAGAACTTTTATACGTTGTGATTTTTAATTCATTTACAACAAAATGTAGCTTTTTTATTTCAATCGTTGTTTGTGAGTAACTTCCCTTAAAGTAAAGCCACACCAAAATGAGTGTGGCTTAATTCTTAGATATATAAATTTTATTAGATCAAATCTAATCCACGTGAGATATCACCAATAATATCGTTAATATCTTCTAAGCCAACCGAAACGCGGATTAAGCCTTCTTGAATACCAGCAGCTTGTTTTGCTTCAGCAGAAAGTTTGCCGTGTGTGGTTGTAGCAGGATGCGTAATTGTTGATTTCACATCACCTAAATTACCCGTGATAGAAATAAATTTGGTGTTATCAATAACCTTCCACGCGCCTTCACGCTCACCTTTAACTACAAAAGAAACAATCCCGCCAAAGCCATTTTGCTGTTTTGCTGCAAGTTCATGACCTTCATGAGTTGGAAGCCCGCCATAATAGACCTTTTCTACTTTTTCATGGGTAGACAACCACTCGGCAAGTTTTTGAGCATTTTCACAGTGCGCTTTCATACGTAAACGCAAAGTTTCTAATCCTTTTAAGAAAATCCATGCATTAAACGGACTCATAGATGGCCCTAAAGTACGCACTACGCTAAAAACTTCTTCTAGGAGTTGATGTTTACCTACCACTGCACCACCTAACGCACGGCCTTGGCCATCTAAATATTTAGTCGCAGAGTAAATCACTAGATCTGCACCCAACTTTAACGGTTGCTGTAAAACAGGTGTACAGAAACTATTGTCAACAGCAAGTAATGCGCCATTTGCATGTGCAATATCTGCAAGCGCTTGGATATCTGCGATTTCAGCTAATGGATTAGACGGTGACTCAACAAATAATAGTTTAGTTTCTGGACGTACTGCATTTTTCCATGCATCTAAATCGCGTAGATCAACAAATGTGATATCTACACCAAATTTGGCAATGTATTTTTCAAATAAAGCGACAATAGAACCGAAAACTGCTCTTGAGCAAATAACATGATCACCTGCTTTTAGATACGCCATAGCAATCGATAGAATTGCTCCCATACCTGAGCTTGTAGCCACGGCACGTTCAGCCCCATCTAAAGCCGCTAAACGTTTTTCGAACATCGATACAGTCGGATTAGTAAAACGAGAATAGATATTTCCTTGAACCTGACCAGAAAATTTTGCAGCTGCTTCAGCAGCGTTTTCATATACAAAAGATGAAGTCAAAAAAATTGGTTCGCCATGCTCACCTTCAAAACTACGAGTGTGTCCGGTACGAATGGCTAAAGTATCAAGTTGGTATTCTAAATCATCAGACTGGTTCATTAAATGTTCGCCTTTACTGGTCATGTACTAAAAACTATCATCATTTTGAGTGCCTAAGGTATTTAAGGTCAAGGTAAACCTGAAAATTATCGCTTAGACTTCAATCAATCTTTAGTATAGTTGGTAAAACAAGATGAAACGCTTAAAGTCCCTTGTCTCAGAACAAAGTCAAATCAAGCACCTCTCTACCCGACTATTTCGTCCTCAAACATTAGTATTGTCACAAAGCACTCCGTTTGAAGTGATTGGTGAATTCAACCAAACCCGTGTTCGTTATTATGCAGCTACAGAAAAGAACTTTAGAGAACCATTAGTATTTGTGGCACCTTTAGCTATTAATATGGCGATTTATGATTTATATCCATATCGTTCTCTTATCAAATACTTCCAAAATGCAGGTTTTGACGTATACCTTGTCGATTGGGGGCGTTTAGGCTTTAAAGATAGACATCTTAACTTTTTATCGTTTATTGAAGATTTTATTCCTAAAGCTATAGAGCTTGTTCGAACACATTCAGGCAGTGATCAAATTTCTCTACACGGATGGAGTATGGCTGGCATATTCGTTACTTTATATACAGCGCATAATCATCCGAATTATGTCAAAAACCTTATAGTTTTAGGTAGCCCAATCGATAGCTATGCTTCTGGTTATATTGGAAAACTCTATCGAACCATAAACAACACTATTGCCCGCAATAAAAAGCTTCAGGAACGTATTTACTCAGGTTTACCGAAGCGTTTGATTCATACTCCGGGCATTTTAAACTCCTTAGGCTTTAAAATTCTTGACCCTAAAGGCTGGTTCGATGGTCATATTCAATTACTTAAGAACCTTAATGACCTTCAGTTCGTACAAGAACATGCCACATTAAGCAGTTTTTTAAACAATATGATTGATTATCCGGGAGGTATTAATCAGGACATGTTATTTAATGTTTGGCTGCAAAATCCATTAAGACAAGGTTCTATTCAGTTAAAAGATAAAAAAATCGAATTAAAAAATATCGACTGTTCACTCTTAGTTGGAGCTGGTCGTAGTGATCAATTAGTGACGGCAGATGCAGCTCAGCCATTAAGTCAGTTAACCAGTAGCCAAGATGTTACATTTACTCTTATTCCTGGCGGTCATTTAGGTCTAATGTCAAGCCAAGCAAGTGCGCAGGAATTCTGGCCAAAGCTAGCAACATGGCTGAGTGAGCGTTCAACAAAAATCTGAATTTAGGCATAAAAAAGTCCTCTATATGAGGGCTTTTATCTAACGCTTTCTCTATGAACACAAACCCAAGCTTAGACTCATTAGAAGGATAGTTTTTTAAATACAAAGTACCCGACCTTACTTTCAAAACTTCCATCTTTTTGAATATTAAAATACTTTTTAACAACATCTGCTGCATTTTCTTGGAGATACCTAAGCGTTTTTATTTGATCTTCAGGTGTCTTCATGCGCTGTACCCAACTATCAAAATCTAGTTTGAGGGTTTGTTTCTCTAAAGTTGTTAATTCAAACCCAGCATCTTCAATAAAGTGAACCCAGTCTTTAATACTGTAATTTCTTACATGACTAGGGTCTCGAATCACTTCTATAGTCTGTAAAAATGTATCTAAAATAGGGAAACTTGAGCTAATAATATCAACAAAAATAACAGTGCCATTTGGCTTTAATACACGATTTATTTCTTTCATTGCTGTTGGGACATGCTGCCAATGATGGGCAGAATATCGACTAATGATTACATCAAATTGTTCATCAGTAAAAGGCATATCTTCAGCAATGCCTTGTTGTACAAAAATATTTTTTATTTTTCGAGCATTGGCAGCTTTTGACACTGTATCGAGCATTTCATGAGATAAATCATAAGCAAAAACCAGATCTGCATGGCGAGCAACGTTATAAGCTACATGACCACCACCGCAACCTAAATCTAAAACAACGGCATTTGGATATTCATCAATTTCTTTAATGAATTTATCAAACTCGACCCCTTCAGAGTGAGCGGTGCTATTCAAATAACTTAAAGATTTATTTTGATACTGTTTTAAATTTATCTCATGTTGATTCAACATGGCTTATTCCTCTTCTTTGATGAGTTAACCATAAAAGAAAAAGTAGATAAAAAATAATGATTAGTTTTTCAATAATTAATAAAATAAAGTTATAGTTTGTATCTCTATCAATTCTTAATAAAAAAACCACCATATGGTGGTTTTTTAATGTAAGGCCAAGTTCATATTTAAAAATTACTTTGCAGTAAATTTAATATTGAACTTTCTTACTTGTTTTCTAACTTCCGGATTAGAAGGTAAAACAAAGGGACTTGCACGCCATATCGCCTTTTCAATACTCGACTTAAACTTTTGGTCTTCTTTATCTAGAAAAATAATTTGCTCAATCTCACCAGTATCACTTAAAAAGACTTTAACGCTAGCACTCATTCCCACTGAAGAAGGCGGAACATTCCAAATTTTAAAGATCTTTTTTTGATATTGTTGCTTGTACTTTTCTACTTCTACAATAATTTTGTTATCATCACTTTTTGCTGGTGATAATAACTTAGAATTAATTGTGCACCCACTTAATAACAATATAGAAGTTAAAATAATGACGTTTTTCATTTATAAAACCAATTTTTTCAACGATTAAAATTTAACATTTTATCTTTTTAAAAACCACCTAAATGGTGGTTTTATGCTAAATAGCTACTACTAAATATGTTCTTAGCAAATTCTAAATTTTAGCTAATTTACGAGGATTATTTAGTTTAACTATTTAATTATAATTTTCAGCAACGTTTTAAAAAGATATTTTATAGCGGGAATTTATACTTGAGTGTTCAGGCATATCAGCAATATCCTGCTCAGTAAAAATTCCATGTTCAAGTACTTTAGTGGCATTAAAGGCAGTATTGACCGGAGTAACAGGCGATTTAGTAATATAATTTTCATCTGCTTTTTGTGTTAACGATGCACACCCATCTAAACCAAATCCTGTAGCCAATACAAGTAACAATCTCTTCATCTGTCTCACCTGTTATTATAAAAATCAAACAATCTAACAAATTATCCACTGATTGTCACATTTTTAAAACGATTAGGACTAAGCCAATTCTTTACAAAAACTCAATGAAATGTAAAGTAATTTGCATAAAGTGTTAAATTGTGTAAAATACCTAAATAATTTAATGATACGTTTTAACTTATGATCTTTTTACTTTTCTTATTTTTGTTATTTACCTTTGTACTCCTCTTAAATGCACATTACAAACACTAGGTATTTGTATCTGTTCTTCTCTTCTGTTAAATATTTTTTGAAAAATTAAATATTTTCTTAAAAGCGTTTACTTACTTTCTTTAGTCTAGATTTTTATAAATACAAAAAAAGCCCGCTTTGTAAGCAGGCTTTACCCTTTTTGATTTTTTGCGCTGATCATTCAGGACTTTTTGCTGTTTGTGACAGCGCTCGGATATTACACTTATACTTAAAGATTAAAAAGACTAATCTTTTTTAAACTGATACATTTACTCATCAATTTCAATCGGATCGCCGTCTTCAGGACGAATATGCCGTGTCCCATCATCAGCAGGATCGACACTAGAGCCATCTTTAGTAATCGAGTTATACATTTCGTCCTCTTTTTTATCGTCTATGAATTCTTCATCTTCAAAATCAAGAGGCTCGTCATCATCTTCAAAATTTAAAGGCTTTTCTTCATCTATCATGTGAACCATCCTTTTTAAGCTATGTGATTTCATGCTCAAATAAATATCGGATATATTCAACAGTGAACACACATCTTTTATGTAAAGAATACTTAAAAATTATTAAAATATATAAAAAGTTAAATAGTGTTATTCAAAATATTTTAAGAACTCTTCTAACTCAGGTAAATGTGCAAAGTTTTTATGAGCATCCCCTAACACAACCCAATCATGTTTTGACTCTATACAAAAATTAAGTTTTAAATCTGGTTTAAACGGTTGTTCAAGAAGCCCCAACGGTATCCACATATAGTTTGTACCATTAATTTTATTAGGGACAGGCGAGCCACATCTATTACAAAATGATGAAGTAAAACCAGTTTCTTTTTTATAGGTAGCCACATATTCCTTACCCATCAACCAATTAAACTGATTTTCTTTTACTAAAGTAGCGGCATTCGCTCCAGTACCAGTTTGTTTTCGGCATAAGCTGCAATGGCAGTGATAAACCGTTTTGATTTCACAAGGTACAGAGAATTTTACTTTATGGCATAAACAAGAACCGATGTTACTCATATAACGTACTTATTTCATTACTATAAAAATTTTAATCATGACTTTAAATATTGGTTAAGTATATATTTTAATTGTTTAATATAAAATATATCTAATCTTTTGATTTAAAAAAGATTATAAAAAAGATCTTGATATATAAAGCTTTTTTATATTATAAGGTGAAATGTGACTTTAAATAACACTTGAGTAATTAATAGTCATTGAAATATTGGGAATAAACCTTATATTGAGTACAGGTTCATACCTTTAACTGAGGAAAAGCTCATGAATAAATTAATGGTTGCGGTATTCGCTGGAATGGTGACCCTTGCCGGTTTCAGTGCTCAAGCTGCAACACCTGAGCAAGAATGTCAAAAATTGCAAGATGATTACAATTTGATTTATGCGTCAAAAGGCTTTTGTTTTAAAGACCAAGATGCTAAAGAAAAATATGGTAATGAAAACTGTCATACGACTAAGCCAAAATTCTCTGATAAAGAGCAGCAACGTCTAGACGCAATTAAAGAACGTCAAAAAGAATTGAAGTGTAAATAGTATTTAAAGGAATAATACATGGCATATGATGATCAAAATATCTTCGCAAAAATTTTACGTGGTGAACTTCCAGCGATAAAACTCTATGAAGATGATCAAGTTCTAGCTTTTATGGATATTATGCCCCAAGCCGATGGTCATGCATTAGTTATTCCAAAAACTCCTGCAGTAACTTTACTTGATTTACCTCCTGAAGCGGCAGCTTATACCATCCAGATCGTGCAAAAAATTGCTAAGGCAATGGAAACTGCATTAAATTTGGATGGAATTGTGCTCATGCAGTTATCAGGAGCAGCTGCCGGACAAACTGTCCCTCATGTTCATTTTCACCTAATTCCGACAAATGTTCACCAACTTGGCAAACATGCGGCGCAATTAGGAGACCAAGATAAAATCAAAGCTTTGGCTGAGAAAATTAAAGCAGCACTTTGATTTTAAGAGATAAAAGCGGAGTTTAAACTCCGCTTTTTTTATTTAAAAAGTGTAATAAAATCAAAAGAAAATAAAGTATTTTCAATTTTTAATTGTCATAAAACTGTCATTTCTTCTTCACTCCATTGTCACAAAGTTTACAGATACTTCTTAGCAAGTTGGTGAGCTTCTGTAACTTTTTGTACATAAGCCAACTAAAAAATAAAAGTTAGCTAGGCATACGCCATTTAAAAATACCTTTTGGAGAAATCTCAATGAAGAAATTGCTTCTCGCTGCCGCAGTTGCAACTTTGAGCGTAAACGCGGTGCAAGCAGCGCCAACTTTGTACGGCAAACTAAACGTTTCCATTAACCAAGTTGACAACAAAAATTTCGATGGTAAAAGTGACGTTACCGAAGTTAACTCAAACTCTTCTCGTATTGGGGTAAAAGGCGAAGAGAAGTTGACTGATAAGCTATCTGCTGTTTATTTAGCTGAATGGGCAATTTCTACTGACGGTTCTGGTTCAGATACTGACCTTAGCGCCCGTAACCGTTTTATTGGTTTAAAAACTGAAGGCGTCGGTACGTTAAAAGTAGGTAAATATGACTCTTACTTCAAAACCTCTGCTGGTAGCAACCAAGACATCTTTAACGATGACACACGTTTAGATATTACAAATATTATGTACGGTGAAAACCGTTTAGATAACGTAGTTGGTTTTGAATTAGACCCTAAATTATTAGCTGGTTTAACATTCAATATCATGGCTCAAACTGGTGAAAGCACTTCTGATAGCAAAAAAGGCGAAACTGGTAAAGACAGCAAAAATGATAGCTTCGATTCAGTTTCGACTTCTCTAGGTTATGAAAATAAAGACTTAGGTTTAGCAATCGCTGCTGCTGGTGACTTCGGTATTAAAGGTAAATATGCTGCTTACGGTTTGAAAGATGTTTATACAGACGCTTACCGCGTAACTGGTTCTTATGACATTGCTAAATCTGGTTTTGTAGTAGGTGCTTTATGGCAACATGCTGAACCTACTGATGACTTGACTGCATATGGTCAAACATATAAATCAGATGGTTCAATCGATAAAGCTGGTAAAGCTTACCGTGGTTTAGAAGAAGAAGCATACGCGGTAACTGCTGCTTATAAAATTCCTAACACTAAACTTAAAGTAAAAGCAGAATATGCTTCTGCTGAAACACAAGTAAATGGTCAGGCAGATCGTAAAATTGACTTGTATGGTTTAGGTCTTGATTATCAAATCAATAAACAAGCTCGCTTCTACGGTATCGTTGCTCAACAAAAACGTGACTGGTTGAACGACGACGACAAACAAACTGTTGTAGGTACTGGTATTGAATATAACTTCTAATCAGTTATGTTTGATTCAGATCTAAAATAAAAGGGCTTATGCCCTTTTATTTTTTGTCCTGAGTAAAAAAAGCCGATATAAAACTTATCGGCTTTTTTAAGATTTATATCTTATTTTAAGAAACCACTTACAAGGTTCATCACATTTTGAATATCTTGGTTAGCTTCTTGATGATCTGTACTCTCACCTTGAGGTGTTAAAGAATCAATGACCTGAGGTAAGACAGAAGCGATTGCACCATAAACTTGTTCTTTTGGTGCTTGAGCTTGCTGAGCAACTTGTTCAATGTCTGCTGGATTAAACAGACTTTGTAATTGCTGGGTCGGAACCTCACTATTACTTTGATTTGGATCAACCCAACTTTGAACTTGGCTACCTAAACCCGCACCTTTTAACTTTTCTAAAGCAGCCTGTAAACCACCTTGTTGCTGAACCCAGCCTAAGATTAAAGGTACCACTGCAATTAATAAACTTTGTACACCGCCACCAGCTTGAGGTGTGTTGTTATTACCAGTGACTTGTCCTAATACAGAACCCAATACTCCACCAAGACCACCTTGGGCACCAGATGAAGTATTACCACCCATTTGTCCTAATACAGAACCTAAAATTCCACCTAAACCACCTTGACCTGACGCTTGCTGATTCCCACCTAAAGCTTGCTTAGCCAAAACTTCCACAATGTTGCTTAAATTTGTCATGAGTAACTCTTATGTATGGTTTATACATGAGCATACGCGTTTTTTTGTTAAGACAGCAAAAATCAAATTGTTAAATTTTGAAAGAGATTGCAAGGTCTTTTACCAACGGAATTTATTCCAATTTTCCGGATTTGCCCAAAATTTTGAATTAAACCAGTCTGGTACATGCTTATAGGTCAAAATATTAAATTGCCATAAAGCAAAATCACTATCATGTGAAGTCTTATCAATAAGTTGGGTAAAACCTAAAGAACGTAGAAGTTGTTCATCACTGCGTTTGCTCACGACAACAATTCGTTTTGCTAATAAATCTCTTAGCTTTACTAATAATTGTGATTTTTGCACATCGTTGATGTCCTGCATTTCATCAGTATCAAACAATACAAAACCCAAATCATAACGCTGAGTAAAAGGCAGACTTAACAGCTCAGTTACGGTAAAATAGTGCCATTGAATTGCGTTATTCTGGTCAATTTTCTGGCCAATACAAAGTGCAGTATGAATAGGCTGTTCGTTTGATAAATCGTCTAGCATAGAAGTGATGACATTTTGTTCAGCCATAACTGCAACCCTTAATTGAAAGATGTGAGTTTAAACTTTATGGAACTACAAGGCATTTGCCATAAAATGCATGCAGGCCTAAAAGATGCTAGTGTAACTGATCAACAGACAACCAAGGCAAATGTTGAATACAAATTTGTATTAGACCGTTCAGAAATTGATCTTCCTTTTAATCTAGGACAAGAACTAGAAATCGAATGGACAGGTAATATTTATTGCACCTCTTGTGGTGCTAAAACACCAAAGTCTTACTCGCAAGGCCACTGCTTTAAATGCTTTAAAACGAAAGCGGAATGTGACCTTTGCATTATGAAACCTGAAACATGCCACTACCATTTGGGTACATGTCGTGAAGATGACTTTGCCCACAGCGTATGTTTTCAACCTCATATTGTCTACTTAGCAAATTCAAGTGCTTTAAAAGTAGGTATTACTCGCGTTAGCCATATGCCTGGTCGTTGGTTAGATCAAGGGGCAACTCAAGCCTTACCTATTTTAAAAGTTGGTTCACGTCGTTTATCCGGCCAGCTTGAAACCATGTTTGGTTCCTTAATTGCGGATAAGACAGATTGGCGTAAACTTCTCAAAGGCGAAGCTGAACCTCTAAATTTGATTGAACAACGTGATCAGTTAATTGAAGAGTTCGCACCTAAAATTCAAACTATTCGTGAAGAATTTAGTCAAAACCTTGAATTTAACGAAACGGTTGAATTACTAGAAAATGAATTGCCACGTGAGTTTGTTTATCCAGTTGAACAATATCCTGAAAAAATTAAGTCTTTAAACTTAGATAAAACACCAAAAATTCGTGGTGTATTGCAAGGTATTAAAGGCCAATATTTAATTTTTGATATTGGTGTTATTAATATCCGTAAATATACAGGTTACGAGCTGATTGTACGTGCATAAGTCGCTTTAAAAAAAGCCCTATAAAAATGGGGCTTTTTAATTAATATAACTAAGATAATCTATTTCTAAACAACCAAGCTGCTAAAGGTAAAGTTACTATTCCCAGCACAATCATTGGTAAAAAGTTCAATTTGACTTGTGCAAAGCTTGCACCTTCCAAATAAACCCGCTGTACTAAGTTAATTCCAAATCTTAATGGATTTGCATAAGTTGCTAGTTGTAATGCTTTTGGCATGTTTTCTACAGGTGTCAGTAAGCCTGAAAGTAACATCAAAGGCATAATCAATAAAAATGTAAAAAGCATAGCTTGTTGCATATTTAAAGATAAAGCTGAAATTGATAAGCCCACACCAACTACAGCCACGTTAAAGCTGAATAATCCAAAATAAAGCAGTCCAATAGAGCCATTCATTGGAATTTTAAACCAGAACAAAATAATCAATAAAATAATGGTCGATTGCATCAAACCTACAAAAATCGGCGGCAAAGCCTTACCAATCATAATTTGTAATGGCGTATAAGGTGTCACTAATAATTGATCAAACGTACCCTGCTCACGTTCACGCGCAACTGATAAAGCAGATAAAAGTAATGTCTGCATCATACTTAATGCTGCAATTAATGCAGGCATTAAGCTCCAACGAGACTCCTGATTTGGGTTGTACCATGTTCTTGTTTCAAGGCTAATCGGTAAAGCTGAGTTAAATTTTTGCTGATTGAATTGACCAATAATTTTATTTAGATATGACCCTGCGACCATAGCTGTAGATGAATTTCTACCATCAACAATGACCTGTATAGGAACGCTTTGGTTATTGTTTAATTTACTCTCGAAATCATTGGGGATCGTAATTACGAGCAATGCCTGACGGTTATCAATGACATGTTTGATTTGTTCGGTATATTCCAGTGTTGCAACACGCTTAAAAATACCAGAGCCATCGAGCTTCGAGATCAGCTCATGTGAAACCTGCCCGTTGCTCTGATCTAAAATTGCATAATCTACATGGTTAACGTCATAAGTAGCCGCATAGCCAAATAAAAGTGCTTGCATCAGGGCGGGTACAAATAGAATAGCCCTATTTGCAGGATCACTAAAAATGGTTAAGAATTCTTTTTTGACTAAAAAACTTAAGTGTTTCAGCCACGTGATTAATTGCTGCCACATAACTTTATCTCAACCGTTTTTTCAGTGAAAAGTTCACAGCACATATCAAAACAACGATATATCCCAATAAAATACCGCACTCTTTAAACCATAGCTTCCAATCATCCCCTCCCATAAATAAAGTTTTAATTAAAACCATAAAATGCGTCGCTGGAAGTAACTGGCTAATAATTTGCACAACCAAAGGCAAGTTGCGTGTATCAAAAACAAATCCGGAAAGCATCAGCGCTGGCATAAAACTTGCCAACAAAGCAATTTGACTCGCCTGAAACTGACTTTGGGCAAAGCCAGATATAGTTAAACCAAGTAATAATGAAACGATTAAATATAGAAATGAAGCAGATAAAATTGAGAATAATGAACCGCGCATAGGTACTTCAAAAATAAAATGTGCAGCAACAATACAAATAACGATATCAATCATGCCGACAACAACGTACGGAATGAGTTTTGCCAACACAATTTCAAATGGCCGTACTGGTGTGACAAATAAGGCTTCTAATGTTCCCCGTTCCCTTTCACGGGCAATAAGCAGACCCGTTAAAAATGCGCCAATTAAAGTTAAAATGAGTACCATTAAACCCGGTACTAAAAACCAAGTACTGTTACCAGATTCGTTAAACCATATTCTTTGTTCAATTTTAACGGCGCTTGCAGATGCTAATATTGGGCTACGATCAATTTGTATTGATGGCGCGGTAGCCAAAGCACCCGCGACATACCCCTCTAAAGCAGTTGCTATGGTGGTCGATCTACCATTTAATAGCAATTGAACCTTTGCGTTACCTAGTTGGGCCTGACTTGCAAAATCGGAAGGCAAATGCAAAATCGCATCAATTTTGCCATTTCGAATGGCCTGTTCTGCTTCAGGCAAATTATGAAATTTTAGACTGGTTAAATATCGCGATCCATTTAAGCCAGCTAAGACCTGATTGACCTGCAGTGAGGACTGATCAACTACAACACCAACTCGTGCTTGGTTCAAGTCAAAAGAAAGTCCATAACCAAACAGTAAAATTAAGATAACAGGCAAAACTAGGCCAATTCCGAGACTGCTTTTGTCACGAAGAAGCTGTTTAGTTTCTTTCCGAACTAAGGCTTTCAAGCGACTCCAAAATGCAAAGCTCATTGTAGGTCTCCTAACCCGCATGCCTTAATGCACGTGCTTGTTCCACAATTGCAATAAAAGCCTCATTCATATCAACAATATGTTTATCTTTACTTGCCAATTCGCGAACCTGTTGAGGAGAACCTAGGGCTAGTAACTTTCCTGCATCTTGTATGGCAATGCGGTCACAATATTCTGCTTCCTCCATAAAATGGGTGGTAATAATGATGGTAATGCCTTGATTTGCGAGTTTACCAATGCTGTACCAAAATGAACGCCGTGCAAGCGGGTCTATTCCACTCGTAGGTTCGTCTAAAAATAAAATTTCTGGTTCATGTAATAATGCAGCCGCCATAGATAAGCGCTGTTTATAACCACCAGGTAAATCACCGCTTTTAATTTGCGGCTTTAAATCATATTGCTGTAAAGCTTTATCAATTTGTTGATCTAGTTTTTTGCCCGATAAACCATAGGCTCCACCAAAAAACTTTAAGTTTTCCAACACAGTTAAATTGCTATACAGTGCAAATTTTTGAGAGACGTAGCCTACTTTAGCTCTTGCTTCAGCACGGGCCGTCCGTAAATTTTTACCTGCAACTTCTAGGTAACCGCTACTTGCCGGTAGTAATCCACATAACATGCGAAATGTCGTGGTTTTACCAGCTCCATTTGGCCCCAGTAACCCAAAGATCTCTCCACGCTGTACAGTAAATGACGTATTGGCAACAGCAGTAAAATTTCCAAAAGTTCTGACCAAATCTTTAACTACAATGACCGCTTGGTCTGATTGCGAATTATTATTTTGTTCTGATCGAAAAGCCTGCTGAGAAATAGAGATTTGTTGTTTTTGATTTTGCTGTAACAACATCATAAAAGCATCTTCGAGTTCAGGTGGTCGCCTATTTGCCACTAGTCCCAGAGGTAAAATATTTGTTGATAGTTCTTTTTGGCGACTAATAAAGTTTACTTGCTCTCCTCTTGGCACTGCATCAATAATCTCTCCAGAATTTCCAAGCAACTGGGCTTGTACAATCCGAGTCTTAATCTGCTCTGAAGGCTTTATTTGCCATGTTTGCTCATGTACTAACGCTTTTAATTGCTCAGGTGAACCTTGTCTTAAAATTTTGCCTTCGTGCATGATATACACGTAAGCGCACTTTTCTGCTTCATCCATATAAGCGGTACTTATAATTACACTTAAATTTTCTTCCTGAACAAGTTGTTCAATAATGATCCATAAATCCCGTCGTGATAAAGGGTCTACTCCAACACTAGGCTCATCAAGCAAGAGTAACTCTGGGGAACGAACTAGAGTACATGCCAATCCTAGCTTTTGCTTCATTCCACCAGAAAGTTGCCCTGCTAGACGTTGAGTAAACTGAGTAAGATCCGTTATTTCCAATAAACGTTTAAATCTTTGGTTACGTACATTTTTTGGAACGCCGTGTAAGTCGGCATATAAATTTAGATTCTCTTGTACACTTAAGTCTTCATAGAGTCCAAAACGTTGTGGCATATAACTAATACGGTCTTGTACAACTTGAGGATGTTTTTCAATATCAAACCCAAGCACATGAAGAGAACCTGAACTCGCTTTATATAATCCTGCAATTAACCTTAATAAAGTTGTTTTACCCGCACCATCTGGACCGACTAAAGCGGTAAGTTCTCCTTTTTTAATTTGCATATTCAAATCAACAATTGCACTAATATCTACTGAATTTTTATTTTCGGCTTTAAAAGTCATGAATAAATTAAGGGCTTGAACCACTGCTTTACTATCAATCATGGGCTTTCTCACTTAAAGCAAGTGGGACTTTTACTGTCACAGGTTGACCCATTTTTAATTGATCATTCGGACCATTTACATACACCCGAACTTCGTAAACAAGTGTTGTTCTAATCTCTTCTGTCTGTACTGTTTTAGGTGTGAACTCAGCCACTGAAGATATATAGCCAATTTTTCCATTAATAGGCTGATTGGGATAAGCATCACGAATAACTTGAGCCGTGCCTCCCATTTTAATTGAACTTAAATCTTGTTCATTTACATACACACGAATCCATTTTGGATTGGTCAAGGCTAATGTATAAACGGCCTTTTGAGCAGTTGTCATGTCGCCAACTTCTTGCAACCGAGCTCGTACCACTGCATTTACAGGAGACTTTAGTTCTGCTTGAGTAAGGTTATACTTAATTAAATCTAAATTAGCCTTAGTCACTTCATATTGTGCTCTGGTTGCTTCACGATCTTCTTTTCGTGCACCTTTAATTAATAATTCTAAATTGGCTTGTCTTTCACGGACCGCTGCCTCAGCACTATGTTGATTACTTTTGGCATAGTCGAGTTCTTGTTGGCTAATTGCTCGACCATCGGTACTACTTACCAAAATTTGTAAGCGTTGCAAGTTTTTATTGGTTTTATCAAGCTCAGCTTGGGCAGACGCAAGTTGAGCTTTTGCTTGGGTGATTTCTTCAGGGCGAGCTCCAATCTCTTGTTTAATAATTGCCTCTTGTTGAGCTTTAAGTTGTGCTTGAGCTTGCTTTGCCTGAATTTGTAATGCATTAGTATTAAGAGTCGCCAGTACTTGACCTGCTTGAACTTTATCGCCCTCTTGAACTAAAAGTTTCTGAATACGGCCAGACTGTTCAAATGCAAGTGAAACTTGGCGGATATCCACATTTCCATATAAAGTTAATACATTATTATCTAATTGTTTTTTATCATTATATCCCCATACCCAAAAGCCGATGGCAACTACAGCCATAACCACTAAAATGCCGGCAATCACTTTTTTATTCATCTTTTTAGCCTTCTTATTAAATTCAAATTTACATAGTTTAAATTCAATTTAAATTTAAATTACCTTAATCTTTGAATAAAAGATATACTTTTATGATGAAATAAAATTAGGTTTAAACATGTCCAGATCTAGACGAAGTGATGGTGACTTAACAAAGACTAAAATTATTGAGGCAGCAGGACCCTTAATCGCCCAATATGGTTTTGCAAAAACAGCAAACAAAACAATTGCCAAAGTAGCAAATGTCGATTTAGCAGCAATTAATTATCACTTTGATGGTCGAGATGGACTATATCAAGCAGTGTTAATGGAAGCTCATGCCCATTATCTAGATGAACAATACTTACTAGAACTTGTTGAAAGTACTTACTCTCCCGAAGAAAAATTGAGTTTATTACTTGAAACTTTATTACATAAGTTGACGGAAAAAGATGTTTGGCATGGCAAAGTTTTTATTCGCGAATTGTTTTCACCGTCTGAGCATTTATTAAGTTTTATTGAATTAACTGGAATGAGAAAATTTTTTCTTATTCGAAAGTTGATTAGCCAAGTGGCGAACTTAGATGAAAATGATCCGGCCGTTTTACCTTGTATTTTAAGCGTGATGACCCCTTGTATGATGCTTATTATTGCCGGGCCTAATGCTCAAGCACCTGAGCCACTTAAAAATATTGCTCAGATGCCCTTACATGATTTAGTTGAACACTTTAAAAAATTTTCATTAGCTGGATTAAAAGCAATTAGCCAATCAAATCTTAAAAATTAGCTATTCAAACATTGCAAAATGGCTTGAACCGGATCTTCTGTATTTCCAGAAATAAGCTGTTTATGCATAGTTAAATGTTGCATTACTTGAATTTGAGCGGTTTCAACATTCATTAGTTTTTCTATTTCAGCCGCTAAATTTTCAGGTGTTGCATCTGCCTGAATCAGCTCTTCAATTACTTTTTTACCCGCGATGATATTTGGCAAAGAGTAATAAGGTATTTTCACCAAGAATTTAGCAATTAAATAAGTTAGCCAATGCAGTTTATAGAAAGTAACCATTGGTCTATGCATGAGCATGGCTTCTAATGTCGCCGTTCCAGACGCTAAAGCAATAATGTCACTCGCGTTCATGACCATACGACCAATTTTCGATTCGCTATCCGTATTTTCTAAAATATGAATTTTTGCTTTTAACTGCGGTGCTAATTGTTCAACCCCCTGCTCAATCTGCTGTTTGCGCGCATCATTAATTGCCGGTATTAAAAATTGAATATCTGGATATTTTGTATGCAAAATATTGGCTGCCCCCAATAGCATAGGAAGAAGCCTTTCTACTTCACCTTTGCGGCTACCGGGCAACAAAGCAATATGTTTTTGATTTTCATCAATACCCAATTCTTGTTTAGCAATTTGAATAGGGTTCTCAAGCGGTAATTGTTTAGCTAATGGATGGCCTACAAATGCCGCTGGAACTTCATATTGTTCATAAAAAACTTTTTCAAAAGGAAATAAGCAAAGTACTAAATCTATACTTTGTTTGATGCCATGTACTCGCCCTTGGCGCCATGCCCAAACTGATGGACTCACATATTGAACTGTTTTTATTGGAAGATTCTTTTCTTTGATACTTTTCGAAAGTCTGAGGTTAAAGTCTGGTGCATCAATACCAATAAAAATATCAACTGGATGCTGAGTCCATTGATTAATTAAGCCATCACGTACGGCGAATAGTTTTTTTAAGTCTTTTAATACCTCAACAATGCCCATCACAGACAGAGTTTCCATTGGGTAATAACTGTTAAAACCTTCCGCAATCATTTGAGGGCCACCGATTCCCTCAAATTCGGCATCGATTCCCTGCTCACGAAAACTACGCATGAGTTTTACGCCGAGTGTATCTCCAGAAACTTCTCCAACTACAATGCCTATTTTAAGTTTTCGGTTTGCCAAGGCGATTTACCCAAGAATTTGAAATAACGCATTCTAGCATAGAGACTTATTAATCTTGAACTTACCTAATCAATCCCAGCTAAACCTAGCCCTAGCACATCACTATCTAAAATTACATTCATGCACTATCTTTTAATCTAAATTAACAATGTTATTTGAATTGTAGCTTACATTTATAAACAATAAAATAAATGAGAATTATTTACATTATCTTTAATCTTATGAATATCCCACCTCGACCATTTAAGTTGTCTGTAATCGCCTGCGCGATTTGTTATGCCAACCTCACCTATGCCCAAGATGCACAGGTACAAGCTTTGCAAACGATTCAAGTCAAAGCATCAAATGCAGAGCAGTCTTCTGAACAGACCAAGGCATATAATGTTAAAAACTCGAGTAGTGCAACCAAGCTTAATATTGAGGCTAAGGAAACACCCCAAACCATTAATGTCGTTACTCGTCAGCAAATTGAAGATTTTGGCCTTACCAGTACTCGTGATGTTTTAAGAAATACCCCTGGTGTAACAGTCTCTAATCAAGAAACTGAGCGAACCACTTATATGGCTCGTGGTTTTGAGATTTCAAATATCTTGACGGATGGCGTAGGCTTTCCTCTTTCAGGTTATAACTATAATAATACGAATCCTGATACTTACTTTTATGATCGTGTAGAAGTAGTTAAAGGAGCTGACTCGTTAACTAATGCCTTTGGCGATCCGAGTGCAACCATCAATAATATTCGAAAACGTCCAACACAAGAATTTCAAGCAAGCGGTGGTGTAAGTTACGGTTCATGGGATACGCAGCGCTATGAAGCTGACGTATCTGGCTCAATTCTACCAAGTGGAAAAGTACGTGGCCGTATTATGGGCTATGAACAAACTGGTGATTTTTACCTAGACCGATATTCTGCGGAAAAAAACGGCTTTGCTGGTATTGTTGAAGCCGATTTAACAGATAGCACTTTACTTACCGCAGGTTATAGCCAAGAACAAAATAAACCTAATGCAAACAACTGGGGTGCACTACCTTTATTAGATGCTAACGGTAAACAAATTTCCTATGACCGCTCATATAATCCAAACCCTGATTGGGCACATTGGGATAATGAGACACAAAATGCTTTTGTTGAATTAAAGCAAAAACTTAATGACCAATGGAATGCTAAGCTGACTTACAACTATCTTGATACGAAGCATAATAGCCGTCTTCTCTATTACTATGGTTATCCAAAAGCTGACGGGTCCGGTGTTTCTCTAACTCCTTGGGGTGGGCAAGAACATCAAGAAAAACATGCTGTAGATTTTAATCTCGAAGGAACCTATAAGCTATTTAACCGAGAACATGAAGCAACTCTAGGCTACAGCTATGTACGTAATCACCAACAAGATAAACAATCTACAGGAACGATTAACGATAGTAATGTTATAAAGTCAACTACTACCGATTGGGCAAGTTGGACACCGCAATCTATAACTTGGTCAGATTTCACAGAAGCGGCTAACTATAAACAAAATATTAACTCAATTTATGCCGCGACACGTTTACATCTTAATGAAGATTTAAAACTTTTACTTGGTGCAAACTATGTTCAAGCTGAGAGTAAAGGCGAAAGTTATAGCTCACCAATGTCATATAGTGAAAGTAAAGTTTCTCCATATGTCGGATTAACCTATAATTTTACACCTGAATATACGGGTTACATGAGTTATACCTCTATTTTCCGTCCACAAACTGGTATTGATAAAGATACCAATCAAGCTTTAAAACCTATTGAAGGTAAAAGCTATGAAATGGGTGTAAAAAGCTCATGGCTAGATGACCGTTTAACAGGCACACTTTCAGTATTTAAAACTGAACAAAATAATTACCCTTTACGTAACTCGGATGGAAACCCACTTAACCGAAAAGTACCAACGAGTGATCTAGAATCGCAAGGTGTAGAAGTCGGTCTATCAGGTCAAATTACTGATAACGTAAATCTTTCTTTCGGCTATGCTCAATTTAGTATTAAAGACACTAAAAATGGTGGCGAAGCAAGAACATACAATCCAAACCAGACACTTAACTTGCTAACTACCTATACTCCGCCAGTTTTACCTAAGCTTAAAGTTGGTGCAGGTTTACAGTGGCAAGATGGGATAAAGTTATATGACTCAAATGTAAACGGTACGATCAAACAAGATGCATATGCTTTAGTCAATTTAATGGCAAGCTATGAAGTCAATGATCATATTACGCTTCAAGCAAATGGTAATAATATTTTTGACAAGAAATATTTAAATAGTTTCCCAGATGGGCAGGCTTTTTATGGTGCCCCAGCCAACTATACAGTTGCTGTAAAGTTTAAATATTAATAGCGTAGCCAATCCCAATTTGGGGGTTGGCTTTCTTTTTATTTTTATGTGTCAGTAAATATGTCCAAAACTTTAAATCTTCCCATGTTATATCGCATAAAAGTTTTCTATCGATTCTTAGTTGTTTTCGGTATGGGTTATGCCTGTATGGTGTACTTAAGTCTTGGACTAACTGAAATTTTCCATTTGAACTTAGACAAGCCAGAAGCTATCTATTTGGCGGCCTTTATTTCTATTTTGTTTTATGTATTTTTCGTGATTGTTGGTTTCTGCATCCAATCATTATTGCGACTGACCATTTTATCAATCGCACTATTTGCCCTTTTCTTTATTGTGACACGGACGGTAGGTTATGCATAAAGGTATACGTCAATCTATGGCATGGCTCCACTCGTGGACTGGTTTAATTTTTGGATGGCTCGTATTTGCTATTTTTTTAATGGGAAGTTTGTCTTATTACCGCCATGAAATTAATTTGTGGATGCAACCCTCCCTTGCACAATTTGAAGTAAAACAAGATGTGGCAATTAAAACGGCATATCAATACTTACAAAAACATGCTTCAGATGCTAAATCTTGGTATTTAACTGTTGCTACACCTGAAAGTCCGGTAAATACGATGTATTGGGAAAAACCAGATGGTAGTTATGGGAATGCAACCCTCGATGCAAACACTGGTCAAGAATTAAAACTTTCTGCGACTGAAGGCGGTGACTTTTTCTACCGTTTCCATTATCAACTTTTTGGTGTCCCGATATTAATGGGGCGGTTGGTCGTATCTTTAGCAGCTTTTATTATGTTGATTGCCTTAATCTCAGGCATCATTACTCATAAAAAAATCTTCACCGATTTTTTTACCTTGCGTACCTTTAAATCACAGCGCTCATGGTTAGATTTTCATAATGTTTCATCTGTTATTGCACTGCCCTTCTTTTTAACAGTTACTTTTACTGGCTTGGCTATTTTCTTCTATCTATATTTGCCTTGGGGAATGCAAAAACTCTATCCAGAGAATCCCTATCAATATTTCAATGATATACGTACAAAAACGGTCACAGAGAGTACAACACCGCATCCTGCACAGAATTTACCAGTTGAAAAGCTATTAGCCCAACTTAAACAGCGTTGGGGAAATCAAACTTTAGCAACTATGAGTGTTAAAAATCCAAATACGAATCAGGCTCAAATTACGTTTATTCAGCAAGAAGACCATTCTATTACCCGTAATCAAGCACAAATCACATTAGATGCTACAACCGCTAAAGTCTTGGGTGATACACGTAATCATAGTCCTATTGCCACACTTTATGCGGGAGTATATGGCCTACATATGGCAACTTTTGCTCAGCCTCTACTTCGCTTAGGATTGTTTTTCTCTGGCATTTTAGGCTGTGTAATGATTGCCTCTGGCTTGTTGCTTTGGAGTCTTAAACGCCAACTTCAAAGTAAAAATAGTCAGTTTCATTTCGGGTACTATTTAGTTGACCGTTTAAATATTGCTACCTTTGTAGGTTTGCCTTGTGCAACTCTTGCTTATTTGTATGCGAATCGATTGTTTACTGTCACGGCCACCACTGTTAATTATGAAATTTATAGTTTCTTCTTCGTGTGGCTCATGAACTTTATTATTGCGCTCATCACTAAAAAACAATATTTATGGCAAACTCAGCTAGGTATTTTTATTCTGCTTAGTATTGCACTCCCTGTCTTGAATATAAGTTATTTACTAAAAAACAATTATATTCAAAGCTTTAGTGGTTATTGGGATTTTGCACGTATAGATATATTTTTCTGGTTATTTGCAGCTCTAGCCTTTTTTATATTTCTTAAAATTAAGCCTATTCAACATAAAGCTTCAGATAAAATTCAAAAAAAGCTGAGTAAGTTAAATATTGAGGTGAATTCATGATGATAATTGTTTTTACCCTAACTTTGCTGGGTATGTATTTATTATTTATGTCGAGCGAAAAATATAGATCACCGAAGTCGGCAGGCCATTTTAAATTATTTGCTCAAAAATATTATTCATTGTTGAGGATATTGGCCTTTTTATTATTTGCGTTGAGCGGGTTTATTCTCATCAAGAAATATGGTTTTTCAATTGGTTTTGTCAGTTGGTGGATCTTTGCAACACCCCTAACCTTTTTACTGATACTTTGGCTTAACCCACTCAAGCCAGCAAAAACTTCATCTAAGTCATCAATTTGAATAAAATTTCCTCAAGCTAAGCATGATTTTAATTGCTTAGCTTTTTTTTGCATAAGTAAATCATTATTCATGACAACTGTTTATCTCTAAAAGGAATAAGATATCTGCGTTTCGTGATAAGTGGCGATAAAGATGTCTGGTGCTTTTGAATTTATCTTGGCAGGTATGTTAGTTGGCTTCTGTGTAGGTATTACAGGAGTTGGTGGTGGGTCATTAATGACGCCAATTTTAATTGGTCTTTTTAGGATTGAACCGCATATCGCAATTGGTACTGATTTACTTTACGCCGCGATCTCTAAGTTCTGTGGATCGATGGTTCACGCAAAAAAACTTAATATCGTCTGGCCGATTGTTTTATGGCTAGCGGTCGGTAGTATTCCGGCATCTTTTGGTACTGCGTGGGTACTTGAGCATTATTTAAGTCAGTCAACTCATTATAAAGCTGTATTAACCATGGTATTAGGCTTTATGTTGACCTTAACTGGTGTTTCTATCATTTTCCGTACTCGGATTGAAAAGTTCTTTAATAAATTCCGAAATAAAGAGAATACTCAAACTGAAAATGAACAATTAGCTGTTCAAAATAAACGCACCTATATTGTGATTATGGGTATTATTTTGGGTGTATTCGTAACACTATCATCAGTCGGCGCTGGTGCCTTTGGAATTATGGCACTTGTAATCATGTTCCCTAACTTACCAATGATTCGTATTATTGGTTCCGATGTCGTACACGCTGTACTCTTAACCCTAGTCGCAGGTCTTGGGCATATGAGTGCCGGTAATGTCGACTTTGTGCTGCTTATGTGGTTATTAGTAGGTTCAATTCCGGCAATTATTATTGGAACATTAATTAGCTCACGTATGCCGGAACGTTTAATTCGTAAAATTTTGGGTATTACACTATTTGCTCTTGGTGTTAACTTTATGGTCCACCCAGTCAAAGCCAAACCAAAAGCAGCTGTGGTACAACAACAAGCAGTAGTTGCTGAAAAAACAGGCAACTCGACCGAAAGATAGTAAAATCAATGGGATTTTTCCAAACTGAATTGCCATGAGATGTAGTATTTTCATAATTATTTCATGGTATATTCAGTACACAAAACAACCTTTAGTATGATCTAACCAGTGACAGCAATGACTACACATTCAAATTCCGTTTCCAAGCCAGATATCGACGACGTTAACATTAAAAGCATCCAAACTCTTGTAACACCAGCTGAGCTTAAATCAGAACTTCCGTTATCTGATGTTGCTTCACAAACTGTTCTAAAAGGCCGCGAAACTATTCGTAATATTTTAGATGGTTCAGATAAACGTTTATTTGTCGTTATTGGTCCTTGCTCTATTCATGATCCAAAAGCTGCTCACGAATATGCTGATCGCCTAAAAGCGCTAAGCGAAAAGGTTAAAGATACTTTATATCTGGTTATGCGTGTTTATTTTGAAAAACCACGTACCACAATTGGCTGGAAAGGCTTAATTAATGATCCGGATATGAATGACTCATTTAACATCGAAAAAGGTTTACGTATTGGTCGTAAACTTTTGCTTGAGTTAAATGAAAAAGGCTTACCTTGTGCAACAGAAGCACTTGACCCTAACTCTCCACAGTACTATCAAGACTTAATTTCTTGGTCTGCAATTGGTGCACGTACAACCGAAAGCCAAACTCACCGCGAAATGTCTTCTGGTCTATCATCACCAGTAGGTTTTAAAAATGGTACAGACGGCGGTTTAACTGTCGCAACCAATGCCATGCAGTCTGTTAAATATGGCCACAGTTTCTTAGGCTTAAATGAAGACGGTCAGGTTTCAATCATTAATACAAAAGGTAACCCTTACGCACATGTGGTATTGCGTGGTGGTAACGGTAAACCAAACTACGATGCTGGCTCTGTTGCAGAAGCAGAAAACGCTTTAGCGAAAGCAAAAGTGAGCAACAAAATTATGATTGATGCAAGCCACGCTAACTCGAATAAAGACCCTTACTTACAGCCGCTTGTTCTTAAAAACATTACTGAACAGATTTTAGACGGCAATAAGTCAATTGTAGGTATTATGGTCGAAAGTCATCTAAAAGGTGGTCGCCAAGATATTCCTGACAATCTTTGTGACCTTGAATATGGTAAATCAGTAACTGATGGTTGTATTGACTGGGAAACTACTGAAAAGACCTTGCTTGAAATGCATGAAGCTTTAAAAGAAGTTTTACCAAACCGCTAATTCATCTTTTTAAGATTGAAAATTAAGCCCTCATTTTTTGAGGGCTTTTTTATTTTATTGTGGTGGAATTTAACATCAAACTAAATAAAAATAACTTACGACAAAAGTAAAAATCAGTACAGTTTCACCTATTTCAATCGCTGCACCGACGGTATCCCCTGTAATACCGCCAATCCTTTTTATAAACACATGTCTTAAATAAACAAGACTGATTAAAAAACCAATGATGGCAATAAGCCCTTGCCACCCCCAATACAAAGGTAATAGCAGAACGAACCCAGTTATTATCCATGAAGCAGTTTTGGGTAAATGGTCTGTCAAAGAACGGCCTAAGCCTTTTTCGCGGACATATGGTGTAGTTAAAAACAAAATAGATGGCACCACACGCCCAAGGATAGGAATACATATTAAAAATAAAGATTGATGCTGTTCAATCAACACATAAACTAGTGCAAATTTGAGCAAACATATGATAACTAAGCTGAGGACTCCAATTGGACCACAACTTGGATCCTTCATGATTTGTAAAGTACGTATTTTATCTCCAAAACCACCTACCCACGCATCGGCAGTATCTGCTAGCCCATCTAAATGCAATCCACCCGTTAGCCAGATCCATAAAGCGAGTACGATTGCCGCAAGTAAAAGAGCGGGTAATTTAACAAAAATACAGGTAACAAGAAAAAGTATGCCCCCAATAATCAGACCAACTAGAGGATAAAACAGAATAGCTCGACCATTTTGTTGCGCCGTTGGTATTGTTTTTAGCTCAATAGGCAGAACAGTTAAAAATTGCAATGCTATCCAAAAAGGTGTCATATCCAAGTCTCTAACTGGTCTATATTTAAAAACAAATTGAATTATGAAGAAATAAAAATGGGAATAGCAATCCCTATTCCCATTAAAGACTTCAAAAACTGAAAATCTATTGCATTTGATAGCACTGTTTCAATTTGATGTAGTCGTAGTAAAAACTGGTTGGTGTATAACGTGCATAGTTACATGCAGATTTGAACAAAGTTTCTTTTTCGTTATAAAGCATTTTTACCAAAGTATTGCCTTGGCTATTTTGGTAAATATCCCACTGTACATTTGCCGCCATAGGTGAAACTACTTCACCACGCCATGCACTTGTCGAGTAATTATAAGTCTGGCGTAGTGGTAACGGCTGCATCATATTATGCAAATCTAAGTTAGTTGCCAGAGGAATAATAATTTCAGCATGGGCAAACCGTAAAACTGCTTTGTAAGGTTGAGCTTTATTCACAACAGCATCAACTTGTTGGAACAGATCCTGTTTAAGTCCTTGAGCGATTTCACTGGTGACTTTATTTGATTCTGTAAAGCTTGGGCCTTTTTCGTAAAAATCATTGGCGTCATTAAATTCAGCATAAAATTTTGCGGCTTCCAAAGGCATATATTTATCAAAATCAATACCTTTTAACTCATCTTTCATACCACCAGAAATTGAATAGAGTTCATAAATATAAGCCGCTGCATCAACTGCGCTGGCAATTGTATTTTTCCCCTTACCTTTTTCTGTAATTTGCTCACCTTTCGGCGAAGTTACTGTAAATGATCCGGTATTGCTAAAGCTATAACCAGTGGTACCGAGCTTTTTAATGAAGTCAGCTTTAAAAATTGGGCTGAGTACCAGTTGGGCAGTTTTTTCAGCCTGAGTATTTTTTGTTAACTCATCTAACTTTTGAGCTAAATCTTTATTATTTTCTTCAAAATCTTGATAAGCCTGGCTTGCATCATAAATTTTTTGTTGGCTATCACTCAGTGGTTGAGCTAAGTCTTCGTCTGCATTCAAACTATGAAAATAAAGTTTAAAACGATCAACGCCACCATCTTCAACACTTGGCACGCTTTCACTCGATAAATTGGTATAAGACAATGGAACAATTTTATCTTTCAGTTGCGGTTGTTGTTTAATGAGTTCAGCAGTGAAAAATTTAGCACTATCTACCGCACGATCCACCCCAGAACTTTGTACCAATATAGATGCTTGCGGGTTTAAAAGAGTTGGTAAGCGCTGTAATAAGCGATCGGCAATGCCGCGGTGTTCTAAAATACCAGTCATGGTCTCATTTCCATAACCGTACTGACGGATCCCTTCAACACCATAACCTAACAAAATATTCGCTTTCATCATTGCTTCTAAATCAGCACCTAATTGCTCACCTAGTGGCGTTAAAGCATTTTCAGCTTTCGCCTGTTTCCATAAATTATAAAGTGCTAAATCATATTTCAGACTTGATAAACCTCTCGAACCGTGACGTGCCACTAACTCTGTAAAAACTGGCTGGAACCCAGTCGGCGCTTGTTCATAGCTTTTTAAGTCTTGTTGAGGTTGGTAAGGCGTTTTCGTTTGATAATATTTTGATGGGTTTGTAGATGGTGCAGTTTGAGCTTCTTGATCATCATTGTTATTACAAGCCGCGAGCAATAATGATGCTGCAAGCACAGTTGTTTTAAATAAAATATTCATAAGCCAGATGTGTGATTAATAAGAAATGCCAATAGCTTAGATACTAGCAATGACAGTTCTATTACACAGGCTAAAATAACATTTTAAAAATAATAACTTACAAGTGTATAAAAATATAAAACTACTATCTTAACTTAAAAGTTAATTGACCATCTGTTTCAGAAAATTCGAGTGAATATAATTTTCCAAGCTCTGCCGGCATTTTAAGTAAGTCATCTAGAGGCTGTTGTCTGGCTAAACAAGCCAATAGCTTAATCACACCGCCATGAGTAACAACTAAAGCATGCTGTAAGTTTTGCTTTTGCATATACCCCAGCAAATCCTGAAAACCTTTAAGAACTCTTGTTTGAAACTGGTTTAATGTTTCTGCGCGAGGTGGACAATATTGACTTGGTTTTTGCCAAAAGTTTGCCAGTAATTCGGGTGAAGTTTTATAAATTTGCTGAGTTGAGACGCCTTCCCATTCACCAAAATACATTTCTTTTAAGTCATGATTTACAAGTAAAGGCAGCTGAGTTGTCTTCGATAGTTGCTCAGCAAAACAAGCACAACGTTTTAATGAAGAACTTACAATGACATCCCATGTCTGGTTTGTGACTTGCTCAATGGTTGACTGCATTTGCTGCCAACCTTTTGCCGTTAACTCATCATCTAAATGGCCACGTAAAGTATGGCTATACTGGCTTTCGCCATGTCTAAGCAAATCAATCCTAAATTTAGCCAATTTTATTTCCGCTTACAGCCGCTTGAGTGAAGGTAGCCATTTGGTTATGTAAAGCGCAAGCCATTTTAACCAATGCCAAAGCAGCGCCAGCACCACTACCTTCACCTAAACGCAAATTCATTTTTAAAATTGGGTCAGCATTGAGTTCTTGTAAAATACGGCGGTGTCCATATTCAGCCGATTGATGGCCAAAAAGCATCCAGTCACTCACTTGAGGATTCATCCGCACAGCACATAAAGCGGCTACAGAACTAATAAAACCGTCTACAATCACAGGTAAACCCACTTGCGCACAGCGGATATAAGCACCGACAATTGCCGCAATTTCCAAACCACCTACAGCACAAAGTGTTTTGAAGACATCACCAATGACATGTTTATGATGAAGTTCAATTGCTTTTTCAATTACTTCAATTTTATGTCTTAACTGATCAGCACCAATTCCTGTACCTACTCCAGTCAATTGCTCGGCAGTATCATTTAATAAAAGGCATGCTAAAGCAGAGGCAGAACAGGTATTTCCAATCCCCATTTCACCCGCAATATAAATATCTGCTCCATTCGCTTTAGCAGTATCTACACTTTTTTTCCCTAACTCTAAGGCAGCACGGCACTCGTCAGCATTCATTGCAGCTTGTTTGGCAAAATTTGCTGTGCCGGCACGAATACAATGACGTTCAACACCTGCATATTCGTATGCTTCGCCTGCTGTACCGCAGTCAATCACTTGCAAATGAGCTTGATGATATTTAGCAATGACACTAATTGCCGCACCGCCAGTTGTGAAGTTTTGCAACATTTGACGGGTAACAGCTTGAGGATATGCAGAGATATTTTCTTCAACTACGCCATGATCACCAGCAAAAATTGCGATCCATGGGTGGCTAACTTGTGGGTGAGCATTTGACTGTAAACTGGCAAGTGTGATTGCAATTTGCTCTAAATCACCTAAGGCACCAGTAGGTTTGGTGAGCTGGAGTTGATGTTGTTCAGCTTGTTGTTTTGCGTCCAAATTAGGTTGCTTTACAGATTCTAACCACCAGTTCATTTTACTTCTCACCTTTTAAAATCATTGGAAAACCAGCCACACAAAACACAACTTTATCTGCAATTTGCCCCAAAGCCTGATGTAGCCTTCCTGCTTCATCGACAAAACGGCGGCTAATCTTACCGAGTGGCACAACACCTAAACCTGTTTCATTACTTACTAAAATAATTTCTGACTCGAGTGTGGGTAAAACTCTTAACAGCTGCTCACACTCAAATTGTTGAATATTTTGATCTTCTAAAAGTAACAAATTGGTTAGCCAAAGTGTTAAACAATCCACCAGAATAATTTGGTTAGGTCGATCAATTTCTTGCAGAGTTTTTGCTAAAAATAATGGTTCTTCAACCAAAGACCAGTGAGCAGGACGCTGATTTTGATGATGGACAATCCGGCTTTGCATTTCTGGATCAAGCGCTTGTGCCGTAGCCACATAAGTGACAGCTAATTGCATAGATATGGCCGTTTGTTCAGCCAGTCGGCTTTTGCCAGAACGGGCACCACCTAAAATCAATTGCAACATGAATCACCTAAAAACAAATGCTGATACGGATACAGCTGACCTTGTAAAGTTTGTGCCTGATAATAGCCAAAGGTTAAATGCTCTACTTTAAGATCAAATTCAGCCTGTGTGTATTGTACAGGTAATTGAGAAATTTTTTGTAAAATCAAATTACTACTATAGTCTTTCTTATACAAACCCAATGTAATATGCGGACAGTAATCTAAAGCGGCAATTTCATTAGAAACTGTACCTAATTTTTGCCGTATGAGAGATAAGTTATTTTCGGTGTCTTGGACTTCTACAAATAAAGCACTGCTAAAGCTATCAACTGATCCAATTTTTAATTGAAATGGTGCAATATCTTCTTTTCTTAAAATTTCCCTTTGCTGCACAAAGTCACTAAAACAAAAGTCATCACCATGAACTTTATTTTCATGGGTCAAGAATCCACATATAAACAGCGTGATATGATATTGACGGTGATTAGGTTCTACTAGAAATTCTGAAAAATGCGCACGCAATTGATCTAGATAATGAACTAATTTCTGATCATTAATTTCTAGATACCACAATGCGTAATTTTGACGCCCAAGGTGCCATTCGGGATAATCCCGTATAGGTGTTGGCACCATGAGTGTGGAGGGTTTTAACAGCACAGTTTTAATTCAAAATTATTCAAATTTTGTATTAAAACATGTTTGCCTTTCAATTGTTGAGGTTAATTCAATAAGCAAACTCAAACATATTGATTTGATGTAGTTTTGGTATTGTTCGACTTAATGCCTAATGGTTGTTTACCTTGTTCAGAAAACAAATATTGGATAAGTTGAACCAATTCAGCTTCAAGCTGTCTTCTTTGAGTTGTACTCAAGTCTAGGTTCTGAATTTGTTGCTGCAGATGTTCAACAGCTTTAGTCTCTTCAATTTCTAAAAATTGAATCGCATAGGCATAACCTAAAGCAGCACCTTTTAATAAATTTTTATAAGGCAAATCATGACAAATATTCACAGCAATTGATGCCATGACACGTTCATTATGATTGAGTTTGCGTAGTGGATCTCTAGCTACGCGTTGACAAGGATCTTTAAATGCATATTCACATGAGTCTAGAAAACTTTGTGACATTCGATCCAGATCTTTTGCATAGTTAGGTAATACAATTGCAAGTCCTTGCTTCACTTCTGCAATTAAGTTCTCTGCAAATGCTTTAACTGAATGATCGCCCATGGCAACACCAATAGATTCATAACCCATTAAAGATGCATACCAAGCAAGCATCGCATGTACACCATTCCATAAACGATTTTTAATGAGTTGAATGTCAGTAATTTGGTCAACCAATACCACCTGACGCAACTTTTCAAGTAAAGGACTGCCTTTCTCTACATAGATTGGCATATCAGTTTCACTATGGAACAAGATTAAATCCATGCTTTGTAAGATATGTCCCGGCTGGAAATTACGGCGCATGTTATCAACATAGATAGAAGCCTGATTTAGTTGATCTTGATTCAGTTTATTACAATCTTCAATTTCGATTTGGTCTTCTTGCTCCACATCTTCTAAATGCTGTTCAAGAAAATTATGCTTAATACGAAGTTGACGATATAAATTCTGATTAGAAAGTTTTGAAACCATGCGATTAACTACGGTGTCGCAAAAGTAATGCTCTTTTAAAATATGCTCCGTTACATCTTCATCGTTGGTTAACTCTAGTAGAGCTTCTTTAAGATGCTTCATAACCAAATATTTCGCACCAATCTTATTTAAAATAATTAGAAAGGTTAAAGGTTCTATACATGTTTCAAGTTGCGAATTAAAACGCGCATATAACCCTTTTGCAATTATCTTTGATTCAGGTTCGATGGCCTGTTCGGGTAAACATAATGCAATCAAACTTGAATGAGTATACATCTCTAACATTTGTTGTTCATTGTCAGAATCAACAATGGTCATATTCTCAATACGTTCATCATAAGAAAATTGCCCATAGCGAATACTATAGGTTCCAAACGCATTTACAGCTTCGCGGAAAAGACTATTTCGTGTTGACGCAATTATACGTTTTGGTTTCGTATAACCATCCCAATGCGACAAGATCTGCGCTATATAACCACCGCCAATAGCACCGAAACCATGTATTCCAACAGTAAGCTGATTCAGACTTTGCGGAAAGGGTTCCTGTATCTCTGGCATATCCATAACGGGAATAAATTGGTCAAGGTCGGTTAAAAAGTCGTACATCTGGTCATAATAAAAATGCGCTTTTTCCAGCATTTCATCATTTGGTTCTTTAATATCTTTTAATAAAATCGTTAAACCTTTCGATGTATGTGCTGAAGTTAAACCATTTTCCGAATCTTCAAACATAAGACACTGGTTAGCGTCTAAATGAAGTTGACTAGCCGCTTCTAAAAAGATTTCTGGATGTGGCTTCCCTTGTTCTACTTCATCCCCACAAGTAATGACATCAAAAAATTTATAAACATTTGCATTAATTAAATATTCTTCGGCAATTGCTCTACGGCTTGAAGTAGCCACAGCCATTCTTAAACCAGATTTTCTTAAACGCTCTAGAACTTGAACCAAACCTTTTTTAATAGGTACGCCGTGTTTTCGAATATGTTCTAGTTCCATCTCATCGGCACGTTTTCGAATTTCCTTATATGGAACATCTACTCCGTATAAACGTTGTGCAAGCTTTTCCGCTGTAGTCGCACTTAACCCCAAACATTGTATTAAATATTCGTGTGAAAACTCCTGCCCAATGAGTTCTTGAGATGCCTGTTGCAATGTTTGAAACCGCAACCGTTCAGTATCAAACATTGTCCCATCCATATCGAAGATAGCTCCATGAACAGGTTTTCCATGAAAAATAAGCACGTTTTTACCTCTTTTTTGATCATGTTTTATTCAGGGTATACAAAAAATTGCTAAAAAAGGCAGGATGATAATAAATGAAACATTAGTGATTATTTTTTAATCAAAAATATAAGCAATCTGTTACTGAGAAGAGTTAAAAACTCAAAAAGGTTGAACAATATAGATAATTCTGAAACTGAGTTTAAACACAAAAGTAGCAAGCCTTCCTCGCTTGCTACTTTTGCTTCTTCTTTTTATGCGCTGATCATGTTTATTTTTCTTAGGTCCATTTACTGCTAAACAAACCTGCATTGTTTTTATTATGTCTTGCAGGTCTACCCATACCAGAAATTAACTCGCTTTTTGCTGTAATTTTTGTTGCGATGCCTGGTATAACTCAAAAAATCTGTCATAGAACTTTTCACGGAAACAGTAATACAACATTGCCGTTTTTTCCGGCATTGGAATTAAGCCCTGCTCTTCATAGCACATGTCTTCTACTACAGCCGCATAAGGCTTCACTGTATGATCTGGCTCTCCTACAATTCTATTTGTTGGGGAATTTTCAAAAATATAGAAATTCAATAAACGAATCGTTGGACGCAAAAAGCCTTGACCAAAAGCAGATTTCTCCCCAAATAGTAAATGCCAACCTAAATCATTGTCTTCACCTTTATAATAACGAGCTAGGCGATCACGCTTCCCTTCATAAATTTCGGCATACCCCACGTCTTGACCATTGATTCCTACAATCATTAAACGTTGATGATCATCAGCTAGCATTTTTTCAAAATAAACTTTGAGTTCTATTTCGCTTTTATTTAATTGCCACTGAGGAATAACGTGTGGCTCATGCATCCAGCGGTGTAATAGTGGTATATCTTGAGGATACTGAACCTGACGTAATGAGTAGCTAACATCATTTTCAATATATTCAAAATAATCTGGGAGCTTTTGTGAAAGCGTAAGCATTATAACGGTCCTTGCTATGACATAACCTATAATTGATAATGATAATCATTTTTATTTAAGATGCAAGCTTATTTTTACTATTTTTTTATTGCTTAAATCATGGACAAAAAATTCAGCTTTCCCCCTGCTCATATTTAAGGTAACCACTCAACAATCGAGAAAATAATTGCAACGACGATTGCCATTAACCAAATAGGAATAAAATATTTTCTAAAAAAATAAAAAACAATAATTTGCAAAAAGAAAGCGGTTGTGATTATGGCAAAAAACCATGATAAGACTCCTACTGAGCTTCCTTCAAAGGAGCAATTCAAAAACAATGAACTAAGCAAAAATAATATGGTTGTTCCATATAAAATTCGTCTAGATGTACTTTTAAGCCAGCTATATTGAAGCTTTTTCTGACCAAATTGGCTGAGCATACATGCTTGCATTATGGCAGCAATAGCCCAAAATAATGATGCAAAGCTCATTTGGCCTCTCCTAACGTAATAAATTTGGTTTGGTAGAAGCGTAGTACTACTAAATAGAATAGCCCGAGCAGTATGAGCGCCAGATCGATACCAGTGAGAGACCAATGCACAGACTTTAAACTATTTAATAAAGAGGCTTCTGGCACCAGAACGACACTAATAACTGGAATAAGCAATAAAACAGCAGCCGTAATATATAGCATGATGATTATTCCCTTCCTTATTGAGCAGCTAAAGCTAATCAATAAGCTTAATAGCCATGCTATATAAAATGCTGAAACCTCGTATAGTTCCCTCGGCTCAAATGAAGCAGGTATAATCCGACCAACCATTAAATAAAAGGCTGAGGCAAAAGGCAGCCCTAAGAAAGTAAAAAAATTCAAATGCTGTACTAATCTATATCCAAATTTCTTTTGTTCTTTGATGCGCTTTTTTTGCCATAGTAATGCGCCTGCAACCAACATGACACATCCTATTATTCCTAAACAAGCCAAAATAAAACGCATCCAGATAGAAGCAAAGTAACCTAAATGAATCCCATAACTTGATGAACCTAATTGTGCTATTGCACTTAAATTTCGTGGCTGATTGAGTCGTTCAGCCGTATTTGTTGCAAAAATATATTGAGGAGTATTTAAGGTAATAATATTTTTATAGTTATAGTCAAATGTAATCACGCCATCTGCTGTATTAGGCTTTTGAACTTCAAATTTATCTAAAATAGCTCCAGATTCTGTTCGCTTAGGCATTTGTGCCATGAATTGATTAAAAGGTTGCATCGCTTCTGTTAAGGAAGGTTCTCGAGGTTTTGCCACCTCGGTAAACTGCATTTCATTATAGAACTTTGGTATACCAGCTTTACCATATTGTTCCGATAATCCCCACGGTAAAACTAGATAAAATAAAATCAACAGTCCAGTAAAGGCCATCACCAAATAAAAAGGAAAAGTGATAACTCCTGTTATGTGATGAAGATCTAATAAAGAACGCTGTCCTTTAAAAGCCCTAAAGGTAAAAAACTCTTTAATAATTTTCTTATGCGTAATCACACCAGTGATTAAACTAATTAATAGAATTAAGGCAACAACTGCTACAACTAAACTACCGAACGTGCTTGGCAAAGGATAAAGCGTGTAATGTAGTTTGAAAAAGAAATCTCCACCCAAAGTCTTCCGTACAGGTTCTAATAGCTCTCCGGTATTAGGGTTTTGTAACTCTTGATGTTTCCCCTCTTTATCCTGCCATTGAAGTAGGTTCACAGGCATCCGCTCATTGGCTACTGTGACTCGCCATCTTTTGGCATTTGGTGCATGTTGGTTGAGATAGTTAAACGCAGTTTGCGCAGAATGTTGTGCAGAAGGGACTGTTTGAATATGGCTGATTGCTTCTGGCTGTGCCCAAACATTAATTTCCGTTCGAAAATAAGCAATAGAGCCCGTAAAAAAAATGAAAAAGATAACCCAAAGAACAATAATTCCAAACCAACTATGTAGTATTGCCTGAATTTGACGAAAATTCATTTAAGCCACTCCCCATTTAGCTAATAGCCAATAGCTCACTAGTAACGCTACGCCTAAGCTATTGATCATCCAAAACCATAGTTTTGATAAAATGGAACTCGTAAAGACAATATAAAAAATAAAAAAGATAAAACTGATAAATACCGAAAAATAAACATTCTCTGCTTTAGCAAAAGGTAACCATTTAGCCAAAACAAGGCTGAGCCATGAACTGTAGCAATAAGCGGCTAAACAGATAAAAAAGATCCTGCTATAGGTAAAATTAAAATTTTCTTGTTTTTTTAGATGACTCATTTAAATGGCCTTAAAAATTTAAATATGCCAGATTTGATTGAAAGAAATACCTGCTCTATACAGGCATCTCTTTCGTTAGTTGCATTAATAGTTAAAAGTATAACTTAAACCATAAGTACGGCCTTCTGCAGGGATTGCTAACAACGGATTAGCATTAGAGACGGCTGCTTGCTGAGCAAATACTGTTCGATACTGACGGTTCCACACATTATAAACACCAAAATCTACACGACCTTTCCAAGCCGGGAAATGTGCTAATACATCCATAGTGGTATAACCTTTGATTTGCGCAGCACTATTCGCATCATTCTTTACAGCGTTTTGGAAAGCTTCATCTTGAGTTGTTGCAAATGCGGCTAATTCACGGTCATCTTTATAAGCTTTATTTGTTCCTTTAATAGCTTGCATCTGAACACGAACACCATACCCTTCATTATTATCCCATTCAGCAAAAAGGGTTCCTTTCACTGGAGCAACTGTAAATGAGTTTAATTCATGCCATTTATTCGCCACGTCTTTATACTGACCACGGGTATATCCTAAAGTGCCACCGACCTTATAATTTTCCATAAATGGATAACTAATAGTTGCTTCCGCCCCGTATACTCTTTGATCTGTATCTACAACCTTTGCTGCACGATTGTTGAATTGGACAGTTTTATCCGAAGTATTGTAAAAACCAGTCAATCCTAGATTTAGGCCATCATCC
Organism: Acinetobacter sp. AOR01_HL; assembly: GCF_027855455.1. Lineage (NCBI taxonomy): Bacteria > Pseudomonadati > Pseudomonadota > Gammaproteobacteria > Moraxellales > Moraxellaceae > Acinetobacter > Acinetobacter sp. AOR01_HL. The sequence continues at coordinate 86,593 of NZ_JAKTIM010000038.1, read as the reverse complement.
TGATTCAAACGCCAACCTAGTTCATAACTATTTACTGTAATTGGCTGTAGATTTGCTGTTGAAACGGTATAAGTAGAAACATCGCGCAACATACGTTGTACGTCAGGGAAACTAAAGCCCTGAGAGAAATTAGCATATACCTGCTGTGCATCTGTAAGTTTATAAACTGCACCTAAATTAAATAACGGCTTATCATCATGTGTTGATCCTGCCGGAACCATTGTTGTCTCTCGGCTAGGAATATAAGCATCGGTATCCGCTTGAATATATTGGTAACGAATACCTGCTTGCAAGTTCAATTTATCCGTAACTGCATAATCGCTTTGAACAAATGCTCCAATATTTTGAATTTCAGTATTTGGCCCATAACCTTTACGTTGGCCTGTTGGCGTATACACTAAATAAGGATATTGAGTTGCTAAAATATCAACAAATTGCTTATCTTTTTCCCAATCATAATCAAGGCCATAGGTTATTTTCATATCCCGATTGGCGATATTAAGATCGGTTTGCATAGTTGAACGTAATCCAGCTACTTCAATTTCTGATTGAGACTGGTTTACAGAAGTCACGGATTTATTTGATAGGCCATATGGGAAGAAACGTGATTTTTCATTTCTATAATATGCTTCAACATTTAGTATTTGGCCTAAAAAGTCTTGATTTTGATACTGTGAATTAACAGCATAACGCTCGGTAAATAATGGATTACTAAGCTTTAAACCTTTAATTGCCTTATAAGTTGGCGTTGTAGCATCATTACTCTTAGAGGTTGTCGGTAAATAAGAGTAATCCGGTCCGTAGTCAGTATCCTGCTTATCTTTATAGTACTGGGCACCAAAGCTCAATGTCTGAGTATCATTTAAATTGAAATTTAAACGCCCATTTACATCGATAGTATCAGTGTCCATCGTACTACCTTGCCAAGGGCTTAAGGAAATTCTATCGCCATTTCCATCAAATTGAGACCCTCTACTTGTAAAATTAGCCCCTAAGAAGCCATCCATATTGCCTTTATTAAATGAGGCAGATTGTCCGACTTCATAAGCTAAGCCGTCACTACGGAATGTATCTGAAGATGTAATGCCTACTTTTGTTTCAAAGCTAAGTGGTTTAGATGTATCTGCTCTTTTAGTAATAATATTAATAATACCGCCAGTAGCACCTGACCCATAAATACTAGTCGCACCCGAAATTACTTCAATGCGTTCAATCATACCAGGACTAATACTATTTAATTGACGAGAAACATCGCGAGAACCTGTTTGCGAAACACCGTCGATCATGACTAATACGTTTCGTCCACGCATTGTCTGGCCATAATTACTTGTTGTTCCGCTACTTGATGCAAGAGATGGTACAAGTTGAGCAAGAATATCAGCAACTTTACGACCCGCCGTAGCTTGCTGGATAATTTGTTTCTGATCAATAGATTGAACTGTACCTGCAATCTCTGCAATATTTTTTGGTGTACGAGTCGCAGTTACTACAATCTTTTGCAATTGGGCTACTGGTTTTTGTGTTGCATTTTCACTTACCTCAGCCGTTTGAGTTACGGTTTCTGCATAAGCCTGCTGTGCAAAAATAGCCGATATGGCAAGACAACAAGGTGTCATCTTAAAAAGTACTTGTTTTGAACGTATGTGATTACGTGCTTTAACCCCAATCTTATTGTTTACATTCATTTTTTCCATTTCTCCCTAGCCCAAATGTTACTCAACGATTTTTCAAGAGGCACGACATCATACTAAATACGAACATTAATGAGAATGATTTTTATTAAAAATAATAGTCATCTATCTTATTTTTTAAAAAGAATTCATTTTTCTTATTTTGTTCATTTTGCTCAAGCATTTGAAATTCTTTTAAATATTGCTGTGCCACATCCATTTTTATTATAAATATTCCATCTGCATCCCCTACAATCAGATCTCCAGTTTGTACAATGGTATGATTAATATGAATCTTGGCATCTATTTCAACGAGACTTTCCCCTTCATTACGAGTGGTTAAACAACTGGTTGTATGAGCAAATATAGGAAGTTTGAGTTTAAGTAAAGCCTGCCGATCTGTAATAGCACCTAAGACCACAACCCCAGCCAGACCACAGTGTATAGCGGCTACGCTCCTTTGCTCTCCCCAGCAAGCACGTTGTAGATCATATCTTGCATCAATAACGAGAACTTCATTTGGTTGACAACTCATCAAGACTTGTCTTAAACCACTCGCATTGATCGATTCAATCCGAGCTGTACGTACAATCCCCACCACCTTATCTTCAGGTCTTAAGGGGAATACCTGAGGAATATATCCCTGATCAAGTACATGACCAATAGTAGAGGTTGCTATTTCTTTATATGCTGTAACAAGTGCTTTAGTATCAATTTGATTCATCTTTAAATTTTCCGATTTCTTTTAAACGTAAGGGACAATTACGGCATAAGGTCTGCTCAGCCTCTTCGAGCTGAAAATAGAAACAACATTTTTGTCTCATAAAAGTATTAAATTCTGGATGCCATCCATTCCATAAACGCACAAATGGATTTACAGTTAAATAAAAACTTTCGGCAGCTTTTGACTTAAAGAATTTTTTTTGCTGTTCTAACCGAGACTGTATATCCGGGTTTAGATTTTGCGTTGTAAAAGAATGATAAAACTGTACTACTCGAACAGATAAATTTTCCCAGAGTAATACATAAGGTACGTGACCTATTTTCGCTAACTGCTTAAATAACAGATTAAGTTGTTCTATCAAGTCATTAAACTCTTGCAAATGTATAATCTGAAAAGAATGAAAACTTGCTTGGTTTAACTGTAAAGTCCTATCCCAATGCCATTGTTCCGGCAAGTCTATAACTAATGCAGAACTATCCCATTTTACAAATGGCAAAACAGCCGCATGGCAATATAAAAAAGGTAAGATCCAACTTGTACACCAATATTTGACAAACAATGAGGTCGCACAAGTTAGATTTTTAGCATGAATACGTGTTGCAAAATCCTGTAACACCTGTCGACATACATCATCATTCAACAGACAATCTAAGGTTGTTGAACTTTCAGGTAGTATTTGAACATTTAATTTCAGACGCTGTTGCAATATAGGCAGAGTTGCGCACTTGTCTGCCTGTATTTTAAAAGACGTATTCATCGTCAGATATCACTAACAATTTAAGGCATACCAAAGTGGGTTTCGGGTTTTCCCAATTCCCGATGGCATACTACCAATCCGTGTATCTTGTTCTAGCAAAGGTCGAAGTAACTGCTTATATGGCCATTCAGGCACTTCAAATAGTAAATGTTGGAGCTGGGTCAAAATCTCTGGCTGGAAGTTTAGATTTTGAATAACTTGCTGTAACGCATGAGCAAGTACAGACCATAGATCCTTAACTTCAATTTGATAATGACTCGCTAAATTATCAACAATACACCCTAGATTAACCTGAATACCTAAAGTTTGAATATAAAATAACAGAGCCTCTACCGATTCATGATAAAGCGTATTTCTAAAATCATGTGGACTCAAATAATTAGGATCTTTTAATCCGTTTTGCTCTACCCAAGGTAAATAAATACGTAATGAATCATGATCACGGAACATCAATCCATCAAATTCGCCATTTTTCAGCACAAGACATATGTTTTGCCCATGAATTTCACCCATAAGCCCTAAGCGGAATAATCGCAAATTTACATCAAAGAAACATGTACACAGTTTCTCAAACTCGATAAGTATCTGCTTGGAATTTATGTCCCTGTGTTGAAGCTGCAAAATATAATCAAAAATGGCAGGCTGTCCCGTAATGGTATGTCCAAGACTTGCCATTGGTATAAGTTGATAAGGTTCTTGCAATAATTCAGCTGGAATATGACGGCGCTGAGCTGCCAAATGGGTAGGTTTCTCTACAAATAACCACTCATTGTCTGCTGTCCGGTCATTTTGCTTCTCGGGTAAATATGACCACCATTGTGTTTCTTCACAAAGCCATAATTTTTGTTTTAAGACAGCATCTTTTGCCTTGGCTTGCTGTAATAATTTCTGATTTTTTTCACCATTAATCATTTTCACAATAGGCAAAAATCTTAATGAACCAAGAGCTTTAATTCCTATCGGTAATTTTAGACTTTCTTCTAAAACATTTTTTGATAAGAGGCTACGCATAGACGCACTGGCATACATTCCTTTAGAGATAAAATTCAAAGGATGACAAACGCCGTCGGCAATATCATCCGCATAGAACTTGGGAAATAAATGCTCAAATTGCCAAGGATGAATTGGCATTGCAATGTGGGTTTCATTTAACCCACGTTGAAACATTTCCTGTTTTAATTGATATCGCTCAGAACGAGGAATAAAAATTTCGCTTGGCTGTTGTTTGAAAATATTTTCTACCCCTTCACCAAACATCATTTTATCCTTATGTACAGCCACCCAATGAATAGATAATTCTTGAGCAAATTCCGGACAATATTGCATATACTCTTGCTGACTGAGACCTTCTTTTAATTTGGCTAAAGGATGATATGGGCGGTCCCGATAACCTGCATATTGCTCTAAAATGCGGAATCTATGTGCCAAGCTTTGATTCAATAAATCATGTGCATTTACCCGATGCTGTTGTAATAAATGATATTGCTTTAAACATTTTTGCAGCTGCTCATAAAAGGCTTGAACTTTATCAGCACTACAATGATTAAAAAGACCTATCGCTTGAATAAACTCAAAAAGTTCTATTATCCCAATCACATTGATCTGAACATGATCATTTGTGCGTTCCAATAGAAAAACTTCTGTTTCATTAGCAAACTTCCAGGCTTGAGTAATACCTTTTTGTACCGCAAACATGACCAAGCCTTGCCGACTCTCTTCGTGTAATAGCACAAAAGAAAATTGTTCAGACGTGTTTTTAAATACTTCTTGAAGATTTTTACCATGTTGATTTAGCGCAGTTTGGGCAGTCGCAAAATTAAAAATAAACTGTTCAGGAATAATCGTTTCAACCAGAAGGCTATTGATAAAATCCTGTAAGATTCCTTGGTCCATTACTTGATAAACGGGCTGAAGTGCATTCATAGATAAATCTCACTTCACCTGCAATTTAAAAGGAGCTAACGGGTTATCGACAAATTTAATTTGTATACTACGATCGCCAAATAAACGCCGTTTAGTTAATGACTCAATGCGCAATTTTTCGGCAAAAACATCAAATAATTGGTAACGTGAAGCATGCTCTGGATGTTGCTGCTGGTAATTTTGGATGACTTCCGCAGCCCATTGCCAGAAATTTTTTTCTGGAAGATCAAAGTTTTGATTTAAAAATATTGCAATATCGGTTAAAGCGACAAAAAACAGACAGGCACAGCTAAAATCACGAATACCATTTAAATCATCTGTCAAAATAAATGACATACTGTTGGTTTTTGCATGCTCAGGCGGCAACTGATCGAGTTCAGGAGCCAATTCAGGGTGTGCTAAATGTGCTGGACTATAGCGCACACCATCATGGAAATCCTTTAAAAGAACTCGCGTTGGCCAACCTTGTTTATGTACAAGAATAATATTTTGGCCATGTGATTCAGTTGCAATTCCCTCCGCAAAAAGTAAATGAATCAAAGGAGTAATCACAACTTTCAAAAGTTGACGTGTCCATGATTCAACACCATATTGCTGTAACCATGGTGCAATTAATGCTTGCCCATCTTTTTGGATATGACTCACGCCATTTAACGGTATTGCATCTTCACCTTCACGTAAATATTGATGCACACTCTCACGCCATAGACATCCAATTGTGCCATAGGCCTGTTGAGCATGTGATTTTGGCAATTTAGTAAAATCCACGCTTAAACCATACACTTCACGTAATACAGCAAAATCAAGCTCTTGGGCGGTTTTGCTCTGTTTAATTAAACGTTGCAACCAGTCTGTAATAATTGGCCCATTCATTACTGTATGTTTTGCCAGAACACGTGAGCTTGATGTGTTTGTTAGACTCATGGACAGTTTGATATAAGGCTTTTCCGGATGCTGCAAGTTAGTCATAGTGCGTAGAGATTGTTGGGCTAAATAGCGATCCTGACTTTGCCCTAAATAAACAATTTTGCCATTTAGAATTTCTTCAGCAAAAATAGAAATTAAATGGTTTTCCCATTGCCAAGGATGAACCGGAATCCAAATATATTCATCAGCCTTCAAATCACGATCTGAGAGATGTTGCAGGAATAGCTCTTGGTCTTGTGAATTCAATTGCTCCTTAAAAAATAAATCTGGCTCTATATCTTCTGAATGTTTTTTTGCAACAATGTCCTGATGCACAGCCAACCAGACCAAGGCGATTGGTTGGGCGAACTCTACACCATAGCGTACATTGTCTTGTAAACTAAAACCTACACGTGACTTGTAACACGGATGATATGGATGACCATCCATTAAATATGATTCTAAAATATCATATGGATATTGAATTGCCGGCAAAGCATAGTGATCAAAACATGCTTGAGACTGTAAATCATGAATAAATGTTCGTTTTAATTCAAAAATAAAATCTTCAACTTTTGCTGCATCGGTTATGGTTCTAAGAATTTCATCAATAACTAAATTTAAAGTAGCAATCTGATAATGACCGTTTTCATCTTGACGAAATACATCCTGATTACGGGCGAGACGTACCAGTTTGTAACTATATTGTCTTTGCCCTGCAGCGATATAACGAATGGTTTGGCACTGACTATTTTGTACTTCTATAATAAAATTTTTTCCATCATATTCTGAATGAATAATATCTTCAAAAATTAAAGCTTGAAGTAATTGTTTAATAACACGTTGCTCAACATATTTTGCCTGATCCGAATTTGGATGCTGCCAAGCCTGTAAAGCATTTTGAATCACATGTGTATTTGATAAAACTGGATGTAATTGTCCCATTTTTATTAATCCTATTTCTTTAATTGGTCGATTCTGTACTGTTCAGGAAAACGCCATGCGAAAGGCAAAGTGCAAAGTATAAGAATTGCACAACACACAAAGATTTCCTGCATAGTGTGAAATGATGTAAATATTGCTTGAGTATTTAACGGCAATGATTGTTGTCTTAGCTGAAGATATAACGCGGCAATAACGACTGCCACTGCAGCAAAAATACGTCGGAATAAATTATTTAGAGCGGCCGCTTGAGTAACTAGATGCTGTTGCTGCTGGCGTAAGCTGTTCAAACCTGCCGTAGTCGATGGCATATAAGAAAGTCCCATTCCTAAGCCATGTAATATCATACAAAACACAATGAACCAGACATTTTGTACAGGTGCCCAAGCAAGCAAAAGAAAAGAAGCCGCGGTAATCATTAGTCCAAGAGACATGATTTTTGCAGCACCGTAACGATCTAGATATTTTCCTGCAGGTTGACTACAAATACCGGTAACTACTGCACTGCTCATTAGCGCCAAACCAGTCCAAAGCGGACTTAACTTTAGAAGGTGCTGTATCCATAGTGGAATGAGCAACATACCAATAAATAAGCCTACTGTTTGTGCCACACAAATGACTAAGCTGTAGCGGAAACCCTTCGTAGCAAACAAAGCTGGCTCGATTAATGGAATAGACTTATTCTTTTGTACAAAAATAAATCTTATAAAAAGCAGCACACTTAGAACTAAAAGCACACCATATAGAGGTTGAAGTAAGTCCTGAATTTGATGGATTTGGCTCAGTGTCCCAAGTAATAAAACTATGCTTGAACCGAGAAAAAAGAATCCTGCCCAGTCAAACTCTTGCTTATTGTCCCCTTGCTCTTTAGGTAGAAAAACATAGCCTAAAATTAATGCCAGACAAGCAACAGGTAAATTGATAAAAAATAAGGCCTTCCAATTAAGCCATACCAAAACCAGTGCTCCGAGCATAGGCCCAACTGCTAAGGTTAGCATGATCATGGCACCCCATAATCCTGTTGTACTTCCCCGTTGTTCACTTGGTGTAACTGAAAAAATTAGTCCAAGAGATAATGGAATCATTAATCCGCTACAAAAGCCTTGCAGAGCTCTAGCAATCAACACCGATTCAAACTGATTAAATAAACCACCTGCTGTAGAAGCCAAAGCAAACCCCAATAAGGCAATTAAATAAATTGATCGCTTACCAAAACGCTGGCTTAGGAACCCAGCTAAAGGCAAACTGATACTCATTGCTAATAAAAAGGCAACAACTACCCAACTTGCCCATACCTCACCTACCTGAAAATAGGACATTAAATGAGGTATTGCAGGGTTGAAACTACTGTTATTTAAACTAACCGTACCTGTACCAAGCATAACCGTCAGAAGTACGTAGCGTTGTAAACTTTGCTCATGAGGTTGAGCCGCGGACACAGAAGAACGTTCCATACACATATCCTCTGTTCAGCTTATTCAATATGCTCAGATAATTTACTTCGTGCATACGCTCCCAAAGCAGAATGATGCATTGGCCCTGATTTATTTAAGGGTCTTGAAAACTCAGTTATTTTTGAGGCTGCAATATTGCGAATAGAAACTTCTTCTTGCGCTGAGGCATTCACTCCAAATTGTTGGAACGACTGAGAATGATCAAGTTTGAATAACTCTTCACCAACCAATTGATTTGCAATTGTGGCTGCCCTATATGCTCCTAAGCCTAAATCAGGTGTACCTACGCCGTGGTGATAAACTTCCATATTTTGAATAAATATAGATCCCTCACCTTGATAATTGACTTTAAAGTTTGAAGCCACCTGCCAATGGTCGGCCTGATCTCGTATGATCAAAGATTGTAAATTTTGTAGAAACTTAGGGTTTGGATAACGATAACCCGTAGCTGCAATAACACAATCAGCCTCCAGAATATAATTCTTATTTTGCTGACGGTGTTCAAAACACAACTTTGTTTTCTGGTTTTCTAAGAGCTCTGCATATTGCAGTTGATGATGTCCAGCCAACGTAACATCTGTAGGCATTCCACCGATACTACGATGATATAAACGCTCATAAATATCACGTATCGTTTTACTGCTAATACCTTTATATAAATTTGCTTGTTGCGCTGGTAACTCTGCCTTTAAACCTGATGGTAAATGGTAAAAGTAATGCATGTAATCCGGACTAAAATGTTCTAAACCGAATGGTGTATTTTCCATTGGAAAGAAACCAGCAGAACGGGTTAACCAATAAAGATGAAAGTCTGGTGTAGTTCGACCATTCATATACTGACGATCAAATAGATCTAAAAAAATCTCTGCTGCGGACTGTCCAGAACCAATTAAAACTACATTTCCTGATAACTTCTGGGAGCTGTACTGTAAATATTCTGATGAATGCAGGCAGGTTCCTGATTTTGAGTAAATCTGTTGTAAGCTTTCTGGTAAATGTGGAGTTGTACCCACTCCCAATACCAATTGTCGAGTACGATAATGTTGGTGGTGCCCATTACACACTACCTCCACATCAAATCCACCTTTAATCGGTTTAATATCCAGCACATGGCTACTAAACTCAATATGGTTAAGTTGTTCTACAACCCATTGACAATAATGATTATATTCCTGACGCGGTATATACAAATTTTCTCTAAAATAGAATTTATATAAACGTTGATGGTGTTTTAAATAATTTAAAAAACTAAAAGGGCTGGTTGGCTCAACCATACTAACCAAATCAGCCATAAAAGGAACTTGTAACATCGCATTTGGCAATTGCATACCAGCATGCCAGTCAAATTTCTCACGCTGATCAAAAAAGCGATATTGCAGCTCGCTTTTATCATGTAACAGACTAGCCAGACTTAAATTAAACGGCCCCAGTCCAATTCCAATAAAATCAAGCATAACTCACATCCTTCTGTTCAACGTACAGTGGATTTGGTAGCTGCACATACACGGACTGATGTTCTAATGGAGCAATAAGCTCATCTAATTCATGTAAACGTGTAAGTAAATTGCCTTTATACGGTAAAGAATCGTTAAACAATAAACCCTGTAATAATGTACTATCTGGATATTGCTCTAATAATTGAAGTAAATTTTGTTGCAAATGGATTAACAGTTCATCTTCAGAGATATAGCCAGTTGCTCCAATTGCATTAATCAAACCAAATAAAGTGTTGCCAAAGAAATAATAACTAAAGCGTTCATCCACAAAATCTTTAGGACCAACCGCATGAGCTTTTTCTAGTAAATCTGGTAATGCTTCTACAATTTCAGTTGCAAACTCTTCAATATAATAAAAGCCTTGGTTGTCACGTAACCAGAGATTTTTCGGTAAACCATCTTCTAGCTCAAGCAATACATTTTGTTGATGCGATTCAAAAGCCATACCGTATTTATGATAAACATACATTAACGGAGCCAAGCCAATCTTCAAGAAATGATCAAACCAATCCAAAGCAATTTCTTTAAAATTCGTTTGTTGATTTTTCTGAGCAATTTGGTCAAATAAAGCATTAAAACGATTTAACTCTTTATTTGGATGGTCTTGACATAAAGATGCAATACAAGTGACTTGTTGCTGTACTGCAAATGGTTGATCACGGAAAATACAAATTGTCTCGTTAATAATCTCGCCGTCTATTTGCAGAGCTATCCAGGCTGGATCATTAACTGCTTTCAGTGTTGGGCATTGTTTTAATATTTTTTTACCTAATTCACTGTGCCATAAACGATAAGAAATTTCGCCACGATGACACTCTTTTGCCAAATTCACTCGAATTGAATTAGTGATCATGACTGATAGTGAAGTTTTAACCATCCAAGGGGCGTTAAAACTTGCTAAGGTCCGAATTGATGTAGTCGGTGAAAATTGCCATCCACGTAAACCGATATCAATTAACTGTCCTGTTTGTTTTAATTGCTCAAACCAAGGTTTACCTTGTAAATAACGAGCTTGCCAAGGATGTAGTGGCAGTAATTTAAATTCAACATGAGTCTTTAACAGGTTTAAATCGCTTTCGGACAAATACCAACGGATTGCGTCTTTAACTTGATCTGAAATTGGCTGCTCAGTAGCACAACCTTCAGCAATATAATTCTGATGAACAAGCCAATAATGTAACTGGGTTTTTCCAGCATGTTCAGGTGAAAACCTCAACCAATCTTCATGAACAAAACCATTCCGGCTTTTTGGCGCTGGGTGCATACTATGACCTAAAATTAATGCCTGTTCACTTTCAATAAAATTCTGCCCAGCCTTTACTAAACCATCGAAATCATTGTGGCGTTGTTTTAAGAATTGTAGTAGCGCGTCCCGGCTTTGTATCCATTTCTCTAACAATGAAGCAGCATCTAATTTGAATTGAGATTCAATAACCAACTCTTCAAGTAAAAGACTAACAATGGTTCCTGCACTGAATTTTTGCCATTGACCATCAATACACATTTTCGGTAAAGCAGCGAGACGATGGCGTCCTACACGACTCACATAAGATAAAGGTACAGAACATTCTGCTTGTATAGAAGGAAGAGGAAGAGTTAACAGCGTCAAACCAGAGCTAAACGCTTGTTGAGTTGAACTTTGTTGGTCAAAAGAAAGTAAATATCCTTTGCCAGTCTCTTGCATATAAGCGTTGACGAAATTTTGTATCGCCAATCGGTTGGCAAGTTCTTGCATCTGACTACATCCTATTCAGAATCTTAAGCTTTTGTTTTAAAAAAATTTATTTTTAACAATTTGTTAAAAACAACTGCTTAATCATATTTAGTTTATGATTTTTCTACTCAGCCAGTGTAAGGATAAGAATAATATTAATGATAATTATTATCATTTCATTATTCAACATGCTGAATAATTTTTATTTTTTTAATAACTTTTTGAAATTAAATATGTTTATTCTAAGAGTGACTACTTAATGTAAATTTCTTCACTAAATTTAACAATAGTATTAAATGATAATATTCTCATTTACAATAGGTTTTCATTATAAAACCCGACTTGAGCCAGTCCACTCCTACTTAAATTAATAAGTAGTCCCCTTTTCATAAATTTAATCAAGTACGTCTACAAATTGCGCCGTTAATATTTGTGCTAAATCTTTAGGATTTACACCAATATCTAACCCTCTCTTACCGCCACTTACATAAATTTTGCTGAGCTCTTGTGCAGAGGCATCAATTACTGTCTTCAAACGTTTCTTTTGGCCTAAAGGACTAATTCCACCCACTAAGTACCCTGTTAAACGTTCGGCATCTTTAGGATTTGCCATCTGTAGTTTTTTACATCCCACTGCCGTAGCTACTTTTTTTAAATTGAGTTGATGGTTAACTGGTATAACCGCAACAAAATAATTTTTCTCATCGGTAACCAGAAGTGTTTTAAACACCTCATTTACATTAAGGTTTAATTTTTCCGCAGCTTCTAAGCCAAAACTTTTAGTATTTGCGTCATGTTCATACTCATGGATAGAAAATTCGATTTTGTTACTTTTTAACAGTCTACATGCAGGAGTCATAGGAGTTTAAATTTTAATGAAATGATATTGATTATATTTATTTTAAGAAAAGTTTAAAATTTGCTTAGGCTATTTACATCATTTACATGAAAAATCAAACGAACACCGAACAAAAAACAATCTAAACTTGATATTGAGTAGATGACTCCAATATATTTAGTTGAGATTTAAAGTCTGAACTGGCGAATTTATGAGTTACAAACACAATAATCTGATGGCAATGCGTCACCGTTTTTGGGATGAGTCTTCAGATCATGTATTAAATGAAAAGCAATTTTTACAGCAGACCTTAATCGAACAAGGCATTTTTAATAATGCGACTTTTGATGATGTTAAGTACTTTTTCTATACACTGCCTAGCATCGTTATTGTAAAGGCTCATGCGCTTGGTTTTATGCATGATTCCGTCAAGCAAATGGTTATTCAACATATTCAAGCTAATCGTATGCATTTAATGCAAAAGGCTGAATTGAAAATTCAGTTTAAAATGTAATTTTACGGTTAGCATCTGATACGACGTTTTATAGTGGTTTATTTTTCTGAGTGGTGGATATTTTAATTTTCTCTCTAACGCTTAGGCTATTTTTAGAAAATTAAAATCTAAAATGAGACTTTCAACTCACCATTCAGTCTGAGGGAACTATTTTAATACGTTCAAAACATGTAATATTCGTTACAATTTTAGATCACCAGCGTTTGGCTGCATGATGCGCATAGGATTCTATTTTCATGTCAAATCAGAACGATAAGCTTAAGAGTTTAAAAACTTCTTCCATGGATCGACGCTTATCAATCGCGAAAGCTTCTTTACTGGCAGGAACACGTTGGGCTACTGCAAGTGCCTCTTCCCTCTTTTCTAGTGAAGAAGAAAAAGAGAAGAAGCGTAAAAAGGCAATGAGCGAGCAAGCTAATTATCTTGTTTCTGAAATTGGCAAACTAAAAGGTTCTATTGTCAAGATTGGCCAAATGATGGCGCTTTATGGTGAACATTTTTTACCTGAAGAAATTACTCAAGCTTTAAATACCTTAAATAACCAAACTGTTGCTTTAGACTGGCCAGCAATTAAACCTCATTTACAAGAACAATTAGGTTCTAAGTTAAATGATCTAACAATTGATCATGAGCCTATTGGTACGGCCTCTCTGGCACAAGTTCATCGCGCAACACGTAAGTCAGACGGTTTAGAGTTAGTTTTAAAAATTCAATACCCTGGTGTTGCGAATGCAATTGACTCCGATATGAGCCTGTTTAAAAACATGCTTAAGCTTACACGTATGGTTCCTCAAACTCGTGAGTTTGATCAGTGGTTCGATGAAGTACGTGAAATGATGCATCGTGAAGTCAATTATCACGTAGAGGCAGCCACCACACGTCGCTTTGCTGAGCGTTTAAAAGATGATGAGCGCTATATCGTCCCTACAATTGTAGATGAATACTGTACCGATCAAGTCTTATGTATGACCTTTGAACGTGGCGTGCCTATCAATAGTCCAGTCATGCTTTCCCTTCCTCAAGAACGCCGCAATCAGCTCGGTGAAGCTTCACTAGAGATTGCAGTTCGTGAGATTTTTGAATGGGGCGAAATGCAAACTGACCCTAACTTTGGTAACTACCTTGTTCGTTTAGGTAATGGCCAAGATATTCAGGATAAAATTGTACTATTAGACTTTGGTGCGATCCGTCAGTTCGATGAACATTTACTCTCAGTTGCGCGTAATCTTATACAAGCGGGTTATCAGCATGATAAACATGCGATGGTTCAAGCAATGACTGGATATGAGTTTTTCGATGCAATGCCTGAAAGTATTAAACCCGGCATGGCCGATGTCTTTTTACTTGCGACAGAAGCATTCAGTACCCCTGCAAATAATCCAGATATGCCAGCTGGGCTGATGGATGAACATGAACGTTATGACTGGAAAAAGAGCCAGTTACATAGTCGTGTTATGCAGCAAGCAAGCAAATCAATGGCGTCTCGATATTTCTCGGTTCCTCCAAAAGAATTTATGTTTATTAGCCGTAAGTTTATTGGTGCATATACATTTATGACTGTTATTGATGCCAAAACAAATGTACGACGTATGATTCGTAACTTTGCTTAATATTATTAAGACTAGAATGACTCCGTGTCATTCTAGTCAATCCAATCAAAATAGTTCTTTTTAAAAATTTATTTTATTTTTTGAAATCAGAAACATAAACCAAAACCTATTTTGCTTTTACCATTTATCTACTCATTTTTTGAATGTCAGCAACGACATAGTTTTTTCTTATACAGCGTGTCAGCATAAAACAATAACAATGTGTTAGGACACCATAATCATGACAAATATGATCAATAAAGCCCAAGGGTTGGGTTTATCGCTGATCACAAAACTAGCTGGAAGCGATGTACTTGATCAACTCAAACTACGTAAATTTCTTGAAAGGTCTCTTTACCAAGGTTCAAAAGCTGGTTTTAGAGCATTAAGTCAGACTCAGAAAGCATTTAAACCTAAGCAAATTCCCCAACAACGCCTGCCTCAACAGAAGAAAAACCTATTTGATTTAAGCCTAACTGAAGAACAACAAATGACTTCAGAGGCAATGTCTCAATTTGCTCAAGAAGTTTTATTGGGATTAGCTCATGATGCTGATCAGACAGCTCAATTTCCAGAAAGCCTTTGGCAATATGTAGAAGATTTAGGATTAAACTATTACGCTCTTCCAGAAGCACTAGGTGGTGTCGCCGCTGAACAAAATATTGTAAGTAACTTATTGATTGCTGAAAAACTAGCTGAAGGTGATTTTAGTCTTACAGCAGGGCTCTTAAGTACGTTTAGTGTTATTAATGCCATTACACGTTGGGGTTCTACTGAAGTTCAGTCAATGTATTTACCTTGCTTTGCAGAAGACTCCGATATTACCGCCACTTTCGCTGTACAAGAAGCTACTCCAGCATTTAACCCTTATGTTTTAAAAACAAAAGCTTCTCTTGAAAATGATCAATATTTTATAGAGGGCGAAAAAACATTGGTCATTTTAGGAGATTTGGCTGATGTGTTCTTGGTGAGTGCAGACTTTAATGGCAAGCCGGATGTATTTGTAGTACAAGCTGGCGATACCATTTCTATTAAAAGTACTCCTGCTATGGGTCTCAAAGCAGCAGAGACAGCTACATTAAAATTCAGTCATACACCTGCTCTACGACTAGGTGCAACAGATTTTGATTACACCGCCTTTTTAGATTTAGGCAACTTAATGTGGTGTGCAATGGCTGTAGGAACCTGTGAAGCAGTAAAAGCCTACTGTATTAAATATGCCAATGAGCGAACTGCTTTCGGAGAACCAATTTCACATCGTCAAAGTGTCGCATTCATGATCGCAGATATGGCAATTGAAATTGATGCTATGCGCATGCTAATTCTAAATGCCGCAAGTCTTGCCGAAGCAGGTAAACCTTTCCATCGTGAAGCATATTTAGCTCGTCTTCTTTGCGCAGAAAAATCCATGAAAATAGGAACAGATGGCGTACAAATTTTAGGTGGTCATGGGTTTACAAAAGAACACCCTGTTGAACGTTGGTATCGTGATTTACGCGCAACCGCAATTTTACATTCTGGCCTACATGCTTAAGATCAATCAGAGGATATTTCCATGAATTTACAAAATCCAAAAAAATTCAAAATAATGATTGATCAGGCACATGATGTTGCGATCAATGTATTACGCCCTATTTCCCGTAAATACGATAAAGCAGAACATGCTTATCCGAAAGAACTTGATATGCTCGCTTCACTCATTGATGGCATGAATGAAGGTGGTGAAGGAATTAATGCAGGTGCTGCCGGTGCAGGAAAACGTGGTGAAACTGATAATGAAGGAGTCCGTAATGGAACCAACATGTCAACAGCGTTAGGCATCATTGAAATGTGTTATGGCGATACGGGTTTATTACTCAGCATGCCACGTCAAGGTTTAGGAAACTCTGCAATTGCCGCGGTCGCAAATGATGAGCAACTAGAACGTTTTAAAGGTACTTGGGCGGCTATGGCCATTACCGAGCCAGGTTGTGGTTCTGATTCTGCAGCGATCCGTACTACGGCAACTAAAGATGGCAATGACTATATTTTAAATGGTGAAAAGATTTTCGTAACTTCTGGTGAACGTGCGGACTCGGTAGTTGTATGGGCTACACTTGACCGAAAACTTGGACGTGCAGCAATCAAATCATTCGTAGTGCCTAAGGGTACACCCGGAATGAAGGTTGAACGACTTGAACATAAGTTAGGAATTAAAGCTTCTGATACAGCCGTTATTAGTTTTACTGACTGTCGTGTTCCAGCTGAAAACTTGCTCGGTAACCCTGAAATTGATGTTGCAAAAGGTTTTGCCGGTGTAATGGAAACCTTTGATAATACACGTCCATTAGTCGCAGCAATGGCAATTGGCTGTGCCAAGGCTTCTTTAGAGCGTATTAAAGAAATTTTTAAAGACCAGTTAGACTCCAATTACTCTACTCCATATTTGCAAACATCCAACCTTGCTGCACAAATTTACCGAATGGAAGCCGAATGGGAAGCTGCACGGTTACTTATGCTGAAAGCCACCTGGATGGCCGACAACAAGAAACCAAACTCAAAAGAAGCTTCCATCGCTAAAGCAAAAGCAGGTCGTGTAGGCAATGAAATCACTTTGAAGTGTGTCGAGTTAGCAGCAAGTGTTGGCTATAACGAAGATGAACTACTTGAGAAGTGGGCACGTGATTCAAAAATTCTTGATATTTTTGAAGGTACTCAACAAATCCAGCAACTTATTATTGCTCGACGTGAGCTTGGAAAATCTTCAAGCGAACTAAAATAAAGATATTGCAAGGGGGTTTCGCCTCCTTGCTTCTTAGCATCATAACTTATGGGTAAAATAAAACCCTCTAACCACATGATTAAAGGGTTCGGTATTTCAGGAATATATTTTTTAATTATTCAGCCTGTGTAGCTTCTAGGGACTTATCGACTACACCAAATTTTTTGAAGATTTTTGCACGACGTTTTGGTGAAATATTTGCTTTATTTAAATCCCCTTTGTAGTGATCAAATACACGCTTATCCATCATTTTAAACCACCATGAAGGAATCATGGCTGGTAGCAGCATACTTGCATAGCCACTTGGCAACTCTGGTGCTTCATCAAAATGACGTAACGCTTGGAATGGACGAGTTGGATAAGCATGATGATCTGAGTGACGCTGTAACTGATATAAGAATAAGTTGGTCACTACATTGTTATTATTCCAGCTATGCTCTGGCATTGTACGTTCATATTGGCCATTTTCTTTTTTCTGACGCAATAAGCCATAATGTTCAATATAGTTAATAATTTCGAATAGACTAATCCCGTAAAATGCTTGTGTTGCTAAATAAGGAATCGTACCTTTACCAAAAATTCCTACCATAGAAGCATGGAAAGCAGCACTCATACCCCAGCCTTGCAGCAATTCGTTATCGAGTGACCAAAACTCTTTACCTTTACGTTTTAAACGATTTTTCTCAATTTCAATTGCTGATTTAAAAGAACCGATAACAGTACGTGGCCAAAATTCATAAAATGTTTCACCCATACGTGAAGATGCCGGATCTTCAGGAGTAGCCGCACGCTTATGATGGCCATATGGATGCTCAATACGGAAATGGTTGTAACCTGTAGGCACCAAAGCAAGATGAGATAAAATATGGTCTATACGATCATGTTTATGGCTTAATTCATGGGCTGTATTAATTGCAATACCATTAATGGCACCCATCGAAATACCAAGCAAAATTTTGTCAATAAATGAAGTATCTTTACGGCTTGTTAAATAACATGCATAAATATTTGCCGCATACTGCAATGGAATAAAACTTTTTACCAAACGCGAATAATATGGATCTTTCTCAAGAAGTTTAATTTCTTCATCGGTGGGATTACGCGCATCTTTACCAATAATTGTATCAATTGCAGGAATCACAACATGTAATAAAAGTGGGCCACCTAAAGCAAATACTTTCTTTAATGGGCGTGGACCGAAATGGTATCCAGCTAAAATACCTAAACCAATTACAGGTAGAGCCGGACTAATCATCCATAAATAGCGCTTACGATCTATCTCACGCATAGACGCTGGCACTGGCATAAGTTCTTGCTGAACATTTACTGGTGCATTCATAGTCATATTTCCTTTTTCTATATATCTATATAGTTAAAGAAATACTATTTTCTTAACAGTTGTAACCGTCCAAAAAACCTATTTCAAAGTCTTTGGCATTTTCTTCCACTTTTTTGTCCTAAAAACACATGTTGATCTATTCTTATAGCTCACTATAATTTTATTAAAATAATGATTGATCACGTAAACATGGATGCACTAAGTAAATTTTTTGATGATATCCACTTAAATAAGTCTGAATATATTTATATAAAAGCACAAGGTGAATGGGCTTTTAAAACACAAGATCAATCTGCTTTACTGGCTTATATCGTTTTAACGGGTTCTGTATATATCCAATTAAATGTGTCAGAGAAAATAACAGCAAGAGCTGGAGATATTATTTTAATTCCTTCTGGAAAAGCGCATCATGCTACAGACTCAAAAGCTACTGCAAGTAAACTTGTAGATCCAGTCGATATTACTCTATTATTTAATGGACATCGCCACGATCCAATTGAGTTAGGCTCATCAACATCTGAAAATACCCTATTACTCTGCTTGCGCTGTCAAGTCGATACTTATATGGCAGGGCCACTTATTAATGCATTACCCTCTATTATGCATATTCAACATGAGAATCAGGCCACTCCTCCTGAATGGTTGCAAATAGGTCTCTACTTTTTAGCGGTCGAAACACAAAAAATCCAACCAGGTCATGACAAAATTATTGATCACTTAGTCAGTATTCTTTTAATTGAATGTATTCGTGATCATATTCAACAAATGTCAGATCAACAAAATTGGTTAGGTGCCCTCACACATCCTGAATTAAGTAATGCTTTATCCGCAATTCATAGTCAACCTGAAATAAGCTGGACTGTTGAAACATTAGCTGAACAATGCTGCATGTCACGATCTAAGTTTGCCAATCTTTTTAATAGTATTATTGGTGAACCACCTCTTACTTATTTACAGCATTATCGCTTCCGCTTAGCTAGCCAATATCTACGCACAAGTAATTTATCAATACAACAAATTTCAAATAAAGTGGGCTATTCTTCCGAAACCGCATTTAGTCAGGCATTTAAAAGAGTATTTGATTTATCACCTAAACAATATAGACAAAATTATATTGGTACTAATCTCGAGGAATAATAAAAAAAGCGCCGAAGCGCTTTTTTTATTACATAGATTTTATTTGATTTTAGCGTGTGACTTTAAGTATTCGCTGTAATCTTCAAGTATCTGTTGACCACGAGATTGGCGGTAAAGCTGTTTTAATTGTTGCAACTGATCAGCAGGCATAGCGTTAACAGCAGCTGAATTTACATTAGAAACAGCCACAACCACTAACTCATTTGGTAAGTTCGCGGTAGTTACAGACCACATACCTGGTTTTGGCGCAGGAACACTAAATGCTGCACGCTCAATTGCACGTTTTAAACCTTGTGAACGAGTAAATACACCCGCTGATTCAAAAGCAACTTTATTTTTCGCGATAACTTGTTCAGCTGGCTGAGTTTTGAATTCTGTCAGCATTGTAGCGATTTTCGCTTGAGCTGCTTTACGTGCTTTCTCATCAATTACTTTAGCTTTTACTTCATTCATTGCTTGGGCAAGTGGTTTAACACCAGCCGCATGATAGTCACGTACTTTAACCCAAACAGTATCTCCGTTCGCTAATTGAATATTAGATGAAGCATTACGATCGCCATTTTTCACATCATCATTAAACAATTTAATTTTTACGTTAGGATCACTTAAATATGGATTTTGAGTGGCTAAAGTTACACCATTTAATGATTCGATTTTTGTACCTTTAACCTGCTGTACAACAGCGTCTAAAGAATCATTACCAACAATCGTTTCATTCAAGCTATTTACGGTATCTGAATAAACAGATGCAACTTTATTCTTTTCAACTTCTGCAATTAAACGTGGTTTCTCAGCTTCAAATGAAGGTATTTGGTTCGCCTGAGTCTCCGCTTCAATAATATGATAGCCATATTGTGTTTTTACTGGCTGAGAAATTTGACCATTTTTCAAGCTTAAAACAGTTTTATCAAATGCATCAGAGAAAACACCAGGTGCATATGCTTCAACTAATCCACCTTTCGTTTTAGAAGTTGGATCTTCAGAGAACTGAGCTGCTGCTTGAGCAAATGAAAGTCCACCCTGAATTTTTGCATATACATCTTTAGCAAGTTTTTGAGCTGCCGCATCATCACGAGCGTCTGTCGTAATAAGGATATGTTTCACTATGCGTTTAGCATCTTTTTGCTGAGTTTCTACGAACTTTGCATAAGCTTGTTTAAGCTCGGCATCTGTGGCTGGAGCTGGCTTAGCCATTAAAGACCGAGATAAAACAACATAATCTACATCAACAGAAGCAGGCTGTTTAAACTCATTCTGATGTTTGTTGTAGTAATCAGTAGCCTCTTGGTTCGATGCAGTTAAACCAGCTTTATAAGGGTCTAACTTAATACTAGCCAAATGCAATGTACGCTGTTCAGTTTGCAAATTAGCAATTTGCATTAAATCAACTTTACTCACTAAAGAATAATCTGCAAAAGTTGAAGTCAACATTTTTAAAGCGTGATCTTGACGTAAGCTAGCGATTAAGCCTTCGCTTGTCATACCAATCGAACGCAAATAATTTTCATATAATTTTTGTGAAAACTGGCCATTTTCTTGCAAACTTGGCTGCTGAGCTAACATTTGCTCGATTTGAGCATCGCTTAAAGAAATACCTAATTTTTCAGCTTGTTGAATGAGCAAATTACGGGATACCAATATATCAAGAGCTTTGGCTTGAATTACCGGTAAATTAAGTAAACTTTCATCACCCTTTACAGCAGCTAAATATTGTTCTTTATACCTTTGCGTTAAAGTTTCAAGGTCTTTTTTTGATATGTCCTGTCCATTTACAGTTTTTGCGACATCTGCCTTGTTTCCCCTATTAAAATATCCTTCAATACCTACAAGCGCTAAAGGGGTCAAAAACAAAACTAAAAGGACTTTGCCGAGCCAACCCTTAATGACTGTACGAAACGATTCCATAAGTATTCCAATATTTTATTTCGAGGAGAATTTTAACTGAAAAACCACAATGAATGAATGAGCAATATTGGTCAATTCAGATTTTTAATAAAAAACGCGCCTATATTGGCGCGTTTAATCATCTTAAAAGATTAAGCAACTGAATCTTTAAGACCTTTACCAGCTTTAAAGCTAGGTACTTTTGTTGCTTTAATTTGAAGCTCTTCACCAGTTTTAGGGTTACGACCAGTACGTGCAGCACGTTCTTTAACACTGAAAGTACCAAAACCAACTAAAGTTACTGTGTCACCTTTTTTAAGTGCTTCAGTAATTGACGCAATTGTCGCATCGAGTGCCTTGCCTGCATCAGTCTTAGATACTCCCCCTTTTTCAGCAATTGCATCGATTAATTCTGATTTATTCATGAATAAAACATCCTCTTAATATCGTTTGTTTAAGGTCCAAGGCTATAGTTTAAAAGGCCATGACGCCTTTATAGCAATGCTTTGGGGGAAAACGCAATACTAGAGCAGAGCTTTTAGCAAAAATAAATGCTAAAAAACTGTTATATATTTGCTAAATCCCTACATTTTTTTACTTTTCATTCAATTTTGCCTTCAATTTCTGATTTTCTTCAATTAAAGCATCTACCTTTATATGCAGTTGAACTAGGAGTTGTTCAATGTGCTGTAAATCCTTCGGAGTGACCAAGCCAATTCTATTTAAAGAGTGGTTTACACTCGTATCTAAAATTTTCTCGATCTTGTCTTTTGTATCAGAAACCGACTCTTTTGCTTTTTCGGTTACTTTACCAACAGTTGTATCTGCTAAATCACCTGTTTTGGATTCTAACTCTTCCCCTACTTTGACTAATGAGTCAAATAGTTTGTTCCCTTCTTCTTCGGCACGTGAAAAAGCACCCAAACCTGCCAACCAGATTTGTTTAGTATACTTTCTAAAATCTAATGCAGATTTTCTAGAACTTTTTGATTTTGATTTATTTTTTTCTCCTTGCTCTTCTGCTTGTGTTTCTATGTTTGCATTATCCATTGATCTAAGCTCCTGATCGGATGAGAGAGACGAAGTGTTATTTAACCACAAAATATTCTTATAATAACAAAGTCAAGACTTGATACATTTATGAAACTGTTCTACAAAACAATCATGTCATGTAAATATATTTAACAGGACATTGTGTTAAGTTTGAGATAGGATGTCTCATTCTCTCAATTAATCTCTAATATTTAAGGATAAACTTTTATGAGTGAAACGCAACAAAGACAAAAACATCCACGTCTGTTGCTGAATATTGTTCTAATTATTTTAGAAACTTTTTTCTCATTTATTCTCACCCACGATGGTGTTCTTCGCTTGCAAGCGAAAAAGTTTATCGCCAATAAAATAACAATCCGTATTAATAGCTATTTGCCATTTTTCGACTTCTATGTGCAGTTTACGGAAAAAGGATTGCTATTTGATATTCACTCATATGACCGTCGGATTGATTTGGAAATTAATAGTACTCTCGTTGACCTTATCAAAATTTTTGTTTTTTCAAATCAACGTAGCCTGAATAACATGCGAATTGATGGGGATGCAGAGACTAAAAAAGAACTCATCGATTTAATTTCGCATCTCACTTTACCTAAGCTTCTAGCAGACTGGAAGCAGTGGTTCAACGCACCAGATGATGAAGCCGAAGCACTAGCCTCTCGCAAAAAAATTGCTCCATTACTTGAAAAAATCGACCAACAACGCTCAGAAATAAATTCGTTGCATGTCGAAATTAAACAGTATCAAAACCGAATTGCACGTTTACAACAGCGCCAACGGAACATTAACTTGTGCTTTGGTATAATTAGCCTAATATTTATTGTTTATTTCATATATAATTTGTGGGTAGCTTAACTTATTTTTTCTAATTTGATCCTGCACTTGAATTAAAAATAAAAAAACTTGACTATTTTAGTCGGGATTCATAAAATCCTATTATCTAGTCTTAACATGTGTATCGAATCATGCGCCTTACAACTCGCGGTCGCTACGCAGTGACTGCTCTACTTGATTTAGCTTTGCAGCCAACTGAACAAACGATCACGCTCGCCGAAATTGCCGCACGTCAATCTATTTCAGTTGCTTATTTAGAGCAGTTGTTCGCAAAACTTAAGCGTCATGGGTTAGTTTCTAGTGTTCGCGGTGCAAATGGTGGTTACCATTTGGCTCGAAACGCTGATGAAATTACTGTGTTAGAAATCATTGAAGCCGTAAATGAAACCGTTGATGCAACGCGTTGTGACCATAAAGGCAACTGCCAAAATGGTGCAATGTGTCTTACTCACGATTTATGGCAAGAACTCTCTCATCATATTGCCGACTATTTAGCTAAAATCACTCTTGCCAACCTCATTAGCCGAGACAACGTTCAAACTGTTGCATTACGCCAAAATGTAACTGGCACAGATTCAGCTCTTTTATCGGGTACAGGTATTTGATATGAAACGTCCAATTTATCTTGATTACGCAGCAACCACTCCAGTAGATCCGCAAGTTGCAGAACGTATGATGGAGTGTTTAACTTTCGACGGTACCTTTGGTAATGCTGCATCTCGTTCCCACGCTTATGGCTGGCAGGCAGAAGAAAAAGTTGAATATGCACGTGAGCAAGTCGCAAACTTAATTAAAGCTGACCCACGTGAAATCGTTTGGACTTCTGGTGCAACTGAATCAGACAACCTTGCTCTTAAAGGTGTTGCTCAATTCTATGCATCTAAAGGCAAACATATCATTACAAGTAAAATTGAACATAAAGCTGTTCTAGATCCTTGCCGTGAATTGGAAGAACAAGGTTTTGAAATCACTTATTTAGAGCCAGAACCACAAACAGGTTTAATTACTCCTGAAATGGTTAAGGCAGCCCTTCGCCCAGATACTATTCTTGTTTCTCTTATGATGGTAAACAATGAAATTGGTACAGTTACAGATGTAGCAGCGATCGGTGAATTAACACGTGCAAATAAAACGTTTTTCCATGTAGATGCAGCACAAGCAGCTGGTAAAGTCGATATCGACTTATCTACAATGAAAATTGACCTAATGAGTTTCTCTGCTCATAAAATTTATGGTCCAAAAGGTATCGGCGCATTATATGTACGTCGTAGCCCACGTGTTCGTCTAAAAGCACAAATTCATGGCGGTGGACATGAACGTGGTATGCGTTCTGGTACTTTAGCGACTCACCAAATTGTTGGTATGGGTGAAGCTTTTGAACTTGCAGGCAAAACAATGCATGCAGAACAAGAACGTATTCGTAAACTTCGTGACAAACTTTGGAACGGTTTACAAGACCTTGAACAAGTGTTCTTAAATGGCCACCCAACTCAAAACGTTGCTAACTATTTAAATGTCAGCTTCAACTTTGTTGAAGGTGAATCTTTAATGATGTCGCTTAAAGACGCTGCTGTATCAAGTGGTTCTGCTTGTACTTCTGCTACTTTAGAGCCTTCATATGTTCTTCGCGCATTAGGTTTATCTGATGAGCTAGCACACAGCTCAATTCGCTTTAGTTTTGGTAAATACACGACTGAAGAAGATATTGACCACGTGCTTACAATTACCAAAGCCGCTGTTGAGAAATTACGTGAACTTTCTCCGCTTTGGGATATGTACAAAGAAGGTATCGATCTTTCTACAGTTGAATGGGCAGAACACTAATTATTGAAATTAGTGTTTTAACCCTCATATTAATATTAGGCTGACCCCGAGGTTTGGAGAAGCGAAATGGCTTATAGCGAAAAGGTAATTGACCATTACGAAAACCCACGTAATGTTGGTGTTTTAGACAAAAACTCTGAGAATGTTGGTACAGGTATGGTGGGTGCACCTGCATGTGGCGACGTAATGCGTTTACAGATTCAAGTAAATGACAACGGTGTAATCGAAGAAGCACGTTTCAAGACTTATGGTTGCGGTTCTGCAATTGCATCAAGTTCACTTGTAACAGAATGGTTAAAAGGCAAGACACTTGATGAAGCTCAAGCAATCAAAAACATTGATATTGCAACTGAGCTAGCTCTTCCGCCAGTAAAAGTTCACTGTTCTGTATTAGCTGAAGATGCAATTAAAGCTGCGATTGAAGATTATCGTAGTAAAAAATCAAAAGCTTAATTTGTTACCATTATAAACGTTGGAGTTTTCATGATTCATTTAACTGAAAATGCTGCGACTCATATTAGCAATTACCTTAAAAATCGAGGTAAGGGTGAAGGCATTCGCGTTGGTGTGAAAACTTCTGGTTGTTCTGGGTTGGCTTATGTTCTCGAATTTGTAGATGATATCGATGAACATGATCAAATTTTCGAACAATTCGGCGTTAAGGTTTTTGTAGATCCTAAAAGCTTAGTTTACTTAGACGGCTTAGAAATGGACTATGTTAAAAATGGCCTTAATGAAGGGTTCGAATTTAACAATCCTAATAAAAAGGGTGAATGTGGTTGTGGTGAATCATTCACTGTTTAATCCTCTCCTTTCCTTTTTCTCATTAAAACAGTGCCTTTTAACAGCACTGTTTTAATGTATTTAATTAATGTGGACCTCATTTCTAATGAATCATTTTGAGTTGTTCAATTTACCTGTGGCACTCGATATCGATTTGGCAAGCTTGAAATCAAATTTCTTAAGTTTGCAACAACAATATCATCCAGATAAAGCCGCAGATAAAGATCAAGCATTGATCAAATCAAGTGAAATCAATCAAGCTTTTAAAACGCTTTCTCAAGTTGATAGCCGCGCTGCTTATCTTTTAGCTCTTAAAAAGCAAGATCATCATCTTGATCAATCTATTAGTGATTTCGAATTTCTACAATCCGCTTTAGAACTTCGTGAACAACTTGATGAAGCGACATCATCTGAACATTTACGTACTTTAAGATTAGAAGTACAACAATGGATTGATGGTTTGGTCCGTGAATTCAAAATTGATTACAGTGAAGAAGATTGGGCAGAAGCACGCGATACCGTACGTAAGTTACGTTTCTTTCAACGTGTTTTAAACGATATTGATAAAGCAGAAGATCAACTGTTAGATGATGAAGACAGTTTTGATTTAGACGACGATTTTTAATTTTGCTTTCTCTACTTTATTTTCAAGGGATTTAACTCATGGCACTTTTGCAAATTGCTGAACCGGGTCAATCCAGTGCCCCACACCAACATCGCATTGCGATTGGTATTGACCTAGGAACAACACACTCATTAGTTGCGACAGTGTTATCAGGCAAACCTAAAGTACTCAATGATGTTCAAAATAGAAGATTACTTCCTTCTATCGTTCATTATGCGGACAATATAACTCATTATGGTGAAGAAGCTAAACCGTTTATCATTGCAGATCCAAAAAATACAATTGTTTCTGTTAAACGATTTATGGGCCGTTCAAAGGCAGATATTAAATTTCAACACCCTTATGAGTTAGTAGGCTCAGAAAATGAAATGCCTGCTTTTGAAACCCGTGCTGGACGCAAAACACCAGTAGAAATCTCAGCTGAAATTTTAAAACAATTAAAAGATCGCGCTGAAGACAGCTTACAAAATCCTGTTAATGGAGCAGTAATTACCGTTCCTGCATATTTCGATGAAGCTCAGCGTCAAGCAACTCGCGATGCAGCTCAACTTGCAGGTTTAAATGTATTACGTTTATTAAATGAGCCTACAGCTGCCGCTGTAGCTTATGGATTAGATCAAGAAAGTAATTTAGCGACCGACCGTAATTATGTAATTTATGACTTGGGTGGCGGTACTTTTGACGTATCTATCTTACGTTTTTCACAAGGCGTATTTGAAGTTTTAGCGACTGGTGGTCACACTGCTTTAGGTGGTGATGACTTAGACCGTCTAATCGTAAAATGGGCTAAAAAACAGCTTAATATTGATGTATTAAGCGATGAAGATTATGCCGTATTTATTGTGGCAGCACGTCAAGCTAAAGAACAATTATCAACTCAAGATTCAGTTGAATTAAAGTTACTCGAAGCAACTCTCACACTAGATCGCCCTACATTTGAAAGCATTATTCAAGTAGCATTAGATAAAACGATTAGTGTTTGTAAGCGTGTACTGCGTGATGCAAAACTTGAGTTAACCGATATTCAAAATGTTGTTTTGGTAGGTGGTTCTACTCGCTCTTATGCTGTTCAAAAAGCAGTACGGGAAGTTTTTGCCCAAGAACCTCTTTGCACGATCAACCCGGATGAAGTGGTGGCAATTGGCGCTTCTATTACAGCCAACCAGTTAATCGGTAATAGCCAAGATGGCTCTCTTCTTTTAGATGTAACCCCTCTTTCTCTTGGTCTAGAGACTATGGGAGGACTCGTTGAGCGTCTGATATCTCGTAATACAGCGATTCCTGTTGCAC
This sequence comes from Acinetobacter sp. AOR01_HL, assembly GCF_027855455.1. Lineage (NCBI taxonomy): Bacteria > Pseudomonadati > Pseudomonadota > Gammaproteobacteria > Moraxellales > Moraxellaceae > Acinetobacter > Acinetobacter sp. AOR01_HL. The sequence goes on along the minus strand of NZ_JAKTIM010000038.1, from coordinate 58,536 downwards.
GTCGTCAAGAGTTCACCACCTATCAAGATGGCCAAACTGCTATGTTAATTCATGTAGTTCAGGGCGAACGTGATTTAGTTGAACATTGCCGTTCATTAGGTAGATTTGTACTTCATGGCATTCCACCAATGACTGCAGGCCAAGCTCGTATTGAAGTCACTTTCCAAGTTGATGCAGATGGCTTACTCACCGTTTCTGCTCGTGAAGCAACTTCTGGCGTGCAAGCTCATATCGATATCAAACCATCTTATGGTTTATCTGAGGCAGATACGGAACGCTTATTAATTGAAGGTTTCCAACATGCCGAAGAGGACAAAAATCTTCGTCATTTAAAAGAAACTAAAGTTGAAGCAGAACGTGAGCTTGAGGCTCTTGAGCAAGCATTAAAAGTAGATGCAGATTTACTTGATGAAAAGCAGCTTGAAGCACTCAACTCTGCTAAGGAATCACTAAAAGCTCAGCTTGAAGGCAGTGATATTCAAGCAATTGAGCAAGCAGTTCAACAACTTAAAGTACATAGTGATGCTTTTGCAGCACTACGGATGAATCGACATATTGACCATGCCTTAAAAGGCACGAAGCTCGATGATTGGTCAAAATCAAATTAAAAGGTATAGGTGATCAATATGCCACGTATTAAAGTACTTCCTCACGCTCAATTTTGCCCAGAAGGAGCAGAATTTGAGGTTGAACAAAATGCAAATCTTTGCCAAAGTTTGCTCAACAAAGGAATCAAAATTGAACATGCTTGTGATATGTCTTGCGCATGCACAACTTGTCATGTGATCGTTCGTAAAGGCTTTGATAGCTTAGAAGAAATGAATGATGTTGAAGCCGATCTTCTAGACCGTGCTTGGGGGTTGGAGCCTGACTCACGTCTTTCATGTCAGGTTAAAGTTGTAGATGAAGATCTTGAAATTGAGATTCCGAAATACACAATTAACCACGCTTCGGAAAATCATTAATAAATAATAAAAAAGCTGCTTAGGCAGCTTTTTTTATTTATATAATTTATACCTGATCTTGTTCTTCATCGATATTTATAGGCTTAACTTCATCCTCAAGTCTAAGCTGAGCAACACCTTGAGTATTAACCAAAGTTTGTTGAACTTTAATGCGCTGAATCATTTTTTCAAGCACCTCAACCAACTCAGGGTATTCGTAGTTTTGTACTTCTTCTAAATTTAAAACTAAATGGAAACCTTTATATTCATAATCAAACCATTGTTGATGGTCTGATTTATTTCCTGTGTATTTTTCCATGACTTGCCATGTTTTTACTGCCCCTTGAATACCCTTTAAATAAATTGGGGTCTTAGGCGCACATAGAAAATCACTTTTGATCAATTGATAAGTATCATCAGAAATGAGTATTTCATCAATTTCAGCAGCATACTGTAAACGTGCCGCTAAATTTACATCGCGACCTACAATCGTATAAGCCATACGATGGGTTGCACCATAATTCCCTACGTGGCAATAACCTGTACTAATACCCATACGGATATGTAAGGCTGAATATCCCATTTTCTTCCATCGTTCGCGCAACAACTTCATTTGCTGACGCATAGCAATTGCCATTTCTACACAGGATTTGGCATCTTGCTCAACCCCTTGTGAATTCGGATCTCCAAAAAATATGAGAATCGCATCTCCCATAAATTTATCGACCGTCGCTTCATATTGCTTTGCAATTTCAGTCATATGACTTAAATAATCGTTCAGCAAGAAAGCTAAGTCATCAGGAATTAAAGTTTCTGATAGTTCAGTAAATCCCTGAATATCAGAAAAGAATACGGTCATTTTTTTACGTTTATATTCGATTTTTGCTTCGGCTTCCCCTCGCATAATCGACTGCCATAATTGTAATGGAGCATAGCGACTTAACTGATTAGCAAAAGCAATATAACGTGTCATCTGGTCATAATAATGCTGACGTTGCTGACTAATTTTTTTAACCCAGCGGTGTTGGTAATAATTTCCGATAGTGATAAACATTACCAAACCAAGTAAGGTAATTACTGTTAATTCTTGGCTTGTGGCTTCGAAATATGGATGAAAACCAAATAGGAAAAATGTACTTAAATAAAAAATAATCGCCCCAAGCAGGCTTGTTAAACAAATAACTGCAAAGGAAATACGACTATTAATTGCTGAGTAAAATAATGCAAAAAGTGCAATAAATGTTGGAACGAGATTAAGGTGCACTCCTGCCAGAGTAACAGCCACTACAATCGCATCTATTGCAAAAAAAACACTTTTTTGAGTTTTCTTATCAAACTGGTACTGCAACCAGTGTTCTAGTTTAGAACTGACAAAAAGTAAAAAAAGAAAAAAAGGAGGAATATAGATTTGGTAATTAGTATTCGGTGAGGTAAAGGCATAGATCACTAAAATTAATGACAGAATTGAATATCCCATCAAACGATGAAAATATGCAAACTGCTTAGGTTCCCGATCTATAAACCTCTCTAATTGCACCCTATCCTCCACATTTCAATGTTGCCACATTGATATGTGGCATTACATTGATTTAATCCATGCGCCAATCAAAAGGCATATCACCTTGGCCACGTAGAGCAAGCATAAGAGTCTGACGCATATGAGCTAAAACATCACTTGTATATGGCACCGCTGGTGTACCCCATACAGGTTTCGGCCAAGCTACATCATTTTGATAGCGGACAACATGATGAAAATGCAATTGAGGCACCATATTACCTAAAGCTGCTACATTCATTTTATCAGCACGGAAAACGCGAGATAACTGGCTAGATAACCAGCTTGATTCACGTAAAAACTGTTCTTGGTCAGCTTGACTCAATTCGTATAGTTCCGTGATTCCTGGTACGCGTGGTACTAAAATCAACCAAGGAAATTGCATATCATTCATTAAACGACATGTTGAAAGCGGGAAATCGCCTACAAAAAAAGTATCTTGAGCAAGTTGTGGATGCAAACTAAACATATCTTTTATAAATGACAATAAACAATAATGGCTAATACTATCACATCAGTTTTGATGTGAATATTATTAGTAGCCCGTTTGCTTACAAATAACAATGATTTTATGCACTTATTCATATCTCAAGGTATAAATAGTACATAAAATCCGATTACATCAAAACAAATGTCCTAATTAGCTAGCGCTGGTTAGAAAAACAGGTCTCAGACATGTAGTTCACTCATCAATTTTTGCAATAAATCATTGATAAATTGAATTCGTTTTTCATACTCTTCAAGCTGTACCATCACCTTCAAACGTTGCCCACCTTCCATACGGTAATAGGTCGGATTTTTTTGCATTAACTGAATAATACTAATGGCCTGAACTGGCGTATCTGGTGAAAACTCAATATTTCCACCTTGAGTATTAATATCAATTTTCGTAATACCTAAATGTTCTGCTTTCAAACGGATTTGATGCACGCTAAATAAGTGCTTAACCGACTGCGGTGGAATACCGAAACGGTCAATAAGCTCCATACGGATGTTATCTAGTTTTTCCTGTGTATCGGTATTACTAATACGTTTATAGAATAATAGACGCTGATGAACATCACCTAGGTAATCATCTGGAATAAGTGCAGGAATATGTAAGTTAATTTCGGCAGTTAACGACAATGGAGCATCAAAATTCGGGGTTTTACCTTGTTGAATTGCTTTAGTCGCTTTCTCAAGCATTTCCATATACAAGCTATATCCTATCGCCTGCATTGAGCCACTTTGTTGCTCGCCTAACAATTCGCCTGCCCCACGAATTTCCAAATCTTCCGTAGCGAGCATAAAGCCTGCACCTAATGTCGAAGCACGTTGAATCGCATCAAGGCGTTTTTCGGCATCACCTTTTAAGTGTTTAATCGAAGGTACTAACAAATAGGCGTATGCTTGGTGATGCGAACGACCTACACGGCCACGTAACTGGTGTAATTGCGCTAAACCAAGTTTATCCGCACGTTCAATTAAAATTGTATTGGCATTTGGAACATCGATACCTGTCTCAATAATGGTTGAGCACACCAGCACATTATATTCTTTGTGATAGAACTGCTGCATAACTTGCTCAAGTTCGCGTTCGCGCATTTGTCCATGTGCTACCGCTACACGTGCTTCGGGTACAAGCACACGAATATTTTCGGCAGCTCGCTCAATGGTCTCTACTTCATTATGTAAGAAATAAACTTGTCCACCACGAAGTAACTCACGCAAAATCGCTTCTTTGATTGAAGCATCTGTATGCTCTTGCACAAAGGTTTTTACTGCTAATCGACGGGCTGGCGGAGTCGCAATAATCGACAAATCACGCATACCCGAGAAAGCCATATTAAGCGTACGAGGAATTGGCGTTGCTGTAAGTGTCAACATATCAACATCGGCACGTAAAGCTTTGATACGCTCCTTATCACGCACACCAAAGCGATGCTCCTCGTCTACAACCATTAAGCCTAAATCTTTAAACTGAACATTCTCTTGTAGAAGCTTATGTGTACCTACCACAATGTCGACTTTACCATTTGCCAAGTCTTCAATATTTTTCAAATGTGTTTTGTTTGAACCAAAACGTGAAAGCACTTCAATACGTACTGGCCAATCAGCAAAACGGTCTTTAAAAGACTCATAATGTTGTTGAGCTAGTAAAGTCGTAGGAACTAAAACAGCAACCTGTTTGCCATTTTGTACTGCGACAAATGCTGCACGCATGGCCACCTCGGTTTTACCAAAACCCACATCACCACACACCAACCTATCCATTGGTTTTGCTTGCTGCATATCATAGAGTGTGGCTTCAATTGCATTAGCCTGATCAAGGGTTTCTTCATACGCAAAACCGCTTGCAAATTGCATATAGAGCGACTGATCCAGTTCAAAAGCAAAGCCAGGTTTTGACTGACGACGTGCCTGAATATGTAAAAGCTCGGCTGCAACGTCATGAATTTGTTCTAATGCTTTACGCTTAGCTTTACTCCAAGCATCAGTTCCGATTTTATGTAACGGTGCTAAATCCGGGTCGCCACCACTATAACGGCTAATTAGATGCAAGTTCGTTACTGGAACATAGACTTTTGCATCTTCGGCATAATCTAGTTGTAAGAACTCATAGTCTTGTCCTTCAATCGCGAGTGTAATTAAACCAGCATAACGCCCCACACCATGATCGATATGTACAACAGGAGCACCAATGCTTAGCTCAGTTAAGCTTCGAATCAGAAACTCTTCTGAAACTTCCTGTTGACGCTTGCGACGACGCTGTACAACTCGGTGCTCGTAAAGCTGATTTTCTGAAATAACCGTTAATTGATCAGTTAAAAGTAAACCACGATCTAAAGGTGCATTAGTAATAGCAATTGCGAACTGACTAATTTGGAATTGTTCAAAATTCTCTACATTCGGAATCTCACCTAAACTTGAACGCAACGCATCTTTTAAGCTTTCGCGACGTCCTGCACTTTCCGCAACCAATAGAACAGGATGATTTGCTTCATCAATATATTTTTTTACGGCACTAAATGGTTTTTCTTTTTTCGGATCGACTGGCAACTTGGGTGGTTGTTCAGTTTTAAGATTAAGTGCACCAGCTTTTTCTTCAATAGTTTCTGCGCTTACAAGCATTCGTGGAAACTGGTTTAAAGCACTTAGCAGATGATTTGGAGAAATAAATAGCTCTTCTGGAGCAAGAATAGGTTGATCCATATTATGGCGTCGGTCTTCATAACGACGCATAACTTCTTTCCAGAAACTCGTTAAATCAGTATCAATATCATTAGTTGTAATTACAATGCAATTCTTTGGTAAGTATGTTGTAAACATACTTTGTGACTGCATTTGTTCTTTATTAAAAAATAGCGGTAAATAAAATTCAATACCAGGCGATGCTATACCATCTAAAACGTCCTGATAAATTGGATTTTTCTTAGGATTGGCAGTAGGAAAAAACTCAGAATAACGATCTCTAAATACCGAACGTCCTTCTTTTAAAGGGAATTCTTTCGCGGGTAAAACCGTAAAACTTTTTAGTGTGGTTGTTGTTCTTTGAGTTTCAGGGTCAAAGAATTTTAAAGAATCAATTTCATCGTCAAATAAATCTATGCGGATCGGAGATTCTTGCCCAGATGCAAAAATATCCATAATACTACCGCGTACAGCAAACTCACCATGGTCATAAACTGTATCTACTAAGTGGTAGCCCGCCTGAACTAACCTTAATTTTTGTTGTTCTAAATCAAATTTTTGACCCACTTTTATATCAAAGTGTTCTCCCAATACCCATGAGTAAGGTGCAACCCGTTGAGCCAAGGTACTTGCTGAAATCAGTAATACGCCTTGCTGGGGCATATTAGATAAAATAGCAAGACGTTCTGACACAATATCTTGATGGGGAGATAAACGGTCATAAGGCAAAATTTCCCAATCCGGAAAAATTGTCGGCTTAACTCCATAAAACTCAAGTTCACTTTCTAATTGAGCAACATGTTGGTTGTTTCTAGCAACTAATACCAATAAAGAAGAATGCTGAGTGGCAATTTCTTTAAGCAATAAAGCTGCTGATGAACCTAATAATGACCCCACCCAACGCTTTTCACCGGCCTTGAGCTGTTGCAAATTCAATTGAGAGATTTCTTGTTGAAACATGTATATGGCTTTTATGAGCTAAAAAGATATGAGGTTAATAGTAGCATGATGTTTTTAGTGAATTGAGTTATTTTTCTGCAATCAAGCTACTACTTTGTGATACTTTTTTATAGTTCTTAAACAATCATTTGAAGTTATTTGCCTCGTAAAAACATCACATAATATTGGTTTAATACCTGTATGATTGCTTTAAGCTCAAGTAACTTTTCTTGTGTATTACCTAACCTTTCCACATATCGTTGCGTTGCAATCTCTAAATCAATCTTTTCATTAATTTGTGGTGTAATTTGAAATAGCTTAGGTAAGTTATCAAAATTCTGTAATTTACGATTTGAAAAATACTCAAGGTGCTCTGACCACTTTTCATTAATCACGACATCTTTAATAACCGGACCACGCTCTGAATCAAAACTGAGCTGATTCTCTTGTAAATAAATTTGTTCTGGTGTCTCTTTCGAACCTTGAAAAAGTTGGGTTAATTTTTTAAACATCTCATCACATCATATTAATTTCAATTTATATAGTAGAGGCAATCTACTCACCTCTACCATCTAAGTTTATTTTTAATGCCTACTCGTCACCCAAGCTATCTAGAAAATCTACTGTCGGTACGAAAAATAGAGTTCCTGTTTGGGCAGTACTAAAGTCAAGTAATCGATCAAGATTACCTTGCTCATTTCCTAAGAACATATTTTCAAGCATTTGACGTGTCGTACTAAATTTACGTGAGTAACCAATAAAAAAAGTACCATATTCATTTTTGGATGGATTCGAAAAAGGCATATTTGCACGCATAATTTTTAGTTCATTGCCTTCTGCATCATGCGCTTTACTTACTACATTATGTGCTGTTAAGGGCTTCTCGTCATCATCAAGCTCAATATCGTTGAACTTTTTACGCCCGATAACTCTTTCTTGTTCCTCATCGCTTAAGGCACGCCATTTTTCCATATCATGGGTATATTTTTGGATAAATGCATAACTTCCCCCAATAAAGTCAGGATCTTCGTTACCCACTAATGCCCATTGTGCAGCAATTACAGGTTCAGGATTTTCTGTTCCATCTACAAAGCCAATAATCGCACGCCCATCGAAATAACGAAAACCATGCACTTCATCAATTGGGTAAGTTATTTTACCTAACTGTTCATTGATAATACTTCCTAACTCATAACATAAAGCTTGTCGATCAGCACGAATATGAAAGAATAAATCCCCGGGTGTTGAAACGGCTGTGTATTTTGGGCCTTTGATTTCTTGAAATGTTTCTAATTCTTGAGGCTTTGCTTGCTGTGGAAATAAAATATCCCACGCGTTTGAGCTAAAACCTAATATGGCATTAAATTTAGTTTCAGGATAACGGTTAGACAAACTTCTGGTTAACGCAGAGAATTTACCAGCAAAATCTTTTACTTTTTCTACAACAGAATCACCTTGAGCTAATCCTAATACAATAAATAAAGCATTTTCTCCAGGATGACTCGTTACAGGCTGAATTCTCATACATTCCATAAAACAGGCCTTATTTTGGTAATTTAAGGTAGTAATTTAGCATATTCATGTTTTTATCGTATGATTTCTTATTGTTGTCGCTTCTTAAAAGAGACTGAGTTATCTCAATCTCTAGCGCTCTAGCGTGTTTTTCTCATTTATATTTTAACTGCCATATTGTTTTTTTAGGTACTTTACAATTTCCGCAGATTCAAACATTTTAACACCTGTATTTGGGTCCACTAAATAAGGCACTTGCATTTTACCTTGCATGACCGGCAACAATTTTTCTCGCTTTCCCTCTTTTAAAGGTTCATATTTGCCCGGTTTTAACCGAAGAATCGCAGGCCCCATATCTTGCCATCTTTCTTTGGCAACACTATGTAAAATGTAAGGTAGCTCAAGCTCACTTAATACACTTCTTACTACTCTTGAATACGGACTTGCTTCAAAGCTCCATAGTTCAAGTTTATGCTCAGGCGCAGCTCTATTTACTATTTTTTTATTAATCCAGACACCACGAGCACCATTTAATAATGTTCCGGCAAACGCCAGATATGGCATTTTTGGATAATTTGAAAACTTATCAGGAGTTTGGCCTGTCTTGCCATAGTACTTAAATAAGTGATGAATAATATCTTGTGATTCATATAGTTGATCGCCAGTATTTTCATCAATAAGAAAAGGAAACTGTAATTTACCGCCAATTTCTTTAACGATGGAGCGATATTTTAATCCACCTTTCGGGCATGGATAAATTTCGACATCCAAATTTAAAAGTGTAATCACTTCACGAACGCGGCGACAAAATGGTGAACCCTCAAATTCATAAAGCTTAAGAGCTCTAACAGGCTGTTTAGGAAATGCTGTACCTGTAACCCCTCTACCACCTTCAGCAATTGCAGACGCTAATGCTTGCAGTACTTTAATTTGATGATTCACCATTATGCATTCCTTTAATTGTGGAGCTAGACTAGTTTTTCTTTAGCAATCACAATTCCATTATTATCTGCATAGATAAAATCACCAGATTGAATTGTGACTCCACCAAAATACAAAGGAATATCTACTTCACCAATGCCCTTACGGTTACTTTTTTGCGGAATTGCAGCCAATGCATGTACACCTAAATCTAAGGTTGCAAGTGCATCAACATCACGTACACAGCCATAAATAACCACACCATTCCAGTTATTTTTAACTGCCGATTCCGCAATCATATCTCCCATAAGTGCACAGCGCATTGAAGCACCACCATCCACAACCAATACCTTCCCTGTACCATCTGTAGCCAATAACTCTTTTACACGCGAGTTATCTTCAAAACACTTTACAGTCACAACTTGTCCGCCAAAAGTTTGACGTGCGCCATAGCTTTTAAAGAACTTACCGTCCATTGATGGCGTGACCACTTGCAAATCTTTTTCCGGATTGTCATCTAATAAATCACATGTCACAAATGGTACTGTCGACACTTTTATTCTCCCTTATCGAGTTTGTTGTATGCTGAGATTATCATATCGTTTAAAAGCTTCAATTTGCGTTAGTGCCGCTACGACCATGGTATGAGCCAATTGCTCTGCTGTAACTGGTTTATATTTGAAAGGCTTAGTCCATTTATTTTCAATAAGTTTAAATAGACTTTGTCCTAAATCTTCAATAAAACGCACATCGCTACGCTTACCAATCAGTAGAGAAGGTCTAAAAATAGATAATTTTTCGATTCCTAAACTTTGAATATAATTTTCTAATTCTCCTTTTACTTTATTGTAGAAAATTGGCGAATTAGCATTTGCCCCAAGTGCACTAACAATTAAAAAATGAATATGTTTATCTTGGATTAAGTCTGCAAAGTGAGCATTTATCTCATAATCAACTGCATAAAAGCCTTGTTTTGAGCCCGCTATTTTTAAAGTTGTACCTAAGCAACTAAATGCATGAGTATGACCATTCACATCTTCATCATTGAGCAATAAAAAATCGTCTATAACGAGCTGAGTAACTTTCTTATATGTATTAAGTAGTTGTGATTCTTTTCTTACTACAACGGTAATGGCCTCAAATTCTGGTGTTTGCTCAAGTTGTTCAACAAGTGCTAAACCAACGAGTCCTGTAGCACCTACTACAATTGCTTTTTTCGTACTTATAGTCATTTTTTATCCAACCCTCTTTAAGTTTGTATCAAATTTAACCTTTTCTTACGGTTTTAGCAGCCCCTAAAACCGCTTAAAATGCTCTCAAGGCTTGACTTCACGGTATTGATTCATCACAATATGGCACTTGTTTACGGGCTGGTGATGGTTACACCAGTTTACTGGATTGACCACAGCCCGCCCAGACCAACTTATTTTCAAGGAGTGCAAGAGTGGCAAACTCTGCTCAAGCTAAAAAACGTGCGCGCCAAAACGTTAAAGCGCGTAAACACAACGCAAGCTTGCGTTCTATGGTTCGTACTTACATCAAACGTACTTTAAGTGCAATCGCTGGTGGTGATTATGCTGTTGCTACAGAAGCTTACAAAAAAGCTGTTCCTGTAATCGACCGCATGGCTGATAAAGGCATCATCCACAAAAATAAAGCTGCTCGTCATAAGAGCCGTTTAAATGCTCAAGTTAAAGCTTTAGCTAACTAATTGAAGCATGTAAAAAAAGCCCAACAGGGCTTTTTTTATTGTCTATGTTTTTGTGTTTACTGTACTTTATGGAACTCAGAAACATCTAACTCGTAAGTTTTTCCTCTCCAAATCCACTTTAATTTACAATTTGGAAATTCATCACCTTCAAACCATACAAACAGCCCTTCCATCATGGCAGGCCAATCTGCTTTTTGTATTTGGTTATTGCCTGAAATTACCGCAACAATCGCTGCAATAATTGTGTCATGACTTACAGCCAAACTTAGGCCACTTTTTGTTTTAGGATGAGTTTGATAAATCAGCTCTAACACATCTAATACGCCAGTAATTGGATGTTTCATACCCGGTAAGGCATTGTTCACAAAGCTATTAATAAAACCAAGTGCCCCTTGTTTACGGAAATAAGGCGCCGCCTGCTGAATATCCAGTACAAAGCTACCAGGTTCTACCAACAAACCTTGTTCAACTATTTCAATTGTATGTGTATTCGGCTCAGGACTCACCCCATCTGCTCCTTCAATCATAAGTGCAGCAGTGTCTACACAACGTTGAATTGGGCTAGAAATGCAATGTTGAATTACACGATCCGTGTTTTTAATTAAATAGCTACCCCATTCCTGAGCAAGCTCACGTCCTTGCGGTGTAAGCTGGAGGTCGTATCCTGCCAAGCCTTGCCCATCTACCAGCTCTCTTAAGGAGTGACGTGTAAAAAGGGTTACAGGGGTCGAAGCATCAGGCAATAAATCAATTGCTTCAAACATGCTTTTAGGCAATAAATCGAGTGCCATTTTTATCTTGTCATCTTTTCTCAATATTTTGCCACTATAGCATGTCTACAATAACTCTCAATCCAAAACACCTGATTGAGCTAAAGCTTCAAATGCTATTTTTTTGCTTTCCTGATCACGAAATGCGATAAAGCCCCCATTTAATACGGTATCACGCTGGTTATATTCAAAGGGCTTACCTGTTAGAGTGAGTAAACCTCCACCTATACTTTCTAATAATCCTTGACCTGAGCTGGTATCCCATTCTGATGTCGGATGAAATCTAGGATAAATATCGATCTCTCCTTCCAACATCATACAAAACTTATAAGCGCTGCCTGCTTCACGTCGAATTACGGTACGAATCTTTTCAATAGGTTCAATGAATTTCTGATATTTCGGATTTTTACTACTATGACTTAAACCAATTTGTACAGGAGCTTGTTTTGAATAAGGTGTTTTTTGATATTGATACCATTGTTGTTGGCTAAAGCTATATTTAAAAGGTAAATCTTTTAAATAACCTAAATAAACAACTTGCTCACATGGCACAACAATCACCGAAAAAATCGTTTCACGCCCTTCAATCAAACTCAAGTTTATCGTGAACTCATCTCGCTCATGTATAAACTCTTTCGTACCATCAAGTGGATCTAGCATCCAGCAAGAAGACCAAGCATGGCGAGCGCTATAGTCACTTTCTTCCGATAAAACCGGTAACTCAGGTGTAATTTCTGCAAGATGCTTTAATAAAAAACGATTTACCTTTAAATCTGCTTGCGTTACAGGTGAATCATCATGTTTTTCTTCAATCGTAAATTCATATCCAGCCGAATAATTTTGATATTCTTGTAATAAGATTTGGCTAGCTTCTTCCAAGATTGGTAGTAACTGTTCAATTAAAGCATCATTGGGGCGAGTTGTTGTTATAAACATAAATAAGCTCTATTTACTTTCCTTTTCATTATAAGTGAATTATGACAAATTCAATATTCACCAACAGTCTAGTATCCTTACAAAAAGACTTAACTTTTTATTAAAAACACTATTATTCCTTCAACAGCTGAATCTTTATATTTTAACTTGATTAGACGCTTATTACTCAAGAGAAAGCTCAGTTAATTTTTGTATAGAAAATATGCTATAACTTATGAAAAATAAACAACTTAAAGTAAATTCAACCATTTCTTTTTCACGCATTTCTTGCTATGTTCAATAGCACAATAACAAAATGGAAGACTAAATATGATGCTATATGGATATCACTTCTCAACAATTGAAAATAACTGGGAAGACTTAACTCCATTAAATGAGTTTTTACAAACATTTGCAGATGATGATGGTGATGTCTCCCAAAGAGATAAAGAATCGCTTAAAGAAATTATTGCTAAATCCGATACAGCTTTGGCCTTAGCTAAAGAAATGGGTTGGGATGGTAGCTATACAGGCTGTCCTTATTTATTTTGGTTACCAAGTAAAAATACGCAATCTTTTGAATATGGATTTGTTTTTAAACAAACCTCAGATAACTCAACTTTTGTAATCTCACCAATTGAATTGGCTTATCTGGCGCAAGATGAGCAGGTACAAACTTTAAGTAAGAATATTGATTAAATATCAAAGGTTATTGACTTAAAAATTAAGCCAATAACCTAACTCCAATGCAGTTATTCAAACATACTTAATTGAGGTGTAGGTTTTATAATCTTCTCTTTAGGAACATGTAAACATTCAAATTCCTCAACAGGAAAACCTTCAATAAAGCTTGAAATATCTGGTGTTTCTAAACTTAACCATTCATCTAAGCGGTCATGTGGAATCACAATGACTGATCTTTTAACATCACCCGGTTCATGGAAGTCTTTCATCATGGGATGATCAATCGCATCCATAGTTAACATACTCGCAGAACGGACAATCGTTTCATTCATTTTGCAAATTTCATAGATTGCTGCGATAAAAAAAGCCTGCCCATCTTTACGGCGTACGCCCCACCGCTCAGGTTTATCATTTATATATTTACTCTCATAAAACTCCGTGACGGGTATCACACCGAACTTACATTTAAGAGCAGCTTCTTGAAAACTCGGTTTTTGGAAAATCGTTTCATGACGGGCGTTATAAGTATGTTTTGCTATATTCGTATCTTCTGCCCATTTAGGAACCAAACCGAACATGACTTCACGCCATTCAAAACCTTGCGGTGATTTGAATAATAATGGCATTGTCCCACCTGGATAGACCTCATCGGCATAGCTAAAGCCGACCACAGGCAACTGAAGTTGCTGCAATTGGGCAAGAGTTAAAGGCTTAAAGTTGGCACACATAGCAGGAATAAAATACTGTACTTTTACATCTCTTATTTTATAAGTATTTATTCTATAAACCAAATAAAAAGGCACTTGAAAGTGCCTTTAACGACATAACTTTACGCTTATGAAACGTGCTGAATCCCTTGTGGAATAGCCTGCAATAGTCGTTTGGTGTAGTCATGTTGTGGATGTGCATAGAGCTCATCCGAGTTGGCGATTTCAACAACTTCACCATGATTCATGACCATAACCTGATCGGAGATATATTTCACAACCGACAAGTCATGGGAAATAAAAATATAACTAAGCCCAAACTCATCTTGTAAGTCTTGTAATAAATTAAGTACTTGTGCCTGAACTGAAACATCTAACGCCGAAACAGATTCATCACAAATTAGAATTTCAGGCTTTAGCGTTAAGCAGCGCGCAATCGCAATACGTTGGCGTTGACCGCCCGAGAACTCATACGGATATCGATAATAAGCTTGTTCAGGCAGATTCACTCTCTCAAGTAAACCAAGCGCAATTTGCTTACGTTCCGCATCATCTTTACCAATTCCATGAATTTGCATAGGTTCCAATAAGATCTGCCCAATCGTAAAACGTGGATTTAGTGAAGCATATGGATTTTGAAAGATGATTTGGATCTTCCTTTGATATTTGGCAAACTCTTTTTCAGTTAAAGAAAGAATATCTTTACCTTCAATTAAAGCCTGCCCCCCAGAGGCTTGATGTAAGCGCATGAGCAATAACCCGACAGTCGTTTTACCGGAGCCCGATTCTCCTACCAAACCAAGCGTTTTTCCTTTAGCCAATTTAAAAGAAACGCCTTTTACTGCCTGAAATTCTTCTTTGCCAAACAATCCTTTACGACTATAAAAACTTTTTTTCAGGTCTTTTACTTCTAAAATAATGTGCTCATCGCCATTTAAACCACGTTTACGCTCAGGAATTTCTGAAACATCAAAGCTTTGCTCAACCAATATATTGTTTTCTTGTCGCATAAAATCACTGGTTACAGGCAAACGATAAGGTCTTTGTGACATTTGAGGACGACAGTAAAGTAAGGCTCGAGTATATACATCTTTAGGCTGTTCCAAAACTTGTTCTGCGGTACCTTGCTCTCTAATTTCACCATGTCGCATGACAATGACTTGATCTGCAATTTCACCAACCAAAGCCAGATCGTGAGTAATAAAAAGCATCGACATTTGACGGCGCTGTCGCAATGATTCAAGTAAATCAATAATCTGTTTTTGAATGGTGACATCAAGTGCCGTAGTCGGTTCATCGGCAATCAGTAGTTTGGGCTCACAAGCAATTGCCATTGCAATCATGACACGTTGCTGCTGACCACCTGAAAGCTGGTTAGGATAAGCATCAATTTTCGTTTCTGGTGACGGTATACCGACCTCTTTAAGCAACTCTAAAACACGTTGTCGTGCCTGTTTTCGGCTCATACCCATATGTAAACACAACACTTCTGCAATTTGATTGCCAACCGTAAAAACCGGGTTTAATGATGACATCGGTTCCTGAAAAATCATGGCAATATCTTTGCCACAGATTTTTCGCATCTCTGTACGCGATAAGCCAAGCAAGTCTTTACCTTCAAAAATAATCTTACTTTTCTCATCAATCTTACTTTGACCTACGGGAAGTAAACCCATAGTTGCTAAAGAAGTGACAGACTTACCACTACCCGATTCACCAACCAAAGCTACAGTCGTATTGGTCGGAATATCAAAGGAAATTCCTTTCACAGTTTCGATATATTGTTTATCTTCACCTTTAAAGCTTACACGTAAGTTTTCAATGTGGAGTAATGGGGTCTTTTTTTCTTGTTCTGACATTTGGATTTCCTCTTATTTTAGTTTCGGGTCTAATGCATCGCGTAGCGCATCAGTAAACATTGAAAATGCCGTAACCAAAACCGCCATTGCGACAGAGGCTGCGACAAGCTGCCACCACTTACCTAAAAGAAGTTCACTTTGTGCTTCATTTAGCATACTGCCCCAAGACACTACACCTACTGGCACACCGAACCCTAAGAAACTCAAAATCACTTCCGATTTAATAAAAGAAACCACCAAAATAGACATTTGGACCAATGCAATATGGCTGACGTTAGGAAAAATATGAATAAACATACGGCGAAAATGCCCGACACCAATGGCTTTAGCTGCAAGTACATATTCGCGTGCCGTATGTTTCATATATTCAGCACGAATTAACCGATAGACACCTGTCCAGCCTGTTAAGCCTAAAATCAGAACAATAGATAAAATACCCTTTTGTTGTAGTACAGCAGCAATCGCAAGAACTAATAATAAATATGGAATGGAAGTAAAAATATTATAAAACCAGTTGAGAATATCATCGACCCAACCACCAAAATAACCAGAAATTGCCCCTAAAAGCGTTCCTAATGTGACTGCCAGTAAGGCAGAAACAAGCCCTACAATAATTGAAGTTTCAGCGCCTTTAATGGTTTTTTTAAGGACATCTTGTCCCCATTTGTCAGCACCAAAAATTAGGGTACTTTTTAGTTCACTTTGCTGATCAAGTAAATGTCCACCGAGTTGCTGATCAATTGCTTTCATATCATCAGCTAATGGATCAACTACACCATAATAATCAATTGCACTTCCAGAGCTCTTTTCTTGTTTGATTTCAGCCTTGAGTTGGTGAATTACATCTTTTAAAGGATCGACTGGATTTTCCGGTAATTCCTCATCTACAGCGGCTGTACTTTTCAAAGCTTCAGTTGTCTTATCTGCACCTATAAATGTAGGAGGCGCATAACTGACAGCAACTTCTTTATTCCAATCAGATGCAATCACACCCGTTAGAGATAGTATTAATACGATCAAATAGAACAACACAACAATGAGCGATGCCATTGCAATTTTATCGGCCCGGAGACGACGCATGGCAAGTCGCCATAGCCCCGCTGAAGCAGGAGCTGTCTGGGTTTCTAACTTTCTTTTTGATAAAACACTCAGCATAACCCACCTACTTCAACTGTACACGTGGATCAACCACTTTGTAGACCAAGTCCGCAATCAAATTAAAAATCATGGTTGCAGCTGCAATATATACAGTAATGGCTTTGATGACAGGAAAATCACTACGCTCTACAGCAATAATCACTTCACGACCAATACCGGGAATACCAAAAAAGCGTTCAATTAAAAATGCACCTATCAATAATGCCGGTAAATTTGACATCACATCAGTAATAATCGGAATTGAGGCATTACGTAGAACATGCACACTTAAAATTCGGCTTTCCCCTACACCTTTAGCACGTGCGGTTCTCACATAATCCTGATTTACTTCATCAAGCACAAAGCTACGATATAAACGTAAAGTAGGTGCAATACTCACCACAAGCATGATTAGAATTGGTAGTAAGGAAAACTTAAATAAATTGTCGGTAAAACTATCGCTCCATCCCTGTACTGGAAACCAGCTCAGTTGATAAGCCAGAACATATTGAAAAACAATAATGTAAACCAAAATACTAATCGACATACCGATGGTACATAACATCATGACCATACGATCAGTTAGAGAGCCACGTACCGCCGCTACAGCCAATGCTAAAATAATTGAAATAACTGTTTGTAAAATGGTGAGTGGAATTAAAAGTGTGAGCGACGGTCCTAATCTGGTTAAGATAATTTGTGAAACGGATTCACCTGTGCTCCAACTTGCGCCATAGTCAAAAGTAAGAATTTGCTTAATAAAAATCCAAAGTTGAACATAATAAGGTTGATCGACACCTAACTGTTTACGGATATTTTCAATCTGTTCAGGATTTGACATCTTACCTGCCAGAATATAGGCAGGATCTCCACCGACCCAATTAAATAAGATAAAAATAAGCAGCACTACTCCCAACATGGTCGGAATCATCTGCCATAAACGCCGAATAACATATGCCAGCATAGTGATAATTCCTTATTTAACCCGTTGTCCGGTAATTTCGTTAAAGAATGCTTTATTGTCAGGATCACGACCAAGGAAATCTTTAACCAATTCAGCTGCCGGTTTTTGGCTACCCTGCGATAAAATCGTCTGACGATAACGTTGTCCCACTTGTGGGTTGTTCAGGTTGTCACCATAAGCAGAAAGCATGTCTAGCGCTAAAACCTCAGACCACATATAACCGTAATAACCTGCCTGATAACCACCCATTAAATGCCCGAATTGCCCGGGGAATTCAGTTGTTGGCACATATCCTAAGGCTGTAGCAGCTTCCATTTTTTGCCAAGTTTCTAAAGGTTTTACTTTTAAGGCATCTGCCGTATGAAGTGCCATGTCATATTGTGCATAAAGCGTCTGACGGGCATAACGCAAGCCACGGCCATAATTATGTACTGCTTTTAAACGGGCAATTAATTCATCGTCAACACGTGGACAAGCTGGATCACAATAATCGGCCACTTTAGATAAGGTTTCTTTACGGCGTGCCCACTCTTCATACATTTGAGAAGGTGCTTCTACAAAATCACGCTCTACAGAAGTTCCGGACTGACTGGTATAGCGGGTATTTGATAAGATGCCATGTAAAGCATGACCGAACTCATGTACAAAAGTTTCAAGCTCATCACTATTTAAACCTTTACGGTTAAAGTTGGTCACCAATACTGAAATCGGTAATCGGTTGGTTAAAGTGCTGCCACCATATACTCCCCAAACTGCTGCATGGCCGTATTTCCCTTCACGGGGGAATTTATCCATATATAAGCCACCAAGGAGTTTTCCTGTCTTTTTATCAACTACATCGTAATATTCAACTTCATCCTGCCATGCTTTAACTTTGACAGGTTTAAAATCAATACCGTAAAGATCAGATGAAATGGCAAATAACCATTTTTGTGCGGCTAAAGTCGGAAAATAATCACGAAGCTTTTCCTGATCAATTTGATATTTACTCTTACGAAGTTTTTCGCTCCAGTAAGCCTCACTCCAACGCGTTATCTCGGTTTTGTCTAACGGCGTCTTTAAGGTTTGTGCTTTAAATGCACGAAGCTCTTCTACTTCTTTACGTTCAAGTGGTGCTACCGTTTTTTGTACTTCTGCCAAGAACTTGTTTACAGCCTCTGGTGTTTTTGCCATTCGGTCTTTTAAAGCCCAATCTGCATAACTCGCTTTTCCAAATAACTGTGCAAGTTCATAACGTAAATCTATTGCCTGTTTGAGTAGTTTTAAATTCTGTTCAGTCCCACGTCGCGTAAAAGCGATTTGATATCTTTTTCGGGCATCATCATTATCCGCTAGTTCCATGAATGGACGATATTCCGGATACTCAAAACCTAATAAATAATTTCCTTTCGTATTTTTCTTTAACCCCGAAATATAACTTTCGGGTAAGCCTTTCATCTCTTCAGGAGTAAATTCAAGTTTTCCCGGGTTATCACGAATATTACGGTTATATTCTTGTTCAAGTTTAGTCAACTCATCCAGAATAGCCTTCATTCTTGCGCGTTTTGCTGGTTCTAACTGAACCCCTGTGTCTTCAAATTGATCCAGAATATCTTGACGGTATTTCTGGTCAATCGGATCATTTGCTTTTGTATTTTTGATTACGTTATATAGTTTTGAATTTTGGAAGATATCCGTATGAAACTGATTAATTTTGATTTCGCAGTCTTCTGCTGCCTTACGTAATTTCGCATCTGGGTCGACGTTACTATATAGACCTATGGGCCCCGAAAAATCTTCAAGATGAGCAAAAATTTTATCCCACTTGGCTAATATCGGAGCAGCGGCAGCATCGTTTTTAACAGGCGTTTTTTCAAAACTAGAAATCTCTTGCTGAATTTTTTTTAAATTAGAATCACACCATGCTGGGAGTTGCTCTGCTTTGAGTAATGGTAATGTCGCACGCGTCACTTCAGCCGATGCAAATTGACTTATACCTATGGTCAACATACATAATGTAGTCATTTTCAGTGTATTATTTTTCATCGTATCTCCAATTTTTTTCATTTAATGATTAGATTTCGTATTTGTATCAATATCGAAGTACATCCATTCAGCATGTAAAATCGGATGCTTCTTATATCCAATAATTCGTGGTTGGGCCAACATATTGCGATAGCGTGCATAAGACATTTGCACAGGCATATAAACCTCTAACAAGCGCGTCATTTTTCGATATAACGCATCTCTTTCTGGGCCTGGCTTCACTTGTTGAGACTGGCGGTACAACTCATCAAACTCTGGTATCGAACCACAAGACCAATTAGTCATATGAGTATTTGGACCATAAAAATTCTGCATAAAATTATCCCCATCTGGATAATCGGCGATCCATGCAGAAGAACCAAACATTCCCTCACATTGTTTTTGTGATCGAAGTAAGTCTGAAAAAAGCATTGGCTTATACACCATGCGAATATGTAGGCTATCGAAGTTTTTCTTCCAAAGTTCAGCACTTTGTTGGCCAATACTGTCATTGCGCGCTTTATATTCGACCACGAGCGGCTTGCCGTTTGGTTGTGTACGCCAACCAGAAGCATCTTTTTTGTAGTGATATCGATCCAACAGCAGATTGGCTGCTTTTACTGAATATGGTGTACTGCTTCTATACTGTGAGTCATATCCCACTACACCAGGTGGAACTGGGAAATGAAGACGTTCTGCATCACTATTCCTTACCAATTTAATCTCTTGATCTATTGAACGGGACATCGCAATAGCACGGCGTAAGGCAATTTTTTCTTTACTCATTCCTCCAACAACGGGATCTTTGAGATTCCAATAGATATAACTAATTTCTGGATCAACAATACGAGATAATTGCACGCCTTCTTTTGCAAGCTCGGGTCTTAATTTACCGTCTTTAATCGCTTTTGAAACTAATTGCCCTTCAAGCTGAATGATATCTACCTCACCACGCTGGAATGCTAACCATCGTGACTGGTTTTCTTCCATGACCTGAATATCAATTGTGCCGATTTGAGGCATTTGTTTACCTTTAAGGCGCTTTACAATTGCTTCATCCCCGGGGCTACTGGCATTAAAGTTCCAGATAAAACCTCGATATTCAGGATTTGCTTTTAAAACAATACGTGAGGCAGGTATCCACTTACTGAGCATATAAGGTCCAGTTCCTACTGGATGCCCCATAACAAAACCAGCTTTATCTTTATATTTCTCGATGACTTCGCGTGCCACCGCACCTGTCGGATCATGGGCCAGTAATAAAGGAAAGTTATAGTCTGGTTTTACTAACCGAATCACCAAAGTGTACTTATCAGGTGTTTGTAAACCACTTACATTTTGATCGTAATTAAATTTTCCGGATTTATTGGCTGCTTTGACTAAAGCATTCATACCTTCAATTTTATCTTCCAATAACCAACTATTGGGTGAGCGTAAATTCGGGTCTAATAACCGCTTAAAAGAATATGCATAATCGTAAGCTGTTAACTCTCTAGGTTTACCTTTAAACGCTGGGTCGGCTGTAAAGTAAATACCCTTCTTAATATGAATGGTATAAGTCAGACCATCTGCACTCACTTCTGGCATAGCCGTAGCCACGTGTGGGATTAATTTTGCTGGTCTTGCCAAATAGTCATAGGTATATAAAGTTTCAAATATAGATGTGAGTACATGCGCTGAATATAAGTCATGTACATAAGCTGGGTCGAAGCCTGTTTCAGCTGTTGGGAATACATAACGCAAAACTTTATTTGGATCGGCTGGGCTTTTCGCAAAAATAGATATAGAACCCGTTAAAGCCATTCCGGCAAAGAATAGGCCGACACTACAGTGCTTAAGCTTTTGTTTTAAATTTTCGGTCATGATGATCTTTATCTAAAATTATTTTTTAATAGGGGTAATATCAAGATATTGCCAGTTTGTATTCATCATTGGGTGAGCTTTAAACCCCTGAACTTGAGGCTGTATCAACCAATTACGAATTCGTGTTACATGAATAATCCAAGGGTTATCAGCTTCTATCTGACGGTTAAGTTTTTCGTAATATGGGAGCCGTTGTTGAGGTGGTAAATGAATGGCCTGAGTATAAAGAGCATCATATGTTTTAGACTGATAACAAGCTTGGTTTCCCTGCCCAGCATTTGGTCCATATAATAATTGTGCAAAATTATCTCCTTCAGGATAGTCAGCAATCCATGCACCGCTCCAGATCATATATTTACATTGAGTAGCGGCTTTTAGGTTATCTGCAAAGTTACTTACCTTAAAGTCAGCTCGAATGCCAATCGCATCTAGATTTTTTTTCCAGAGTTCTGAATGAATAACCGATGCTGAGCTATTTTCTGTATTGATTTTTAAAATTAAAGGTTTGCCATTTGGTAAGGTCCGGTAGCCATCAGCCCCTTTTTTATAACCATAATGATCAAGTAGTTTATTTGCTAATAGCGGATTATATCCTACGCTACTTTTATATTTAGGGTTATATCCGTTTACACCTTCAGGTATAAACATTTGTGATCTAACAGCCTGACTTTTATAAGCTTGTTGTATGCTTTCTTTTTGATTGTATGACAGAGTAATTGCTCTACGAAGCGCTATTTTTTCTGGGCTAAAACCACCGATCACTGGATCCCGCATATTCATCATCGTATAGGTAATCTCAGGATCCTTATTTGGATAGTGCTTAATTCCTCTCTTCTTAAAAGAAGCTTTAAGCTGATTTCCATCTAAAGCTTGAGGAACAGCATTCGCTGTGAGTTTATCAAAGTCTAGTTGTCCAGACTGAAAAGCTAACCATCGTGACTGCTCTTCTTCAATAATACTGACCACCACCTTGCCAACTTGTGGCATTTTCTTTCCAGACATTTCCTTAACAAGTTGGTTATCCCAAGGTGTTCCTGTTGACTTAAAATTCCAGACAAAACCACGATAATCAGGATTAGCAACTAACTCGACTTTACTTCTCGGTACATATTTACTTAACATATAAGGACCAGTACCTACGGGATGCATACCAATACGGTCACCGTAATAGTCAACAACCTCTTTAGCAACAGCACCAAAAGTAATATAGGCAAGAATATAAGGAAAATTAAAGTCTTGGCGAGTCAAAGTAAATTGTAGAGTATATCGATCAAGAGCTTTAACTCCAGCAATCGGAGCAGCATAATCAAATTTTCCAGTTTTCTTTGCTTGAGCTACAACCGTATCGGCACCTTGTAACTTACCATCAATAAAAGAAACAGAAGGCGCTCTATTTTTAGGGTCTAAAATACGTTTAATTGTATAGACGTAGTCTTCAGCTACCAACTCACGGCGTTTACCTTTAAAAGCTGGATCATTGGTAAAATAGATACCCGGCTTAATCTTAAATATATAAACTTTACCGTCTTGTTCCACTTTGGGCAGGCTTTCTACAGTATTGGGAACTAACTGTAGTGGACGCGCTAGATAGTCATATTTGAGTAAAGGCTCAAAAATTGCCTCAGCAATACTAGCACTATAGAAATTGGTGGTTTTGACCATATCGAAGCCATCATCTGGGGCCTCATAGGCAACATGCAAAATTTTGTTTGGTTGCGCTGGCGTAATTGCGTAAGCACAAGGAACTGATGTAATAGCCAGACTTAAAATGGCGAGCTTAAAAAATTTTAATTTCAAGTTCATACCCACGTAATTAGTTTTTTTAAAAGATATTATCCTTTTGAGTAACATCTAAATCTGCATAAGAAAAGTTCTTTTTCAACAGATAGGCCTATTTAGGATTTAAAATTTACTTTCCTTTATCCTCTTTCGATTTGATCAAATGGAAAAAATAAACTCAAATACCTAGTGTTTTGTAACCATTGAATATAAAGCGAATTTCATGCCATTTATTAATATCCATCTTAAAATATTCAAAAACATTAAAAATTCATATTTTTATTAGATACTTAAAAACGTTTGAACTATATAAATAAAAGTAACTTTTTGCCAAATATTATATTCATATAAGTTAATCATCTAATACCTTAAATGCACAAATAAAATACATTAAAAATTAATTATGATCCACATTAGATCAAGCCTAAATTATAGATATTTTAAAACAATATATTGATTAATAATAAAAATATAATTTAACCATGGAGTGATAAATATTATAACATTACATATTAAAAGGCTCTAAAACGATACATTTTTATTTAATAAGCATGTGAAGAGTCCAGTAATGTATATTTTTTATACAAATAAATTTGAAACTTTTCGCCAACATGAAAAAATTTTCCAAATGGAAAATTTATTTTTATATCAAAAAAGCTAAAGCATCATACTCAAGCATAATAAAATCAATATTTATCAATATTTTGCATAAACTAAAAAAAGAAAAATATATAGTTGGCACTTGCTTTGCTTAAAAACTTTCCAGCAATATCGCTAACGACAACAAAAAGGGATCAAGTCCACGATGAAAAAAAAATACAATGTTCGATCTCAGGCAACCCCCAAGATTGGCAAAACAATTCTTAAATTAAGCACCCTTAGTTTAAGCATGATGTGTCTTACCATGGCACAAGCAGCAGAAACCGAACAATCAAGTACCGATGAAAAACCAACAAAAGTCGTAAAAGTTGCCGTTACAGGTTCTTCAATTAAAGGGGTTGCGGCACAAAGTGCTTCCCCGATTACCATTATTAAAGGCGAAGATCTCGCAAATGCTGGCGTTACTACAGTTGAAGAAGCATTAACCCGTGTAAGTTCAAATCAGGCAGGTTTTTCAACTGACCAGAATGTGGGTGCCAGTAATACCGATGGTTCTACTGCTAACCTTCGGGGTTTAGGTAGTGATAAAACACTCGTTTTACTTAATGGACGACGCCTCGCAGCGAACCCTTTTGGTACTTCCACTGTAAACCTAAATATTATTCCTTTAGCAATGATTGATCGTATTGAAGTTTTACGTGATGGTGCCTCAGCAGTTTATGGTGCTGATGCTGTTGCAGGGGTTATTAATTTCATTACAAAAAAAACATATCAAGGTGTAGGTATTAGCGCAGGTTTATTACAACCAGAACACAAAGGTGGTGATAAACAAGATATTTCTATCTTTGGTGGCTACGGCGACTTAGATGAAGATGGTTTTAATATTTTCGGTGTTGTAGATTATCGTCGTACTAACGGCATTATGGCGAAAGACCGAAGAATTTCTGAACGTGGAGGAGTATTACCAGAACTCGGTCTTGATGGACGCTCTGCTAATGCCTTTACCTCAAATTTTTATGACCCTATATCTGGAGTTTCAGGAAATCCCTATGCTCAAAATGGTCAATGTTTGGGTCCCGCAGAGTCAGCAGAAGAAGGATTCTGTTATGCAAATACTCAAGCTTTGATAGGTATCAAACCAGATGTAGAAAACGTTTCTGTTTTAGGACGTGGTACATTCAAAGTTAACGATAATTTAAATGCTATTGGTGAATATATTTATTCACGTAGTGAAGTTATCACTTCTGTTGCCCCTGACCCATTTAGCCGCAGTAATCTGTCAACTCGCGTCACCCTTCCAAGTGATAGTCCATATTATCCAGGCAATGGTATTGTTCCTAGCGTTAAAGGGTTAAGTGGTGCTCCCCTTGAACTCTATTTACGATCACATGCAGGAAACCGTATAGCTAAATCAATTAATGAATCACATCGGCTTTTTGCAGGTTTGGAAGGTGACGTATGGGGCTGGGATTTAAACACAGGTGTTACCTATGCAAAAAGTGAAGCCTCAGATAATTTCGTTACTGGTCAATTAAATAAGACTAAATTACAAGATGCATTAAATAACGGAACATTAAACCCATTTGGTGAAAGTAGTGATCGTAATATCTGGAATAATTTATCAGTTAAAGGGAAATATAATGAAGCAACTTTAGAATCCACTACTGCTGACTTCAGTATTAGCCGCCCTATTTTTACTTTACCTGCTGGTGAGGTTGGTTTTGCTTTAGGAGGCAGCTTTACTAATCAAGATTGGAAACAACATATTAATGCAGATTTAGTCCGTCAAGCTCCTAGTAGTGGTACAGACCCTAGTAAACCTGATAATTCCGGTGACCGAGACATTACCTCTGCATTTGCTGAATTACAAATACCTATAACCAAAACGATCGAAGCACAACTTGCAGCCCGTTACGATGACTATAGTGACTTTGGCGATACTTTTAATCCTAAATTCGCGATCCGTTGGGAACCATTAAAACAACTCATGTTCCGTACTTCATATAGCACAGGTTTCCGTGCACCAAGCCTATATGAGATTAATGCTGCTCAAAGCAAAACTTATACTGGTGCAAAATATAATGACCCACTTTATTGCCCAGGCGGTGAGGTCGTAGAAGGGAAAAATAAAAATGACTTTTGTAATACTCAATTTATGAAATTACAGGGAGGCTCAAAAGATTTACAACCAGAAGAATCAAAATCATTTACTGCCGGCTTTGTTTTTGAACCAATTAAAAATCTTGTACTAACGGTTGACTATTTCAATATTAAAATTGACGACCTAATTGCTC
The DNA here is from genome assembly GCF_027855455.1 of Acinetobacter sp. AOR01_HL. Lineage (NCBI taxonomy): Bacteria > Pseudomonadati > Pseudomonadota > Gammaproteobacteria > Moraxellales > Moraxellaceae > Acinetobacter > Acinetobacter sp. AOR01_HL. The sequence goes on along the minus strand of NZ_JAKTIM010000038.1, from coordinate 32,207 downwards.
AGGTGGGAGAAGCCACCATCTTTGGGGAACCTGAAAAATACTCTGCTCTCTTTGTAAGAAATGCTGATGGTACTATCGACTATATAAAAACCAACTTATTCAACTCTGGTGGCATGAAAACAGAAGGTTTTGATATTAGCCTAAATTATTTAACTCCAATGACATCCACTGGCCGTTTTGGCTTTGGAATTGATGGGACTTATGTATCCAAACTAGATTATCGCGACTCAAAAGGTGAGCCATGGACAGGACAGGTTGGTCTATATGAGGACCCTGCTGTCGTCCGATGGAAACACACAGCTAATATTAACTGGGCATATGAAAATTGGAAATTAGTTTTTGAACAACAGTTTGTACGTGGTTACGATGATCAAAATCAGATAGGTGAAGAACAATATGATCATCACAAAGTTAGTGATTATACCCTCTATAATATTTCTGGTACCTATAAAGGCTTTAAAAATCTTGAGCTAACAGCGGGTATTAAAAATATTTTCGACGAAGACCCATCTGCTTCAAACGTTTTAGATAATTTCCAATACGGATATGACCCTCGGTATGGTGACCCAACAGGACGTACATACTATTTACGTGGTACATACAAGTTCTAAGTGGTTATTTTGCAAACACGACTTTAGAGATCGTGTTTGCAGACCGAATACTCATCCTTAGCCAAACATTAATTTAAAAATTGTTTGTCTACAGTTTCAGGAGTAACTATGGGCATGACTTTTACAGACATAGAAAATAAATCTGCCAAACGCCTAATTGGTATTGCTGCAGTCATTTTTCTGCATCTTCTTGTTGCCTATATTCTGATGTCAGGTTTAGCAAACAATATTCAAAAACCAGCAGAAAAACCTGTGGAATTACAAATTATTCAGGATATTAAGCCACCTCCTCCACCAAAGCCGGAAGAGCCGAAACCAAAGGAAAAACCACCTGAGCCACCAAAAATGGTCGAAAAAGTTGCCAAGGTTCCTGAGCCACCAAAAGAAGTAGAGAAAGTAGCAACACCAGTACAAAAAACGACGCCAGTAGCTCAACCGACTAAAGTCGCTACTCCGGCTCCTGCTGCACCTAGCACTCCTTCTCCGAGCCCTGTTGCTGCACCCGCTCCAGTGGCGGCGGCTGCACCAGCACCTAAACCCGCTGGTGTAACTCGTGGTGTTTCAGAAGGCTCTGCGGGCTGTGAAAAACCGGAATATCCACGCGAAGCACTCATGAACGAAGAGCAAGGAACGGTGCGTATACGTGTTTTGGTTGATACATCCGGCAAAGTCATTGATGCCAAAGTAAAAAAATCGAGTGGCAGCAAAATTTTAGATAAAGCAGCAACTAAAGCCTACAGCTTATGTACGTTCAAACCAGCAATGAAAGATGGCGTGCCTCAGCAAGACTGGTATGAAATTGAATATCCATTCGTAATTGAATAAACAATTGAATTAGCAAGAAATTAAAAAATATTGGAGATATATGATGAAAAAATCAACTCAACCACTAGTACATTTCGCTTCTGCAAGTTTAATCGCAGCTTGCTCGTTACTTCCATTAAGCTCAGTTTTCGCAGAAGAAACGAGCAATGCTCCTGTGGCAACAGCAACTACTGAAGCTACTTCAAATACAACTACTCCAACTCCACCACCAAAGCCTGCAACAAGTGAAACTGTTAAAAATCCATATGGTCTAGAAGCCCTTTGGCGTGAAGGTGACTTAGTCGCTAAGTCTACCTTATTTATTTTAGTACTCATGTCGATTGGTACTTGGTACATCATCATCTCTAAATTATTACAACAAGGTAAAGTCAAACGCCAAGGTAAAGAAGCTGAAAAACATTTCTGGGAGGCAACTTCGCTTGATAATGCTGCAGAAGGTTTAGAACAAAGTAGCGCGTACCGTTTTATTGCAGAAAAAGGCATTAACTCGACTAAATCACACGGCGGATCTCTACTTGAACGCATTGACTTTAATACTTGGGTGAGCATTTCAATACAACGTGCCATCGAAAAAGTACAAAACCATTTAGGCGGCGGTCTCGCTTTTTTAGCAACAGTTGGCTCTACAGCACCTTTCGTAGGTCTTTTCGGAACAGTATGGGGAATCTATCACGCTTTAACTGCAATCGGGATTTCAGGTCAGGCATCTATTGATAAAGTTGCAGGCCCAGTTGGTGAAGCTCTCATTATGACAGCTATTGGTCTTGCGGTCGCAGTACCTGCTGTACTGGGTTACAACTGGTTGACTCGTCGTAATAAAGCAGTGATGGAAAATGTTCGTTCATTTGGTTCCGATTTACATGCAGTTTTATTAAGCGGAGAAATTAATACCAACAATTCAATTAATCGCAGCATTAAATAATCAGGAGCAGACATTATGGGTATGAGTGTTGGTTCTGAAGATGATGACGAAATGATTGGAACGATTAACACGACACCTCTCGTAGATGTCATGTTAGTTTTACTTATTATTTTTCTTATTACTATTCCGGTAGTTACGCATACAGTTCCGGTGAAACTACCAGAAGAAAAAAATACTCCGTACGCGACCACGCCTGAAAATATTCAACTTTCAGTTAATAAGAATGGCGATATTTTCTGGAACGAGAGTTATGTACCGAATAAAGAAATATTGTTAGCAAAATTACAAGCTGTGGCACAAAAAAGGCCGCAGCCGGAGGTACATATTCGAGGAGATCAGCTTACCCATTTTGAAGCGATAGATCAGGTCATTAGTACGACCAAACAAGCTGGTATTGGCAAAATTGCCTTTGTTACTACCCCTCCAGCTTCCCCGTAATGATTTTAAGGAGAATTTTATGGGTATGAATGTTGGCTCAAATAATGATGACGATGTAATGCTAGAGGTGAACATGACACCGCTTATTGATGTCATGCTGGTACTCATTATTATGTTTATTATTACTATACCTGCACCAAACAATGCGATTAATATTAATTTGCCAAATGGCACACCGCCACCAACAAATGAAAAGCCACCTGAAATCATTGATGTAAGAATTGATGCAGCAGGCAAAGTATTTTGGAATAACCAACAGGTTTCTGACCGCAAGGCACTAGAGACTTTATTTCAAGGTGTTGTCGCCAAAAAAGATCAAGACCAAATCAAACTTAAACCAGACCAAATGGCTGAATATAAAAATGTAGCGATGGTCATGGCTACGGCGCAGCGTTTAGGTGTAACTAAAATTGGGATTGTGAGTAGCAATTAATATCGCTTTTAACTTTAGTTAATTCCATTTCCTTCAACGCTAACTTGAATTCTCAGTTAGCGTTTTTTTAAAGTGTTCCTCAACTTTAGACTCAGCAGTAGAATATACATTTGGTGCGATGTAGTCCTTTTGAGAATTATCTAATGATAATTTTGCGCATAGAAGCCAATTCTCACTATCGAGAGTTTTTAAGTTAATCAAACTTGAAATCCTTTATTTATAAATTCACGCCTTATCTATAAGCACAAAATATACCGAAAATAAAAAAGCCTCCGAAGAGGCTTTTTTTATAACAGGTTAAAATCAGTCACCTGTATAACCTTTTAATTTTAAACGAGCCGCATGTAGTAATGGCTCAGTATAACCAGAAGGCTGTTCACAACCTTTAAAGATAAGATCTGAAGCTGCTTGGAAAGCAATATTAGTTTCAAAGTTAGCTGCCATTGGTTTATACAATGGATCATTCGCATTTTGTTCATCAACAATTTTTGCCATGCGTTTAAGCACTTCTTCAACTTGTTCACGAGTCACGATACCGTGACGTAACCAGTTGGCAACATGTTGAGAAGAAATACGTAATGTTGCACGGTCTTCCATTAAGCCCACATTGTTAATATCAGGAACTTTTGAACAACCTACACCTAAGTCAACCCAACGAACAACGTAACCTAAAATACCTTGGCAGTTATTTTCAAGTTCGTTATTAATTTCTTCTGCTGACCAGTTTGTATCAGTTGCAAATGGAGGAGTTAACAAGTCATCTAATGACAACATTTCTTCAGCTTTTAACTGATCTTGACGTGCTTTTACATTTACTTGATGGTAATGCATCGCATGAAGTACAGCACCAGTTGGTGATGGAACCCAAGCACATGAAGCACCAGCATTTGGATGAGCAGCTTTAGTTGCCAACATATCTTTCATGCTATCTGGTTTTGGCCACATGCCTTTACCAATTTGAGCTTTACCCTGTAAACCACATTTCAAACCAATTGCAACGTTACGGTTTTCGTATGCAGCAATCCATTTTTGTGTTTTAACCGCTTCTTTACGAACAACTGGAGCAGCTTCCATAGAAGTATGGATTTCATCACCAGTACGATCCATGAACCCAGTGTTAATAAAGATTGTGCGATCTTTAGCAGCAGCAATACAGTTTTTCAGGTTTACAGATGTACGGCGTTCTTCATCCATAATACCGATTTTTAACGATTTAGGTGGTAATCCTAGGGCTTGCTCAGCACGCTCAAATAACTCAACAGCAAAAGCAACTTCTTCAGGACCATGCATTTTTGGTTTAACAATATACATAGACCCTTTACGAGAGTTTTTATTTTCGTTTTCACTACGGATGTCAGCAATTGATAACAATGGCGTTACCAACGCATCCATAATACCTTCGAAAATTTCTTCACCATCAACTAAAATCGCTGGATTCGTCATTAAATGACCTACGTTACGAAGTAACATAAGTGAACGACCATGAAGTTTTGTTGTGCCACCGATCAAATTTTTAATTTCACGGTCTTTATTCAAAGCGCGAACAATTGTTTTACCATTTTTTTCGATAGATTCTTGAAGAGTGCCCTTCATCAAACCTAACCAGTTACGATAACCTTCAACTTTTTCTTCTGCATCAACAGCTGCTACAGAGTCTTCAAGATCCTGAATTGTTGTAACCGCAGCTTCAAGTGTTAGATCTTTAACACCCGCTAAATCAGTTTGGCCAATTGGACTATTCGCATCAATTTCAATAATGACATGTAGGCCATTACTCAAAAGAACAACTTCTGAAGGGTTCGCTTCTTCACCATTGAAACCCACAAACTGAGCTTCATGAGCTAAGCCAGTTTTAGTACCATCTTTTAAAGTCACAACGAGTTTATTCTGCTCGATTGCATATTTAGTTGCATCAGCATGTGAGCCTTGCGCAAGCGGGAAAATTTCATTTAAGAAGTTTTTAGCAAACTCAATAACTTTCGCACCACGTACAGGGTTATATCCTTTTCCTTTTTCTGCACCGCCTTCTTCTGAAATTACGTCGAAGCCGTAAAGTGCATCATATAAAGAACCCCAACGCGCATTTGCTGCATTTAAACAATAACGTGCATTACGTACAGGTACTACTAATTGTGGACCTGCTAACAATGCAATTTCTTCATCTACGTTTTCAGTAGTAATTTGGAAGTCTTCAACTTCTGGTAATAAATAACCAATTTCAGTTAAAAATGCTTTGTAAGCACCTAATTCAAATTTATTGTTGCGGTGCCATTCATCAATTTTTGCTTGTAATTCATCACGCTTAGCCAATAATGCTTTATTCTTTGGACTAAGGTCGACAACAACTTGCTCAAAGTTCTTCCAGTAAGTTTCACTATCTAAACCAGAACCTGGTAAAGCTTCATTTTCGATAAAATCGTAAAGTTCTTTAGCAATCGCTAACTTGCCTTTTTGAATACGTGCAGTCATTGTCTTTCCTGAAGTTGCTACTTTTTATACCAAGAGAATCCTAGTATACCGATTTAAATTAAGCTGAATACTAATATCACATTCCTAAATAGTAAGCATTTTCCCTTGCATAACTATTGACAAAGATAAATTTTTCTATATAGGAAAATATTAAAATTCCAACTAGGATTCCCAACAATTTATTCAATATTTAAAGATTCTGAAACTAGACTTTTTGTTAACAGACAAAAAAATTTCACTATCTTGTTTTTTCTAAAGCGTATTTAGTTATATCAAACTTTGCACAATGAAAAAGTACTATTTCGCTAAATTTACCTTTTTTTGTTGTAAAAAAAGCGCTCAATTTAGAGCGGTTGTTACTTATATAAATCAGTAGGTTAAATATGATTGCTACACTTTTGTTGCACTATTTTTTAAATCTGCATTTGTCTTGTTTTACGTATTTTAAAACTACATTCAAAATTATTTTAAATCTACTTTAATGGGAAGTTCCCAACGGCGCCTATTAAATGTCACAGTACCATCAATGTTTATTGGTAATTGATTGCCGTTGTAGTCGAAAACCTTTAGGACTTTACCGCCTTTGTTTACCTCAGCAAGCAAATTACACGAATGCTCAAGCTTTCCAACTTCTGTGACCATAATCATTAATTGCTGCATGAAAAACCTCGAGAGAATACAGTTGAGAATAATTTTGCTCAAAATGTGCAATTATCCAGATTATTGAGCAAATAATTGCACACTAAAAAGTCATTACTCAAGAGCCTTCACAAGCGCACCGTGTCTTGCTTTGCAGTCATTATATTTTGCAACTGTAGGCACAGCCCAGATCATCCAGTCTTTACCAGTTGTGCCTGCCAATTCGCTCAGATCTGGGCATGGTTGCAATAGGTTAGCTGGTATTACCGGCTTTAATGAGTTCATTGAGTTGCTGCACCCCAGCATCGTCAATACAGCTAGACTTATAAACAGGACGCTCCACGATCTTTTGCACTTCACGCTCAATATATTCGACTTTAGTGTTTTGCTCTGCTTTGACTTGCTCATAGTCTGCGCTCACTTTATTGATCTGATTTTGCTTTTCTGCAAGAGCTTTCAAATTCTTGCGCTCAATCTCTTGGATCTGAGATTGACACTTTTGTTCAGCTTCTTTTAGCTGACCAGTTTTGTAATTGAGTACGGCCAAAGATATGGCCAATAAAAAAGCGAGAAACACAATAATGATTTCTCGCCAATATTTAGCAGCAAATACAATCCACATCACTGCGCTCCTATACATTTAGCATGTCTTTCAAGCTGTCTAGTCCAGACGCCATAGCATCCATTTTTACGAATAGAGCAATCGCGCTTTGCAACGTACTTATATTTAAGTAATGAGTCGCAAGCCGCTTTATATTGACCAGCTTTCAAGTGTTTAAGCATTGATGATTTTGCGAATGTTGGCACACCGTATTGATACGTGAAATCAAGGTATAGGTCATATTCAGTTTGTGATAATTTCACGCCCTTCAATGAATCTTTAAATGCTACTTCACGTTTTGCGACATCATTACGCAACCATTTATCTGCAGTCGCGCGTGTAATTGGTGGATCTGTCATTTTTACTGGGGAGCCATCAGGTTTGAATGTTGAACCGTAGCCCTGTGTTGGCCGATCCCCCTTAACGGGAATTACTGGCTTTGATGTAAACCCTTCATCGTTTTTTACACCCACAAAAAAAGCAGCCGAAGCTGCTAAGAATGCGGCGACATATTTAGTCTTGTTTGACATTACAGTCACCTTTATTTTCCAAGCTTTCTAAATAGGCTTTAAGTGCAATTTCATCGCGCTTATTTTTCTTTCTGGCGTAGTACCAGTTCATTAAAAAACCAGCTAAACCAATGATGATACTGACCCAAAATGCTAAATCGATTGACCCGATCCACGCCGAAACTGCTCCTGCCACACTTCCCCCGTATGTTGCACCCTTGCTGGCCGCCAAAGCGGTCGATGTATCTATAATTTGCTGATTGTCTGCCATGCAGCCCCCCTAATTTCGGCATAAAAAAAGCACCCAATTTAGGGTGCTTCATAACTATTGGATGAGTTAATCTCTTAAGACTAACTCATCATTTTTGACCAAGTATTTATTTGCTGACACCTGGTGATCTACTTCTAAAAATTGTTGCCCCTCTTCTAGATGAATTGTTTCAGCTAGAAATTCAGGGCATTCTATTAAATTCTGTATTTCACCTGTTTCAACCTCATAAACTGCAAAATATGCCATTACTTCCTCATCGTCATTGCATGAATATAACGTTGAGACACATTCATGGAACCACCAGCAACAACTCTCAATTGCAATTTGAATGTCCCTGCTATTCCTGTTGAATCGTGTCTTGAAATATTAATTGTTCCAGCACTACGCGAGTTACCAGTCACTAAAATGTTATGTCTATGTTCACCACCATCAGACATAGTCACGTTGCCATTTAAACTAACAGTATGGCTGTGTGACCCACCACTGTTTGTGTTTCCATTTGCGCTGAATGAGTGACTGTGAAATGTACCTCCTGCATTTGTCGAGCCAGTCGTACCATTCACATTGTAGCTATGACTATGCGAACCATCTTGCCCGGTATTACCCGAAACACTAACAGCAGAACCATTATGATTGTGCATACCATTTGCATCGGTAATAGATGCCACTGAAGTGTGTTCAATGAAGTGAACTTCTAGATCCTCAAAAACGACTTGATCATTTTTGAGAACTCGGCAATAAACTTGCTGTTTCGGACTGTAGCCAGTAAAACTAAAGACTGCACCAAAGGTTAAAACCGTATGCCCCATATCAGATGGAACGTTTAAAGTCTGAATAGTGACATATTCAGTATCAACACCCACTGAGATTTCAGCAAACGCTGATACTGGAACAGTTACGGCATTATCAGCAATCTTCAAAGTATCAACTGCAAGATCAGCAATTTTACCTCTTGTCACTGCAAGATTATCAATCTGAGCACTTCCAACAGCTAATTGTGCAATCTTGCCTCGCTGTACAGCCAAGTCTTTAATATGAGATGTATCGACGGATTGATAATCCATAATGACAGTTTTTAGGTATGCACCCACTGGGAAAACTGTGCCTGTTACTGGGTCAGTAAAAGGGGTTGTACGGAAAATAAATGGATATGAAACAGTGCCATTACTACCGTTTCCGATTGCAATAGAATCAAAGTTAAAAATAAACTGAGACTCTACGCCATCATTGGCACCACCCCAGCCTGCAATTTTGCCATTCACATCAAGCTTAATGAACTTTTGTGCATATAGCCCATTGACTGATTTAGTGACCTCTTGAACAGCAGCTTTATTACCATTCAAATCAGTTTGAATTGTATCTGTACGAATTGCTTGTGCTAAATCACTTTCAATACGCGCTGACTGTTCAGACCAGACACCCGCATAGCCTCCCTCATTACCAATTAACTCGGATTCCGAGCCGATTAAAGGCGGGTTAATTTGAGCATAGACACCATCAAGTCTGATCGTTTGGGCATTAACTTTGTCATCTACATTCTTAATATCAGACTTAACTTGCTCAAGTTCACCAGTTGAAGCTTTATCGTCAAGCTCAAGATTAATTGAATCAATTGCTTCAGCATTTGCCGAAGACTGATCTACCGCGACTTGTGCAGATTGGCGTACCGTGGCTAAAGCACTATCATTGCTAGCAATATAAGTATCAATCTTTTGAACTGTTACTTTGTCACCCTCTATACGCGCTTGAACCTCTTGCTGAGCGTACGCACGTAAATCATTTACTTCAACAACGGTTGTATCAATGCGCTTACTAAGTGCCAAGTCTCCTTCGATCATTGCCGATTGAACAGACCATGTGCCAGCAAAACCTTGATCGTTACCAATTAGATCTGATTCAGAGCCAATCAATGCAGGATTCAGTTGTGCATACACACCATCTGTTTTTTCAGCAACTAATGAAAGATCATCTGCAACAACACGAATATCTTCCTGAACCGCCGCAAGACCATCATCACTTGATTTCTTGACCGTTTCTACAACTTCAAGAACACTTTCATCACCATCAATAATTTGCTGTGAAAGGCCATCTGAAGCTTGCTGAATAGCGTTTTGACGATCAATGACTTCTTGTGCAATCCGATCTTTCGTATTCTGAATATCTTGCTTAAGTGGACCTATTTCAGCATCAATAGTCTCAATATGATCAATCTTGGTTTTAAGATCCTGGTTGAGCTGAGACTCACTGATTTGATCATTTAAAAGCTCAAGAACATCTGTTGCATCGGCAGAAGTTGTCGCATGAGTCCAATCCGACCATGGCCCAATATTTCCAATCCTATCAATCAAACGCCCCCGATAAAATTGAGTCAGATTTGGCTGTAAACCTTGCAGAGTATGAGTCGTTGTTGGATAAGCGAATAAGCCCAATTGAGCAATGTTACTTGTGCCATCTGGCGATACTTGAATCTCGGTATAAGCCGTATCAAGTGCACCTGTGGCCGGAAAACCCCAATTTAGGCGCATACCAAACAAAATACCTGTTGCTTGGATGAACGCTAAAGCTGGTGGCAAACCTTGCTTACCATTGAGCTTAGTGACAACTGAATAAGTCGGTAAAGATGAAATATCCGAAGCATTAACCGCTGAAACTTTTGCTTGATAGTTACCAGCATAAATACCCGGCACCTCAATTGAATTATTACCCGTGATTGGTAATTTAATCCAACTCCCATCATCTTTCCGCCATTCAACCAGATACTTAACCGCACCTTTTGCTTGCGTCCAAGACACAACCATAGTGGCAACATTAATACCTTGATCCACCCGATCTTCGCTTGTAATAACAATATTTGAAACTGGTTCTTGAATATTGGGATTAACAATTGAAATTGGTACATCGATGTAATGAGCGCCATGATCGATTGCATCAAACTTTTTCGGATTGTATTCAAGCGCAGTAATAGTAAATTGATGTGAATCACTTTGAACTACTGACAAAACCCTAAATTTAAGCGTTGCCAAATCTTGAGCATCAATCACCCAGACGTTTTGTGCTGCAATCGCATCAAACTCATGAGTAACTGTAACCACTCGACCCGAGATCGATTGAACAATTCGAGTTTGAGCTTTGCCATCCTCGCCATTAATAATCAATCGGTCACCAGCAACTGCCACAACGTCGTCACGATCTAGCGTAATGCTTTTACGATCTGCTGATATTTTAGATACACGACCACCGTTTGCTCTTCCAGCAAAAATAGGATCCGCAAATTCAATCACTTTACCCGGCAAAGGAATATGGCCGTCTAATCCAACTTTAAAAGTCACAGTACGTGTTTCAAGTTGTTCAGACTTTAAAGCCCACAAGCCTGCTCGTTGTGCTTGCCCACGCGATGTGCACCCCCACGCATCAAGTTCAAGTAAGCGCACCTGTTTCATTTCAGAAATGGCTTTCTCATCACGCACAAATTCATATTCAGTCTTATAGTGATTGGCTGGGTTATCCCAAGCTACTTTTACTGCATTATGTCTATCACGGGCACGTGTACCATTATGATCCGGCTCCCCGATAATATTTGCACGGGTATATGTGAAATAGGTATCTTGTGGAATATCAGCATCACAAACAATACTATCCCCATCCCAATAAGTTATTGCCCTAAATACCCCTGCTAATTTTGTAAGAATGCTATAAGCATCTTCAGCGCTCTGAAGATAAATGTTACATGTGAAACGTGGTTCTTGACCGCCCAACCCGTCTGGTACCAACTCATCACAGTATTGGGCTAAACGGTATAAAGACCATTTATCAAGCATTCCATCTGTAATTCGCTCACCAATTCCATACCGCTTAGATGTGCAAAGATCGTAATAAATCCAAGCTGGGTTATTCGAATAAGCTCGTTTAAAAGTACCATCCCACATGCCAACATATTCGCGAGTTCCGGGGTTGTAATTTGTCGGTACCTTAATTTTTACGCCTTTCAAATCAACCGCTAGTTTTGCGACTGACCCACCAAAGGTTTCTGCATCATATTGCAATGAAACTAATGCTGTATTTGGATAGCGTAATTTCGCGTCTATTACTTCAGTAACAGCCTTAACATACATTTTGTCGCTGATATATTCAGAAGTTGAATTTGGCGTAATTCGGCGAACACGAACGAGCCAGCCAATATCAGCTTTTGGAAGGTCAATACGGTGCGGACGCTCATAGTTATCAGATGTTTTATCTGAAATTTTTGCTCTTAATACTTCTGACCATGCACCGCCATCAGTTTGCAAGTCCACCGCGTATTCAATGGTATATCCAGTAACATCACCCGTTGTTGGGTCTTGGTTGCGTAGTGGACCCCAACGTAAACGTAAACGTACTGCATCAAGATCTAGGTTGTTAAAAGAGCGCACCCAAGGTGTAGATGATTTAAGCTCTACGTCAATCGGGATTTCATTTTCAACTGCCGGGAAGCCTTCAATGTATTCTTGATCGTTTGTTCCGGATCTAAAATTAACAGTAACGTTTTCAAAGTTCTTGTTGCCGTTTTCATCTTGCAACGGAGTATCTTCAAGCAAAATTGATTGATAGCCGTTTGCTAATCCTTCGACCTCACCCTCCGCTAGACCAATCAACTCTTTAATATAAGTTTTAGATTGTGCGGAGTCCGGTGCAACTACTGGTTGTCTTGGTTGCTGGCTTCCCTTTTTTGCGCCTTTTACCATCGCTGTCATATCAAATCCCACGCAATAAAAAAGGCGCTTAAAAGCGCCTAAAATCTAATAAAATTTACATCTGATCTTCTGGATATTGACCAGCACTTAATACGAAGCCGCCGACTTCACGTCTACCATAGAGAATCGGTATTGGATAACCTTGAGCGGCTGTGGTTACTGCACTCCCAAAACCAAAGTTTGCCCGGTTCCCGTCTTGGTTTTGATTTTGATTAGTTTGGGCTTTCGGCATGAGCATTGATGCAACACCTCCCATAGCCATGCCTGCACCAGCGCCAATTAATGCAACACCGTAAGCTGAAGACGTACCGCCAGTCATCACACCTGCAACAATCAGAACTACTCCAAGAACTAATTGTAAGACTCCACTATTACCACCAGCTCCCATTACACGCGGGACGATGTGAATAATGTCGGCTTCAGTAGACATATCAAGCTGCTCTTCACCGATATTGTCACCAGTGATTAAGCGCTTTGTTTCATGATCGTAAATTGCTGGGCGTTTCTTGCCTCGCTTATTGCCTGAACCTTTACCTTTAAGAAAAATTGCAAAAGCCAACCCTTGTTCATGGGCATGCGTCATGAAGTGTTCGAAGCCAGCGATCTGAACTGATAAAGCACGCATGGCTTCACGCGTATTTGCGACATCGAGCTTAAATTCACGACCAAACTTTTGCCCTAGAATGCCGTACAACTTAATTGTTTTTAACATCTCGGTGCCTTAAGATTTTCACAGTGCGCTCATGCCATTGCTGACCATATATTTCCCGCACAGATTTACGGTTATACGGATGATGAAGGATTAAACTTGAACCGATGCAATGCTCAGTTTGTTCCGATTTAAGCTGCCCATTATTACCCAACCATATAACTGCATGATTTGGATGCTCGGTACGCCCAACACGACAAACAAGCATATCGCCATACTGCGGTGTATCAACTTCAAAGAAACCTGCTTTTTCGTAATTTTCAAGGTAAAGTGATGGATGGTCTTTATCTTCCCACCATGCATCTTTACGCTCGAAATCCTTCAGCTCTACGCCCAATTCACGACTATAAAAATCACGAATCAGTGCATAGCAATCTTGCCAACCGTGAAAATAATTACGCCCCACTAAGGGGGCGCGATAACCACAAGGTTCATAAACTTGAAAATCCAGATCCGGATATGAACAAATTACCCACGGCTTTTGATGTAATTCAATTTGAATCAGATCAAGTTCCGAAGCTTTTGTTGTTCCATCTGGATGAGAGTGCACATAAGCTAAGATTTCGCCTTGATCTTCAGCACTTGCCAAGTCTTCGGGATGTATTTCAAACTGATCAGATTGTTCAGCGATATTGCGACAAGGAATATATTGCTTTTCGACAATCACCCCACAGCTTTCATGCGGGTAACATGCATCAGCATGGGCCATGATTGCTTTTTTAATTTTTGCTGTCAGTTTCATAAGACCTCACAACATGCTTGAAGCTGGGAATCCGCCAAAGGGTAAAGGCTTGTTTTTACTAAATCGACATTCACAACCAGACAATCTGTATGAGCAACGATCTAAAGCAGGATTGTCTGTAGGCTCATCTTTCTCAGTAAACATTGCTGCCCCGGTGTAACCACACTCTTCCCCGCGATATTCCCAACTACAATAAGAAGTAATTTGACGTACAGGAATTTTCAAACCTTCAAAATCAATCGGGTTAGAAAGCTCAAAAGTTACTTGCTGAGCATTTTCCGATGTCTTTTGTTCTATAAACCAAGTTTGTTCTTTAGACTCGTTCGATGCTAAAGGATTGCCAGAAGTGAAATTTTCAGGATCTAGATATTTAGCCAAAGTAGTAATAACTTTTAGCTTTGCACCTGCAAAATCTTTAAATTGCAGACAATAAGCAGAAACAGCATGTTGAATACCGTTAATATTGTTTGCCATTGTCAATGTCGGCGCTGAAGCTTTACCTGTTGAACTCATTTCAAGGCCACTTACTTCGAGTGCCATTGGCTCAAATACTTGACCTTGCCAGATAATATTGCGGTTCCATACCTTCTGATCACCAGCATCGAATATCTTTCCAATGCTGCCAGAATCAGCACCAATTAAACCTTCAGAACCAATTGAAGAGTAGATTTTCTCCCAGTCTTGAAAAGCTATATGCCCGTGGAAACGTAAAATGCCAGCTCCAAGTGAACTGGCATCTAATTCATACAAATGAATTAATCCATCAACATACAGCTTCTGGAAATCACTATTCAGGGTCATAAGTCACCTCGTCATAGATTGGATTTCCATCTTTGTCTAAGACTGGCACATCATCAAAAACAGGATTTCCTTCACTATCAACTGCTTGAACCCATTCAAAAACTGGCTCACCATTTTCATTAATGACTGGTTGATTTGATAGGATGGGTGTGCCGTTTTGATCAGTTTGAATGTGGGTTACTGGCTTTTTATAGTTCTTGCCATCCACAATTACAGCTTTTCCTTCATCATCAAATAAATCTTCATATTTAGTGATGTAAGTAAGCTGAGGAGCATACTTTACTTGCTGAACCATACGCGGTTGTTTTTCTGTTCTTGGAATTTTTCTAACGATTGTCTTTTTAATGCTGTTTAATCGAATGTCGATCCATCGCGGCTCACCATTTGCATTGTTCGGAATATCGATTGGTGCATCGAGATTCGCAACAATATCACCCTCTTCATTCATTTTTTTCTTGTATGTTTTAATTTCAAGATCGCCATTTTCAAGCGTTTGATATTCTACCGCACAGATTTTATTACCATGGGTATCTGTTGGGATCTCAATCCACCATCCCTCCTTGGCGAATCCAGAGGATCCTTTTACAAGGTAATGGCCAATACCCGGTTTCTCAAAAGAGAGCGGCTGTTCAGCAGCTTCATCATTAGGTTCAATTTTATCTGCAAATAGCTTAACGACTGGTGAAGCATTCTTTAAAAACCCGTTTGCATCTACTGTTGTATTTGATGAGGTTCTCAGAAAATATTGAGCAGTTAAATTTGTGCTGCTGTCTGTCCATCCAATAATTTTTACATCCCCACTTAGTGCTCCAAATGAAACAGCTACATGTGTATCAGAAGACTTTAGATGCAAAGCAGGTGAATAAAGCTGTAGTACCGAACCACCATCAACACGAAAGATCTTTGATTGATTACCAAGCGCATTTCTAGCGTCCGTTACTGTCGATATATTGCCAACTACACTGCCAGAACCTCCAAAACCAAAAGCTCCAACTTCTAGCAAATTACCATCCGCAGTCCCAACATAACGACTAGCTGCATGGTTGTTATTCGTAAAGTTTTCATTCATTTTTGCGCCAGTAGAGCGGAATGTATCCCCACCTGCGCCAGTCGGTGCTGTACCTAGATTTACTGTTTGAATCGTCATTTTCTTACTCGCATAAAAAAGCCCCTAAAAAGGGGCTTTAAAGGGGTTTAAATTAAGGGTAAAAAACTTGGGTGAAAGTCGTTGAGATTTGCCAAACATCACCGCCCAAACAACGGGGTTGATATTCACCTGTTTTAACTCGAACCTCACCATCTAAAGGCGAATCCCATAAAAATGAATCTGCGCCCTTGTGCTGATCGAAGAATGCTTTGATTTGCATAATTTCGGCTTTTTTTGCTGTCCGTGAATATTGCCAAGTACCTGTTCGGTTATTGATTCCTATTGAGACATTTTGCTCATATCCATCACCAAACTTTGAAGTCAGAACATTGAAGTTCTGAGTGTTGGAGTTACCGTCCAAGTCACTTGGCCAGTCAAATTTTTGGTTGCTCATTTGAAAGCAAACCTCCTAAAAATTTTTATTTCAATGATTTAAAAAATTAAACCTCGCATTTAGCGAGGTTTTCTTATTAGGATTAATAGTTAGCGTTGATCTAATACCAATTTCAGAGACAATTGATGCAAGGCTTCAAGATCATGATCCCACATCTGACAGTCTTCAAGATGTTTTTTGATGTATAAGTAATCTTGGTTTGTATGCAAAGTAGTGGCCAAAAATGCTGAATATGGCTTATCCGATTGACAAGAAGACAATATGGTGGACATTGAATCTCTTGAATTATCAATGTCGGTAAAACTTGAGGCAGCTATTGATAATTGTCGATTCAATTCATTACAAACTAAAAATCTTGGTAAAACCACACGATCATCATCATTCAAAAACAACTTTTTAACAGTAGTCTTGCCTTTTTCATCCTTCCCATAAAGCCTAAATGACTCTTGACATAAGTGCACCTTTGGCTCGTCAATATATGGATTAACAATTGGATTGGTTATAACATCTAATGTCCATTTTTTCCGATTACAACGTCCACAAGATGGTAGTAAATTTTCCCAGTCTACAACATCATCAGGATAAGTATCCTTATCCTTAAAATGCTCGACTTGCATGTATGAATCTTCAATTTGTAATTTACATTCACAATATGCGCATTTGAAGGATGAACTGGTCAATAAAGACTCACCTATTGATTCTTGCTTCCAAACAGTCTTATTTTTATCTGCTTTAAATATATCTGTGAGCTCTTGAACTTTCTGATCACTCAAATAAGTAGGTCTGACACCTCTTTGCAACTTAATCATGGATTATTCTCCAAGACTATCAAGTTGCATTCTAAAAACAGGACGTAATGGATATTGAGGGTGAAGCATTTTGTCAAGTTCTTCATAAGCTATATGAGCAGCGTTACGGTCTTTATCTTCAAGTGCTTTATCAAAGCGCCCTTTTATTTCCTTATATTTTTGAGTCCTTAAATCAACCATGCCCATCACATCTTCAAGAATTTCCTCAACCGTCCAACCTTGGTAGCCATACTGAGACTCAGGTAATTCTCGCCTTCCAACATTGCCATCTTTACGCTCCAAAGCAACAACTTCACCTTTGAGAGCAGTTTGAACCACATGAGGACTATGAGTAGAAATAAAAAACTGAGCATTTGGAAAAGCGACTTTTAAGACCTCACATATCCGTCCTTGCCACTCAGGATGAAGATGTAATTCAATTTCATCAATTAAAATGATTCCATTATAGTCGCGTGCCGCTGTATCATCGTGTTTTAGTCGATAATCAATTTCCTTGATAATCCCTAGCAAGATGTAAATTATTGATTTAAATCCTGACGATAAATACTCAAAATATATTTCACCTGTAGGCGTGTTAACAAATAACTCATTACTGGTGTTTAATCGACTATATTTGAAGTCTGGATTAAGAAGACTAAAACTCTCTTTAGCAAATTCAAGGTTTTTTAACTGTATTTCAGATAAATGTTTTTCATGCCCACTATGCAGTATTCGATTCAGAAGCCAGTCTTTTATGTCGTCATTGTTTATACCTGTGGCATTATATCTAGCACGATGTTCAATATCAGGGTCAGCTTGAATTGAGGAAATCTTCTTGTAATCAATCCCTCTGTTTGTCTTTAAATATAAAAGGCTTTTCTTAACATTGCCATAGTTTTGATTATTTAAATAGCTGTCATATTGTTCAGGATCAAACTTATCAATTGAGATTTCATAATGATTACTGCCCAAGTTATCTGTAATAACAAGAATTTTACCTTTATCACTACCAACTTTCTTTTTAAGTGTATTTTTATCATTCTCAGAAAACCAAGATGCAATAGAGTCTAAAATATTAGTTTTCCCAACCCCATTTTCACCACAAATAATGTTCATTTGAGGGTTGAGGTTTTCCAGATTTAAGTTTGAAATCCCGCCAACATTTTCCAACCCCAAAGATGTAATCTTCATTGTCTCAAAACCACTATTGTTAAATTGGTTCATCATACATCCAATAGTAATTTTTCCAAGTTTATTTTGAACATGAGTCATAACTATTTAAGTCCTTGTTAATTTTTAAATGTTTTCACTGAAAATAAAAAAACCATGATTAAAAATCATGGTTTTTCTTCGACTAAAATATTTATTACTTACTCAACAATCCCCCTTGCCGTTGTTCCTGCCGAATCACGGCGCGAACTGCATTGCCGATCATCTGGCCGAGCTGCTTCTGATCTTGTGTATTGGCACCTGAGGTGCTTACAACTGAATCGTTTACTTCAACTTTGATTGAAATGCTTCCATTGTTTGCACTCTGGCGATCATTTAAGAATCTGGTTAGGTCCTGATTCTGTTTTGGATTCAGTACACGTTCACCACCATCTAAAAGCCATGTACCTTCACGCGGGATATTATCTATACCGTTGTGGGCCATACCTTGGATTGTTTGAGCTGCCATGATACCAACTGAAGCATAACCTGTTGCCCTAACAACTCCAGCCAATACACTTCCATAAGCGCCACCTTGCGCCAGTGCTTTTGTAGCCCCCTCTTCCGTGTTAACAATTGCTTGAGCTATTGAAGCAGCCTTAGAGGCAAAGAACATAGTTTTGTAAAGTGCATTTGACTTCCCAACACTTTGCTCTAATAGTGCGGTCATGTCTGAAAAGACCTGCCCAGTCATTCCAGCAATTTGCGAATAAACTTGCATCTTGGTTTCAAAATTCTGTTGATCCAAATCACGCTCTTTTTGTGCGTAATCTGCATCAAGTGCGGCTTTCGATTGCAAATACTGCTCATGTGCATCTAAAAGCATAGAATTGCGAAGATTCTCATCTGATATTGCACTTATTCCAGCAACTTCATCGTTGTAGGATGTTTGGAGTCCTCCGAAATCTGAAGAATATTGATTTTGCAAATTAAACTTTGAAAACTCTTCAGGATTAAGTCTATTAAATAGAGATTGAGCAGAGTTCTGACCAACTTGAAAGACGCTGTCAGAAGCTTGGTTTAAAGTTTCAAAAATTGCATAATCCTTAGATTTTGCCATCTCTTCGCGAACACGTTTACTTAAACTATAAGTTTGAAGTATTTCTTCACGTTCACGTTGGTAGCGCTTCACTACAATTTCAGTCTGATTAAGATAACCCTCAAACGCCGACTGAATTTGTGCATCTTCTTCGCGTTTTACAGCTGCAATTTCAGCTTGTTTTTGACGCTCAAGAGCAGCTTTAATCTCTAAAGCTTTTTTCGATTTCCCGTACTCATACTCGGCATTAGAGTCGATTAACTCTTTTTGTCGATCAAAGTTTTGTTCAATCTGCTTGATTCGATCAGTTTCAAAAGCAAAGTACTGGTTGTACTCCTCCTTTTTATCGGACTCAAGTTTTGCAATTTGAGCGGCATATAAAGCATTCTCTTGAGCCAATTTTTCCTTTAACTGTGGTGTTCCAGCATAGGCGAAGGTAATCTTTTCAATATTATCTTGATGCTCTTTTGCAAGTCGTTGAGCTTCGGTGTAATACCGAGCATCGACATCTTTTTTAGCATCATCAATGGCTTTTTGAGATTCAGCAGCCTTATTAATTAATTCAAGTTGATCTGCCTGTGTGGGCATTAAAATTGAATTGTCTACAGTAGATTTTCCAGATACTCCGGCGAACCACTTCTGGAAACCCGGTGCGTAACCAGCAACCTCTTTACGCTTGCTATCTGATAGACCACCTTTTAAATAGGTCCTTAAGCCACCTGCACCTGCATTGTAGGCCATGAGTGCTTTATCCATGGCTCCAAAATCAGCCAAATGTTTAGATAAGTCTTTAGCCGCTGCTGTTGCAACTTCTTCAATCGAACTTTTGGCATTAAGACCATACTGTTTTCTAAACACGCTAGTAGTTTGAAAAAGACCTGTTGCCCCAGTATGACTTTTTGCTCCAGCATTCGCCCCAGACTCTTGAAGAATCAAGGCTGCTAATGTTCCAGCAGGCAAACCATACAAACTTTCAATCTGAGCAAAATTATTTGCCTTAGCAATACCTTGTGCACGAGCAATTGCCTCTAACTCAGGTTTCCCAAAAGTATAGTTTTTGCGATTAAAGCTATTAAGTGCTGCATCAGCAACCGCTTTTGGCAATTTAATTTTATATGCATTTTCTTCATTGGTATTAGCTTGAACATCAGCAAAAAATTCAGCCTTCTCTCTAGTCCAACCACCTACACGCATATTTTCCTGAATATACTTCTCACGCAAAGCATCCTTGTTGGCCTGATTAATATATTCTCGCTGTTTTTGTGTCAGTGATTGCCATGCCTTAGCAGATTCATTGACAGCTTTTGCTTGGTCTTGCTGTGCCTTTGTTGCATCATTGGTGGCATCTTTAACTAATTTTTGGATCTCTTTTTGACGATCTATAGTGTTATTAGCAGCATTAATTTTTGTATCTAATTCAGCAACAAACTTAAGTGTACTCTCACTAACCAATCCTTGCTTTTGTAGCTGAGCAAAAGCATTCTTAGCTTCATCCCCACCTTGTTTTAAGCTAGCAAGGTACGCTTGAATCGCTGTAAATTGCTTAATATCACCTTGAACTTTCAAGTCGTTTTCAAATTGTTCTAACGCTGTAAGAAGACTTTTTAGTTCTTTGGTTTGTTTTTCAACCTCCTCACTTGCCTCAATACCTTTTATAGCTAACTGTGCTGCGGTAAAGCTTTTATATTTTTCTCGAAGTTCACTAATTGCTAAACCTTGCTCTTCAAATGCACTTGTTGCATCTTCAGTGTGTTTGGTCATCAATAAATATGCACCACCAGCTACAGCAATTTGTGTTGCTAACATTGCCAATCCAGCAGGCCCACCGAGTAAAGCCATGACTCCAGCCGTAGCACCAGCAGATCTAGCAAAACTTGCCAAGCCCACACCAGCACGGACTGCAAAAATAGCAGTTTGTCCTAGTTGATATGTTGCAACAACTAAAGCAGGAACAAATCTAGTTGCAATGCCAGCAGATACGGCAATAGTTACCGCTTTAATATCATCCCAATTCTCTATAACCGTTTCGATAGCAGGAACGACACTATTTATTAATCTGGCTTCAACCCCTTGCCATTGTAGATCCATTAATTGAAGACTTTCTTTTGCTTCTGCCAAGCTCGTAACTAAATCATCAGACATGATAGCGCCAGCCTTTTCAGCGGCATCACCCCACTTCTTAAAACCTTGACCATTTTTTTCAAGCAATGGAATTAACAAAGAAGAATCAGAAATGATTGCTTCCATATAAAACTTCATGTCATTTGTTGACGCGCCAGCTTTCTCTAAAGAATTATAAAATAGCTGTAACGCTTGAGGTCCTGATAATTTCTGAAACTGTTGAATAGTTACCCCAACTTTAGGGGCAATATTGGTGAAAAAGTCAGCTAAAGGCCCACCACCTGTTTGCTGAAAATCGCCTATACGATCCTGCATGTCTTTCATTTTATCTGCAAAAGATTCCAATGAAATTCCAGCAGTTTCTGCCCCTTTGGCGTAATACTGAAATTCACGCACTGAAGCATTCGCAAGTTTTGAAAACTTTTGAATATCATTTCCAGTCTGAATAACTTGATCACTAAAATTAACAAGCTGAGCCACTGAAAGACCAGCCACTGCTCCACTCAATGCACTTACAGCAATAGCAGCAATATTTAAAGAATTAGCAATCCCTTGACTCGATGTTCGCGCCTGCCGTTCAGCTCTACTTAGTGGCTCTGAAAAACTAGCCGTCTGAACCACTAGATCCAGTGTTAATCTGCCAAGTGAAGTTGTGGCCATTACTTTTCTCCGGGCAATAAAAAACCCCACTAATTAGCGGGGTTTTTAAAAATTAATGTTTAACTATCTTTTACAGTTGACATTCCAAAGTTTATTGAAAATTTCTAAAGACGTTGAATCAGTGTTGAAGTCAGTTTCAAAAAATATTTTTTCCTCTGTTACTACATATCGCTGAAAGCCAGTATAGGCGCCAAAACTATTTTTAGCATTTACCTCACCGCATAGCTCCCATTGATTACGAAACTTAGCTGTATCGCCATCTTTTAACACATCTCTAACAATTTTTTGCACTTGTAAGTCGAGTTTCTGCCTTTCGTCATTGAGTTTTTCTTCTTCTGTTTTTCCACATCCAAGTAACAAACAGCCCAAAATAACAATAATTAAAAACTTATTCATTTACACACCATTTTTTTCAATTTTCTTCAATTTAACAAAACGGTATGTAAATGTCACATGCCCCACCTTATGGCAGGGCTAGTTACTATGGAACCTTTCTAGATATTCCTCTAATGACAATGAATTGTCATCGTCTGGAGGCGTTTCATGAGGCATAAATATATAAGGGTCTACTTTTGTTCCCTCTTTAACTTTGAAGCCTGTGTAATGTGCCATCCAGCTTCCAAAGCTTTGCTCTAAACGGCGACCAAAGAAAAGAGAGCCATATTTTTGACGATAGGCTCTCCATTCCATCAACTCTTTATGACTAATGTTTAATTCGGCTTCTGCTAAAGTGCTTCCACCGATTCCATTGAGGACGAGTTCAATGAGGAGTTCTCTGTCTGCAAGCTCTTCTTCCGAGACTTTCCCAAAAAATTATTAACTTCATCAGCAGCAGCATACATAGCATTTATTAAACTAGGCTCTGCCTTATAGATGTCATTAACAGTTGAGAAAAAAGGTGTCCCCTTTTGATCTGAGCAAATTGAACCAAGTAATTGAGCAGCTTGCATGTGAGTTGAGTCGATTTTCTTAACCTTTGAATCCTCAAGATTCTCATAATTAAGATCCCATTCAATTGCCTTGGATGCCTCTCGACTTTCCTTGAAGTTCATTTTTTTGACAAAAATATCAGCTTCAAGCTCAACAATATCACCAAGCTCTAATGATTTGTTTTTCGTCAATTTTTTTAGTGACTCAATATTACTTTCAGTCGCTTCAACATTCCACTTGACGGCTTTTTTAACTGGAACGTTTAGAGTAGTTACACTCTGCTTTAAGTCTGCAATGCTGATCTTAGCCATTATGGAGCCACCGTGCGTTTAGTTGGAGTTACGCCAGAAGTACGAATCAATGTGAATGAATAACCAACTACAGAATCGACTTCAAATGCATTAGGTGCAGTAGGATTAATATAACCCTTGAATGACCACCACATACGATCCTCTGGCAAATCAATACCGGTAGTAGCATCATAAGTTGGAGCGGTGGAAGCATGACCCGAACCAACATGCCACTCTAAAATCTCTCCAGATTCGGCAATTTCAATTAACTTGTCATGACTGGTGTTCGTATCATCGTAATCGATTTCTATTGCACCTTCACCAGGATCACGCATACCGCGAACATACTGTTTTGATTCTGCATCAAGACAAGTTACATCAATTTTTTGAAATGAATCTTGCCCCAAGTCAATCCGTTTAGAGCAAACAAAACGAACCACTTGACCATTTAACACAGTAAATAACTGTGTTTTTTGAGTTTTAACATTAGCCATTAAGAGCGCTCCTTAATTTTAGGCATAAAAAAAGCACCCGAAATGGGTGCTAAGTGAAAATATGGTTTAAGTTTTATTAGCGGTTTACGATCCAGCTAACATCAAAAGAATAATGAGGCATTCCTGTTACGGGGTCCTTATCTGCCTCGCCATAACGAACCACATAACAATCAAGTTCAATTGCGAAGCGAATTGCTTTTGCAACCTGATCAACAACATCCTCATCAGTTGCATATACATCAATTTGAATAATTGCATTGTCTGAAACAGGACGTGAATCAAGGTTGCTATTTGAATCACCAGAAATTGTTTGCCATGTCACATATGGCGCTTGTGGCTCATCTGGAGCACTTCCAAACTTCCAGACTCGCAAAATTCCATCGCTTTCAAGTAGAGCCTTAACCGCTGGATCTGCTCTGGCTAATTTAAAAATTGGAACATCAATCATTAAGCTGCACCTAAAACCACGCTGAGTTCAAAATTAAACACTTGAACAAATTTATCGGTAACTTGTTCAATGTTTTCGTATAAAGCAGGGCGTAAAAACGGAGTAGCAGGCTGTTTACTTGTGCCTAACTCAAGGAATCGCCAGTAAAAGACTCGTCCGTCCGCTTGGTAAGTTTGACCAACACGCCCAGCACGTCTATTTTGGGCATTATTTGTATATGGAATACGTGCCCCACCACGCACTCCCACACGCATAACCAAAGTGTTTTTATTTCTACTCCGGCCATTTTGAACCACAATTTCTTTCCAGATTTTTTCTGGAGTGGTTGGATCATCTAGGCGTTTAACTTTTTGACGAGCTGCATCTCTTGCAATGTTCATTGCCTGCCGCATCGCTTTACGGGCAATACGTTTTACAGTTTTTTCATTACCGATTGCCTGCATTTTTCTTAAAGCAGGCTCCAAGCCATGTATTTGAGTAGCCATAAATCACCCATTCCATGCTTTATCACCTGTTGCAAGGTTGATAGTTAAATACTCACGGCGTGAGTCAGGATCTCGCATCGGGTTTCCATCAATCTTGTAATAGTACCCATCAAAAAGTACCCGCATTGTGCTATCAACTTGTTTTGTTGTGCTGCTATATCGCACCTTAGCACGGGCCTGTATCGAGCTATTGGCTGCTTTGGCCGCAATAACATCACGGGTTGAAAGATCAGTAACTTCTGCCCAAATAGTGGCAAAATTAGACCATGAGGTAATTAATTTACTTGTTTTTTGATCTTGGGTTTGGATGGGCTTTTGAATAGTGATGCGGTGACGTAGGTCGTTTGCTTTCTGTCCCATAATTACCTCAAATCGCTGTAGGATCTCGAAATTTATAAAGCAAAGCTCTTACTGGAGGTGGTAGATAATTGCCATCCACCATCATTCCATTTTCAAGATTTCGGTTGCTATCGTAATAACCACATAAAAGAAGAACTGCGACTTTAAATTGTTTCGGATAATTGCCATCTGCAAATTCATCGGTCACATAATCTAAGACGGCTTGTTCTGCTGCTTCTCTATATGCTTCTAGCTCTAAATCATTGTCGTTTGAGTCATACCGCAAGTGAGCCTTGACAGTGGCCAAATCTGTAATTGACATTATTTAGCCCCCTTCACGCAAAGCTTAAAGTTAGCATGATCAAATTCGCCAGTATGATCCTTTTCACAGTGCCACAGACTTCCTTTATGGGTCACAAATTGGCCCATTTGATATTTTTCATTAACAGAAAAAACGCCTTGATAAAGTGAATCAAAAGATTTCTGGGCATCATTTGTTTTTTGAGATGACGATTCAGATTTTCCAAATGGATCGTCTTTAGAATCCCGCTTTGAAAGTGCCTCAAGTGAGAAGTTTTGTTGTTGCATATAAATTGCATCACCACCAAGAACAGGAAGCATTCCAATTTTTGCTCGGCCTTCATTTGGCGTTAAAATACAGCCTTTGACATCTTCACGAATCATGTTGTGGAATCTTTCCGAGTCCATACGTATTAAAGTGTCAATATCAAGAAAGCTTTCTACCTTAAATGACTCTAGGTTTAATCCTTCATCAATCAAGTTTTCACGAGATTCGATAAATGCTTGCAAGCAATCAGAATAATAAATACCGTTTGCCTTTTCTGGGTCATCTGGAACAGTTCCAATGCCTATCTTGAAGGGAGGGACATTAAATACACTACAAACAACACGGCCTGACATTTCTAAAAGCTCAAGCATTTGGGAATCTGCAGCACTCATACCTAAAACTGTATAAGTCATTCCATCACCAATCACAGCAGTTTTGCCATAATTAGACCCAGAATAGTTTTGATTCCATCTCGCTTGAATTTCTTCTGCCTTTTCTTTTGCGATTGGACCGGGAGCAACCAGAATTCCACCCGGTCTACTACCATTTCCAAAGAAGTTTGCAGCATTATTCAGGATTTTCACCCCCATTTTTGCAACTACACCACACGCCATAATTGGTGATAGCCCTACTAATGGATGATAAAACGTATTAATCCGATCATGAATAATTTCAGAAGCTGGTAGAATTTCAGATTCTGCCTGAGTCAAACAATCCTTACTTAATTGGTAAAAGACATTCCCATTTTTATCAATTAGCGGTGTTACCAAATCGGGGTTTAAAACCACCATTCGATAAACCTCACCAAAGGCATCGCGTAATTTCCAAACGTAGGTATTGCCGCGCAATAATAGACTTGATGTCCATTGTTCTTGAAACTGTTGCCATGTCTGATAGTTATTTGGCTTTTTTAACACCCGAAGCTTTTCTGGGATGTCAGCATGTACCAGAACACCATCAACTTTAGTTTTGAGTACAATAGGAAGTTTGCCAATGTCTTTAGAAATAAGGCTCACACAAGAAAATACAGCATCGGATGCTGTCAGCTCAGTGCGTGTAAGTTCATCATTTTTCTGCCATGCGCCAGAATATGGCTCTTGAACGGTTAAACTATTCCAAACATTTTGCCCAGAAGTATGGACACTTTGGAGGCTTTTTTTACCTTTAAACCAGTCTCTAATGCCCATAATTACCGCCTTATTCGATTGGTTTTACTTCTTTTTTAGGTTTAGCGGGTGCCTTTTTTTGCTCTTCATAAGGCTTTGCAACACCTATTTTAATTAGGACATTTGCTGCCAAGTCTGGTACATCCTTAATGTCACCAACATTGGCATCATGCATCTGCTTTAAATATTCAATTTTCATGAGACTGTTCCTATAGCTAAACAATTGTGATGCTTAGATATAAAAACAGCCCAATTAAGGGCTGTTTTTTAATCAATAGATTCAAACAATTAAGTGTATTGAATGAAGCTTGCAGCAATCGGACGGCGTTTAGCCCAAGAAACAAAACGTTCAGCACGAATAGCAAATTTGTTTTCTTGCCATAAGTTATGAACAGTTGTTCCATCAACTAAAGTTGCTTGGTCAGAGTAAGCAATTTCAACTTGACCACCATCTGCCATCAGAATTTCAGATGTTTTAACAAGAATAATCACATCACCCACAGTTTCAGATTCAATAACTGGGATGCCGCCTAAGGTCTTCTGATTAAGTCCTGCTTCCATGCCTTTAAAGTAGGTATTGCCTAAAGCATCGCGCATATCTGCAAGCTCTGCAGCCTTAACTTCACTCATAAGGTAGTAAGCACCAGCAAGAGAAAGGTTGTTAGATAGGAACTGAGCACGTAAAGCGCGCAAGTCATTAGCAACTGCTTCAGGTGTATTACCTGTTGAAGTAATTGGCGTAACGCCATTTAAAAGACCTGCTGGCTTTTTGGTGGTTCCTGCACTAGCGCTAAGGAATTCAGCATCAGTGAATTGAGCAGATGAAGCAACCAAGTCATCACGAATTAATACATCAACTGCTGGATCGCTACCCTCTAAAAGCTCAAGGGTGTAAACCACAATTGCAGCTACTTTATGCTTGCCGACTTTGACATCTGCGTAAGTTGGATTAGTTAAAGGCTTGGCCTCGCCCTCACCAACCCAAGCCGTCATAGAACCTGTCGCCTGCGCGGGAATTTCAACATTAAATGGAACTTTTCGGAATTGCAGCTTATCAAGCACTGTATTAGCGCGAAGCAATTCAATGTATTCACCTACTAAACGGTTTGTATGCACCAATGGTGAAGCAAAACCAGCATCAGTCGTTGTACCTAGAGTGGCTTTTTCAATTAAGGCAATTACCTCTGGCGGCTCACCTAAGCTTTTAGCAACATCAACTGCTGATTTATAATTGCCCTTCTTCGCTTCAATTGAGGCAATCATTCGACACTTTACAAATTTTGCAAAACCAACACCTTTTTCAAGATTGGATTCAACCTCAACACGTGGTGCTGGATTACCACCACCAGCGGTATTAGCAGCCTCTTCTGGACTGCCACCTGCTACAGGTGTTCCATTTTCCCCAGCCTCTTCGGCTTGTTTGATCATGTCTTTTACACGATCAATATTTTTTTGAATTGTGGCAATTTCTTGATCAATTGCAGTAATTTGCTCTTCTTCTTCTTCATTGGGTGTGCGCTGATCATCCAATGCTTTAGTGATAACACCTTGCTTTTCTGCTTGTTTTTTTGCCAACGCATCAAGCAATTGTTTTAAATATTTATTCATAGAGATACTCCACCCTTAGTTGGGCTACCAAGTTTTACGATTACGTGTTTTTGCTCAGATGAAACGCCATCTGCTGCGGGTTTCTGAGGTTTATTGCCCAACGCGGCTTTGTATTCCTCGAAAGCTTTTGAATAATCTGTTGAACTGTCGCGATTGCATGGAATGGTCACCAGTGAGAGTTCGTACCACTCCCATTCGTTAAACTGGATGCCACCACCTTCGATAAATTGAGCCTGTTCCCAATCGGCTAAAAACCCAACTGAAAGCCCTTTAACTAATCCATACTTGAGGCTTTGATAGGCTTCATCGACACGGGCTTTTAAGTTCCCTTCTTCTATGATTTCTGGGATATGAATCTCTACTTCGATTCCCTTATCAGTCACCTTTGCATCAATGACCTGTCCAATCGGAGCACTGTGCTCATGATGAAAAAGAAGTGGCATTGGAAGCTCGAACTTAGCCCCGCTTGGGACCATGATGTCTTTTGCGCGGTCTGCATTTGGTGTGCTCGCAATCCCTTTAAAAGTTCGCTTTTCCTCGTTCGTGCTCTTAATTTCAAAAGAGCCAAATGATTTCTGTAGAGCAGGCATTAAGCTCTCCTTTAAAAAGAAAAAGCCCGCTATTTGCGGGCTTTAAGTTAAAAATTATTTAGAAAAAATAGACGTTGTATTCTTTATTTGTTGGCTCAGGGTTCATGGTCATTAGAGCCACGGCATTAAATGTTGCAATCAAAGGGTCAATTTTCCCCACCCCTGATTCTTGCTTAGTGATTCGCATCCCATTACCAACCATTACGACACGCGCATTTCCCGCTGCCCAAGTCATGAGTTGCTGACCTGCATGAAATAAATTTCCCTCTGCAAGTTTTCTTTCTGTTGTAAGGATATAACCCATCAACTTGTAGCCTTGTGGAACAGCAAGCATCGACTCTTCTGGTATTCCAACTTCTAACAACCCGTCAAGTAAGCCACCTAAACCAAGTGGATCTAGTCCAATTTTATAAAGCTTGCCGCTGTCATAGACTTTCTTGGCAATTGCTGCCAATTGGTCGATATCTTCGCCAACTTTCTCAACTACAGTCAGACTTCCCTCTTTTTCAAAGTCTTGGTACTTTGGGATGTTTTCTTTACGGCGCTCTAAAGCAACTTTATTTGCCCATGCATGGTTCCAAAGCCACCAAATACGAGGATCTTTTTTTAATCTCCCTAATGCAGCAGCTCCAAGCAAATCATCCAGCCCACCACCATCAATCCCGAATGTGATGACATCAGATTGCTCAATTAACTGATCAAGCCCAAAAACATGTTTTTGTTGATTCCAGAACTCTGCACCAGCCCATCGATTTGCACGTAAATTCATGCCAATTTCGATGTTTAAATGTTTGGCCAAGAAGTCTCTAAGAGATTCTTCACCAGCATCTTTAACTTTGTTAAATTCCGAAATTAGATATTCAAGATCAACCGATGCGCCCAAGTTTGGGTTTGTAATATAAAAATTTTCAGGTTTTAAATGTTCGCCAGCTTCTACTAGATGCTTAGGGAATTCATAAATAAGTGGCAGAAAACTTTTATCAACTTTAATTCCGTCACGTACATCTCTGGCATAATCTAAAAGCTGCTTAAACACACCACAGGGCACTTCATCTGACATCGTAGACAGATAAATTACACAGCCTTCAGGCCGTGAAGTCAGACCGCCTTTTGCTTCACGAAACATTGATTCAGCGTTGGCACGCTTACCAAAAAGCCAGACCTCATCAATTAGAATGATTGAGGCCTTCTTGCCTGCTGCCGCATTGGATTCCGCTGCGATAACTTTGAGTGTTGCACCAGTTCCTAAGTGTGTAACTGTCTTTGTGTGCTCAGAGACATTAATCATTGCACTGAGTTCTTCGTCTGCGCGGATAAAGTCACGAATCGGGTTAAAGCTGTTGTCTGCGACTTCCTTAGTGGGTGCCAAGATAATTAACTCGGCTGAAAGTCGGTCATTCAGTAACAATGCAACAAGCATCACACCTGCAGCAATTGTAGACTTAGTATTCTTCTTTGAAATAAGAAGAAAAAATTCACGTATTAAACGGCGTTTTGATTTCGGATCATAAGCTCCAAAGATTGCGCGTACAAACTCAATAACCCATTCAAGTGTGACATCTCCCATTTTTGGGCTATCCATCACATCAACAAGGATAAGTTCTTTAAATATACGCTCGGCAACGTCTGCAACTTGTGGAAACAAAGGAGCACAAGGCATGAGCGACTGTTTATTGACAATACGCTCCTCCCAGTCTGGGCAAGCGGTTGTCCATTCTGTAAGCATTGCGGTCATTTATTTTTTTCCTATAAAAAAACCGCCTTTTTTGAACTGCACCCCGAAAGTTGGACACATTCAGTCTAACTTGGAGGGTGCTTTTCTATGGCTAAATATTCTCAAGAATTTAAACTTGAGGTTGTCCAATATTACTTATCTGGTTTTGGCAGACACCAAGTAAGTCATAAATTTGGAATACATCATAGCGATGTTGCTAAATGGGTAGCCAATTATAATAATCATGGTGCTGAGGGTCTGAGCAGGAAAAACACAAATACTGTATATACTCCTGAATTTAAATTTAAAGTTATTCAGTCTGTTCTTGAACAAGGTTTATCTGTACGTGAAGCTACAAATCAATTTAATCTGAAATCACACACACAGTTATTAAGTTGGTTGCTCCAATACGAAGAACACGGTATAGATGGCTTAAAAGCTAAGCCGAAAGGACGACCTAAATCCGTGCCAAAGCCTAAGATAAAAAAAGTCAAAAATGCTCTGAATGATAGAGACAAAACCCAAGAACAGCTACTAGAAGAACTTGCATATCTACGAGCTGAGAACGCTTATTTAAAAAAGCGGAGAGCCTTGATTCAGAAGCAGAAAGAACAGGAACAAGCCGAACAGCAACGGTTACAAGATTCATTTCTGAATTAAGGCAAAACTATAAATTGAAATATCTATTACGTGCATCACAGATGGCTCGAAGCACGTACTTTTATCATGAGCAGCGATCAAAGCTTAACGACAAATACAGTGACCTTAAGCAGCAAATTAAGATGATCTATCATAAGCATAAAGGTCGGTATGGCTATCGTAGAATTACTCTTGCTTTAAAGAATATGGGATTAACAATTAACCATAAATGTGTACAAAGACTCATGCAGTCAATGAAACTTAAATCACGCATTAGAATCGCAAAATATCGTTCTTACAAAGGGGACATCGGGCAAGTTGCAGATAATGTACTACAGCGCCAATTTAAAGCTGACAAACCAAATCAGAAATGGGTAACGGATGTAACCGAGTTTAATATTCGAGGAGATAGGCTTTACCTATCACCAATTATGGACTTGTTTAATGGGGAAATTATTGCCTTCCAAACCCACCGTAGACCAATGTATGAGTTAGTAAAAAATATGTTGAAAGATGCACTTACGAAGCTTGCAGATCATGAAAAGCCTATCATCCATTCAGATCAGGGATGGCAATATCAAATGCGTCATTATCAGCGAGAACTAGCAGAAAATGGTTTAACCCAAAGTATGTCTCGTAAAGGAAATTGCTTAGATAATGCATCAATGGAGAGTTTCTTTGGAATACTTAAATCAGAATGTTTCTACGGTGAAAAATTTAATTCTGTTGAGGAATTAGAGAAAACTGTGAAAGAATACATTCATTATTACAACCATGAAAGAATCAAGGTTAAATTAAAAGGACTAAGCCCTGTACAATACAGAACTCAGTCCTTAGAAGCTGCTTAATTAATTGTCCAACTTTATGGGGTCAGATCA
>NZ_JAKTIM010000037.1:0-15052 GCF_027855455.1 Acinetobacter sp. AOR01_HL | reverse complement strand
AAAAAAACACCCCAACCTCTTTTGAGATTGGGGTGTTTAGAATAATGAGCTGGCGATGACTTACTCTCACATGGGTAATCCCACACTACCATCAGCGCTAAGAGGTTTCACTTCTGAGTTCGGGAAGGGATCAGGTGGTTCACTCTTGCTATGGTCGCCAGCACAACTGTTTATGGATACTTGCTTAGGTCTTACTTGATGCCGAAGCGTTTTCCAAATCTGTAACAGACTGGGCTGAATTGAATCTTACTTTATCTGTTCATTTTAGCTAGAGGTATAACTAAATCAAGTTGTCTTGCATATTTAAGAATCGATTGATGCTTCATATACAACTGCTTGGGTGTTGTATAGTCAAGCCTCACGAGCAATTAGTATTGGTCAGCTTCACATATCACTATGCTTCCACATCCAACCTATCAACGTCCTAGTCTCGAACGGCTCTTTAGAGGACATAAAGTCCTAGGGAAATCTTATCTTGAGGTAGGCTTCCCGCTTAGATGCTTTCAGCGGTTATCCCTTCCGAACATAGCTACCCGGCGATGCGACTGGCGTCACAACCGGTACACCAGAGGTTCGTCCACTCTGGTCCTCTCGTACTAGGAGCAGATCCTCTCAAATTTCCAGCGCCCACGGTAGATAGGGACCGAACTGTCTCACGACGTTCTAAACCCAGCTCGCGTACCTCTTTAAATGGCGAACAGCCATACCCTTGGGACCTGCTTCAGCCCCAGGATGAGATGAGCCGACATCGAGGTGCCAAACACCGCCGTCGATATGAACTCTTGGGCGGTATCAGCCTGTTATCCCCAGAGTACCTTTTATCCGTTGAGCGATGGCCCTTCCATACAGAACCACCGGATCACTAAGACCTACTTTCGTACCTGCTCGACTTGTGGGTCTCGCAGTTAAGCGCGCTTTTGCCTTTATACTCTACGCGTGATTTCCGACCACGCTGAGCGCACCTTCGTACTCCTCCGTTACTCTTTAGGAGGAGACCGCCCCAGTCAAACTACCCACCAGACACGGTCCTCGTCCCGGATCACGGGACAGAGTTAGAACCTCAACATTACCAGGGTGGTATTTCAAGGACGGCTCCACTGGAACTAGCGTTCCAGCTTCAAAGCCTCCCACCTATCCTACACAAGTAAGGTCAAAGTTCAGTGTCAAGCTGCAGTAAAGGTTCACGGGGTCTTTCCGTCTAGCCGCGGGTACACTGCATCTTCACAGCGATTTCGATTTCACTGAGCCTCTGCTGGAGACAGCGCCGCCATCATTATGCCATTCGTGCAGGTCGGAACTTACCCGACAAGGAATTTCGCTACCTTAGGACCGTTATAGTTACGGCCGCCGTTTACTGGGGCTTCGATCAAGAGCTTCGCTTACGCTAACCCCATCAATTAACCTTCCAGCACCGGGCAGGCATCACACCCTATACGTCCACTTTCGTGTTTGCAGAGTGCTATGTTTTTAATAAACAGTTGCAGCGGCCTGGTTTCTGCGGCTGTCGTCAGCTCAGGAAGCGAGTTCCATCACCAACAACAGCGTACCTTCTCCCGAAGTTACGGTACCATTTTGCCTAGTTCCTTCAGCAGAGTTCTCTCAAGCGCCTTGGTCTACTCGACCTGACCACCTGTGTCGGTTTCGGGTACGATTCCTGTGTAACTGAAGCTTAGAGACTTTTCCTGGAAGCATGGCATCAACCACTTCGCTGTACAAGTACAGCTTGCTATCAGATCTCAGCATAGAGTACCCCGGATTTGCCTAAGATACATGCCTACATCCTTTCACCTGGACAACCAACGCCAGGCTGATTTAGCCTTCTCCGTCCTCTCATCGCATTACACAGAAGTAATGGAATATTAACCATTTTCCCATCGACTACGCCTTTCGGCCTCGCCTTAGGGGTCGACTCACCCAGCCCCGATTAACGTTGGACTGGAACCCTTGGTCTTTCGGCGAACGGGTTTTTCACCCGTTTTGTCGTTACTCACGTCAGCATTCGCACTTCTGATACCTCCAGCATGCTTCTCAACACACCTTCATCGGCTTACAGAACGCTCCCCTACCACGTATACAAAGTATACATCCGCAGCTTCGGCACATAGTTTTAGCCCCGTTACATCTTCCGCGCAGGCCGACTCGACTAGTGAGCTATTACGCTTTCTTTAAAGGGTGGCTGCTTCTAAGCCAACCTCCTAGCTGTCTATGCCTTCCCACATCGTTTCCCACTTAACTATGATTTTGGGGCCTTAGCTGGCGGTCTGGATTGTTTTCCTCTTGACTACGGACGTTAGCACCCGCAGTCTGTCTCCCGGATAGTACTCATAGGTATTCGGAGTTTGCATCGGTTTGGTAAGTCGGGATGACCCCCTAGCCGAAACAGTGCTCTACCCCCTATGGTATTCGTCCGAGGCGCTACCTAAATAGCTTTCGGGGAGAACCAGCTATCACCAGGCTTGATTAGCCTTTCACCCCTATCCACAAGTCATCCCCTGGCTTTTCAACGACAGTGGGTTCGGTCCTCCAGTTAGTGTTACCCAACCTTCAACCTGCTCATGGATAGATCGCCTGGTTTCGGGTCTATACCCAGCAACTAAACGCCCTATTAAGACTCGATTTCTCTACGGCTCCCCTATACGGTTAACCTCGCTACTGAATATAAGTCGCTGACCCATTATACAAAAGGTACGCAGTCACACCACGAAGGTGCTCCCACTGCTTGTATGCATGCGGTTTCAGGATCTATTTCACTCCCCTCACAGGGGTTCTTTTCGCCTTTCCCTCACGGTACTGGTTCACTATCGGTCAGTCAGGAGTATTTAGCCTTGGAGGATGGTCCCCCCATATTCAGACAAGGTTTCACGTGCCTCGCCCTACTCGTCATCATTATGTGTGCCCTTTCGTGTACGGGAATATCACCCTCTACGTTCGCACTTCCCAGAGCGTTCCACTAAAACACACATAACTTAATGGGCTGATCCCCGTTCGCTCGCCGCTACTGAGGGAATCTCAATTGATTTCTTTTCCTAAGGGTACTGAGATGTTTCACTTCCCCTCGTTCGCCTTGCAACACTATGTATTCATGTTGCAATACCTACCTTAAAGTAGGTGGGTTCCCCCATTCAGACATCTCCGGATCAAAGGATATTTGCCGCCTCCCCGGAGCTTTTCGCAGGCTATCACGTCTTTCATCGCCTCTGACTGCCAAGGCATCCACCACATGCACTTAATTACTTGACTATACAACCCCAAACAGTCGATGTTACCTACAAGTTAGTAACTTCAACATTTCAGTTTAGAGCACTGTGCACTTAAGCACCGTACAGCTTCAATCTAAATTCACATACCAAAACGCTTGATTCAGTTAATTTGCTAGTTCTCAATTCATCTAGATTAATCGCTTAACCTAAACTCTTGAGTGAACAATTTATTTCAGACTCAATTTTGCCAATCTGTTAATGAGTTAATGTGTCTTCGTCAGATCACACTAATTACCGTGATAATGAAATCACAGAAGTTAATAAACCAAGATCTCAATCTTTATTTACTAATTTCTGTAATCCGAACTTATCTTAAGTTCTGGTGGAGACTAGGAGAGTCGAACTCCTGACCTCCTGCGTGCAAAGCAGGCGCTCTACCAACTAAGCTAAGTCCCCAGCTTACATCATCAATCATGTATCTTTTATCTATAACTTCAACCAGTCAAAGTCATGGTGGGTCTGACAAGACTTGAACTTGTGACCCCACGCTTATCAAGCGTGTGCTCTAACCAACTGAGCTACAGACCCTCAGATACATCTATGAAGAACAACTTGTTGTGGATTCTTACCAATCGTCAATCTTTCGTTAAGGAGGTGATCCAGCCGCAGGTTCCCCTACGGCTACCTTGTTACGACTTCACCCCAGTCATCGGCCACACCGTGGTAACCGCCCTCTTTGCAGTTAGGCTAGCTACTTCTGGTGCAACAAACTCCCATGGTGTGACGGGCGGTGTGTACAAGGCCCGGGAACGTATTCACCGCGGCATTCTGATCCGCGATTACTAGCGATTCCGACTTCATGGAGTCGAGTTGCAGACTCCAATCCGGACTACGATCGGCTTTTTGAGATTAGCATCACATCGCTGTGTAGCAACCCTTTGTACCGACCATTGTAGCACGTGTGTAGCCCTGGCCGTAAGGGCCATGATGACTTGACGTCGTCCCCGCCTTCCTCCAGTTTGTCACTGGCAGTATCCTTAAAGTTCCCATCCGAAATGCTGGCAAGTAAGGAAAAGGGTTGCGCTCGTTGCGGGACTTAACCCAACATCTCACGACACGAGCTGACGACAGCCATGCAGCACCTGTATCTAGATTCCCGAAGGCACCAATCCATCTCTGGAAAGTTTCTAGTATGTCAAGGCCAGGTAAGGTTCTTCGCGTTGCATCGAATTAAACCACATGCTCCACCGCTTGTGCGGGCCCCCGTCAATTCATTTGAGTTTTAGTCTTGCGACCGTACTCCCCAGGCGGTCTACTTATCGCGTTAGCTGCGCCACTAAAGCCTCAAAGGCCCCAACGGCTAGTAGACATCGTTTACGGCATGGACTACCAGGGTATCTAATCCTGTTTGCTCCCCATGCTTTCGTACCTCAGCGTCAGTATTAGGCCAGATGGCTGCCTTCGCCATCGGTATTCCTCCAGATCTCTACGCATTTCACCGCTACACCTGGAATTCTACCATCCTCTCCCATACTCTAGCTCACCAGTATCGAATGCAATTCCCAAGTTAAGCTCGGGGATTTCACATCCGACTTAATAAGCCGCCTACGCACGCTTTACGCCCAGTAAATCCGATTAACGCTCGCACCCTCTGTATTACCGCGGCTGCTGGCACAGAGTTAGCCGGTGCTTATTCTGCGAGTAACGTCCACTATCTCTAGGTATTAACTAAAGTAGCCTCCTCCTCGCTTAAAGTGCTTTACAACCATAAGGCCTTCTTCACACACGCGGCATGGCTGGATCAGGGTTCCCCCCATTGTCCAATATTCCCCACTGCTGCCTCCCGTAGGAGTCTGGGCCGTGTCTCAGTCCCAGTGTGGCGGATCATCCTCTCAGACCCGCTACAGATCGTCGCCTTGGTAGGCCTTTACCCCACCAACTAGCTAATCCGACTTAGGCTCATCTATTAGCGCAAGGTCCGAAGATCCCCTGCTTTCTCCCGTAGGACGTATGCGGTATTAGCATCCCTTTCGAGATGTTGTCCCCCACTAATAGGCAGATTCCTAAGCATTACTCACCCGTCCGCCGCTAGGTCCAGTAGCAAGCTACCTTCCCCCGCTCGACTTGCATGTGTTAAGCCTGCCGCCAGCGTTCAATCTGAGCCATGATCAAACTCTTCAGTTAAAATCATTTTGCACCTTATTTATAGACAAGGTACCAATTCTGGCTCATCAATTACTGACTTAAATTTCGCTCAAATAAACTTCGAGTAATTTAAACCAATCAATCAATGAAAAT
The DNA here is from genome assembly GCF_027855455.1 of Acinetobacter sp. AOR01_HL. Lineage (NCBI taxonomy): Bacteria > Pseudomonadati > Pseudomonadota > Gammaproteobacteria > Moraxellales > Moraxellaceae > Acinetobacter > Acinetobacter sp. AOR01_HL. The sequence goes on along the minus strand of NZ_JAKTIM010000037.1, from coordinate 9,554 downwards.
TATTTCGATTAATCAATCAGTAAAAATCCACACAAGTTGTTCTTCAATTCTCTTAATGATTTTTCTGCTCCTCATCAGAGACAGAATTCAACGCAATACAAAACCTTCATCTTAACCCTGTAAGCTAAGATATTCTCGTGTATCGCGTCGGGATGAGTGCATTATAGGGAAAAAAAACCGGTACGCAAGCACTTTTATAAATATGCGCGCTCGACCGGTTCTTTTTCAGCCAAATAAAATTTTAAAAATAATTAAATAGCTGATTTATATGGTTAATTTATTTTTGAGATTTTTTGATTTTTATATCTACTATCTTTATAGGCTGTTTTGGTACGTTTTGATGCATGCCATAGTTTGATGTAGGAGCCTGAACAATACGGTCAACTACATCCATTCCTTTGACCACTTTACCAAAAACAGCATATCCGGGATTTCCTGGTGAACGGTTAAGAAAGTTATTGTCTGCAACATTTATAAAAAACTGGCTAGTTGCTGAATCAGGATTTGAAGTACGGGCCATCGCCAAAGTACCTCGTGTATTTGCAATACCATTTCCTGCTTCGTTTTTAATAGGTGCTCGTGTTGTCTTTTCCTGCATGTTCGCAGTCATTCCGCCACCTTGAGCCATAAATCCTGGAATGACACGGTGAAAGATGGTCTCTTTATAAAAACCAGATTTTATATAGCCTTTAAAGTTATTCACACTCATTGGTGCTTTATCATCGTATAACTCTATTTCGATGTTGCCTAAATTTGTTTGCATCTCAACTAAGGTATTCGCCCATACTGAGTGACTACTTATTCCTAAACACAACAACATCAGTAATTTTTTCATATTGCCCTACAACAACTTTATAAATAATTAACCGTTAAATCTAATCGCCTACGGCAAACAATTCTAGTGAGTATTTATTAATAGCTTTATATAGCTTTTATATTAATCCACGTTCCACGTGAAACATGGATTAATCAGCTTACTTAACTATTTTTATCCCAAAACTTTCTAAAGTTTTTACTAATTTCGATCGTATAACGTTTTGCTTTTCTAGAAATCGGAGTCAGGTTAATAAAACCATGGGTCTGATCCGGAAATTCTTCATAATGCATTTTCACGCCATTTTGTCTTAACTTATGACTATATATTTTAGCTTCATCATGTAAGACATCATGCCCCGCTGTAATCACAAAAGCGGGCGGGTTTTTCTTTAGATTGCCATAGGTAGGTGAAATTATTGGATCATCAAGTTCTACATTATGATGCGTTGCATAATATTGTGTGACATAGTCAATATCAGTATTTGTTAAGACTAACCCTTCGTTATAAGCATAAAATGAAGGATGTCTGCTTTTGAAGTCGACTGTAGGATAAATCAATAATTGTGCCTGCGGAGCATAAGCTTTATTTACTGATTTTTGCGCCACGACAGTACTAATATTTCCGCCAGCGCTATCCCCTGCGACAGCAATTCTACTTTTTAATATTTTTAATTGTCTGCGGTTTTGATAAACCCAAGCTAATGCATCTTCACACGATTGAATTAAATGTTGTGGTGAAACTTCTGGGGCTAAAGGATAGTCGATACTGAGCACCTGTACTTTTGCATATTTTGCTAATAAGCGACAAACCTCATCATGAGTATCTAAACCACCTACAACAAAACCACCTCCATGATAGAACACGATTAAGGGCAGTTTTTTATTAGGGGCAGGATGATAATGTCTAGCAAAGATAGTCCCGCTTTGTAGGGGTAAGCGAATATCTTCTACTAACTCAATATCAGTTGGTTTTTGGCGTATGGCCTGCATTTGTGCATCGAATGCTCTTCTTGATTCAATTGGGTCTGAACCAATAAATCCCACTCTCCCCTGTTTAATTTGCACAGCCATCATGCATTTCGTAAATGAATCGAGATCTGGATATTGATAAGAGTATCCTAAAATTTTAGCGAGAGACTCTTGAGCTAGTCGAGGTAACCTATCAAGTGCTCGAGCAGCAGGACCTTGCCCCTTATCTAGCAATGTTTGAATTTTTTGATTAAATGCTGTCATGCCTGTCTCCTTGAATCCCTCTTATCCTTCATATTTTCTACAGAATTCTTTGTTGTTTGACTATATTCGCATACAACTCATGCAATCAAGATACAAAGGTAAAAACCAATCTACGCTAATCTGATTTATAGCAAATGTCATTAACAAATCTGTCGTTTAAAACAGGACTTTTTTGCCAATTATTGTTAACAGACAAAAAGAGGTACTGCTATGTCAGCAAAACTAGTTGTTACTTTGTTAGCAACCAGTCTTTTAACTGTAGGCTGTGTTGCTTATACAGATGATCCTTATTATCGCGGTGGTTATGGTTACCATGATCATGATGACGATCGTTATGACCGTAACGATGGACGTCGATATAGTGAGTGGGAACGCAAACGTTGGGAAGAGCGTAAAAGATTATATGAACAACAACGCAAAGATATTCGTGAACAGCAAAAGGATCGTCGTGAATGGGAAAAACGACACCGTGAATGGGAGAAGAAACGCTTAGAAGACCGAGATCATGATCATAGAGATTATCGTCATGATGACTAAACATACCACTTCTATATAAAAAGCCCCAAAGCAATAAGTCTCTTGGGGCTTTTTTGAGGAATATAAATTCTCTCTAATTTATAGAAAAATGAGTAGCAGCTCATTTCATATATGTATCGGCATCTTGAACATATACGTTCTATAAACTCATATCTCTTATTTTTAGCAGCAAATTACTGAGCAGTTGCAGAACCTGAAACTGAACCAGAAGCGCCAGCATCAACTTGACCTGGTTGAGCTTGACCAGAAACACCTGCATCTACACCAACACCAGCTTGTACGCCAGATGGGCTAGCACTTGTTTGAGCAGAACCAGAAGCGTTTAAACCAGCTTCTGATGCACAACCAACAGCTGTAAATGCAACACCAGCAAGTACTACAGAGATAAGACCTAATTTTTTCATGATAGCTTTCCTTTCATTACGACAAACATTTAAATGCAAAGTTCATCTTCGCGCTGCCTATAATTCACAATTTTTTTTCTCAACGTGCGTATCATTGGTTGTCTTTTGTAGTAATAGCGGTACAAATTCTGCAATTTTTTATTAAAATTACTTTCTTAAATCAACTATATTATTTTATAAATGAAACTATAGATAAGCACTTGTTTAATTTTATCAATTTTTTATTTTTTCTCTATTTGACAGATATATTCAAAATATTTCCCTTTATAGAAACGCAATACAAGTTGCGTAGATTGTTACAGTGCTTTTTGACTTTTAAAATCGATTTTTCTGTAAGAAAGCCGTGAATTGTCACGGCTTTCTTGAAAGTTAATATGGCTTAAACATTAGATTATGGCCACTGCATTTCACCTTTTACCACTTTAGCGCCGAGCTCTAAGCTATCAACACTTTGAAGCGTTGGGTATTGCTTCTGCATGAGCTTGCTCAGCTCAGTAGCATTTTTAGTTGCTTTAGTTGCTTTTTCATAACTATTTAAATAGTTAATTGAAAAGTTAACAGCATCTAAACCTTGTGGAGCTCCCTCAACCATATGAGCAGGTACAACAATTTTAGGTTGTAGTGCTTTGATGCTTTCTAAAGATTGAATGACTTCCATACGATCTTTGGTTTTAGGTGTATCTGCCATCCATAAATGAATACCTGAAGATACCGGAATACCCCCCACGACTGCTTTTGCAGAAGGAACCCATAAATAAGTAAGCTCTTTTTTACCTTTAATCTCGATTGACTCATTCTCAAGTTTTAAAGTTTTAGCAGTGTAAGCTTGAGGCACAATAATTTGGCTAGGTGCATTTGCACCCATTTGTGGCCCCCAATATTTAACTTTAAGCGCTTGAGTATCCTGAATATGCTTTACTGTTTCCGGCGTAGCAATGATCTGTACATTCGGGAAATACTGTTTAAATACATCTAAGCCGAAATAATAGTCCGGATCGCCATAGCTTACGAAAATAGTTTTTAATGTTTTACCGCTATCGAGAATATTTGCAGCAATACGTAATGCTTCAGATTTTGAGAATTGTGCATTAACCAGTAAAACTTCTTTGTCGCCTTCTATTAAGGTTGAGGTGACACCAAAGTGCTCTGGTTTAGCCAGAAAACTCTGAATTTTCAGATCTTGAGCAAAAGCTGACTGAGCCATAGTTAATACTGTAGCAGTAGCAAGTGCAGAAGCGGATAATTTAAATAATTTCATTAGGTATTCTCCTGTTTCATGAAGAACACTTTAAATTGCAATTTATGTAAGATAAACGCACTAATTTAAGATAAACTGTTGCATATATTGTAATAATAGCTAGACATATGGATACTTTAAAAGCCATTCAGGTCTTTGTTTCTATTGCACAACACGGTAATTTAACTAAAGCCGCAGAGCATCTTAATTATTCTCGTGCAATGGTTTCGCGTTATCTTGAGCACCTTGAACATACGTTCTCAACTCGACTATTTCAGAGAAATACCCGAAAAATCTCTCTTACACCCGCAGGTGAAAAAGCTCTGCTCTACTGCGAAAATATTTTACAGCAGCAACAACTTTTACAAGAACTCGCAGCGCCTGAACAACACAACGGTACAATCCGTTTTACATGCGGATTATTTCTATTTGAACTTGGGGTTGCGGAATGTATTCGGCAATTTAAGAGACAGCATCCTCATATTCAGTTTGATGTATACCTGACTGAAAGCACGATTGATCTTATAGATGCACAAGTGGACTTGGCACTACGGATTACTCAAAAAGTCGCAGATGGTTTAATTGCACGGCCAGTTTGTCAAATTGAATCCGTTTTCTGTGCTCATCCTGATTATTTAAAACAGCACAGTCCCCTACTCCATCCTCGTCAACTCATTCAACACGAATGTATTGCACATCATAGCCAGCATCAATTCTGGACACTTTTTGATAATGAGCAACAACCTCAGAACTATCCTTTAAATGTCACTTTTAAAAGTAATGATGTGAATGCACTTTACGATATGTGCTTACATGCACAGGGAGTTGCAATGTTGCCTACATTATTAGTTGAGAGAGATTTAAAAGAAAAACGCTTAAAAGCTTTATTTAAAAATTTTACGGCTCCGGAGTTAAGCTTGTCGGTCGTGTATGCTTCTAGACAACATTTACCCCGAATCACTCAAGAATTTATAGCTTTTATGATCGAAAATTTAGATTTTTACTTAAAACCGCAAAATTAAAAGCTTTAAATTGCCGTGTACGCTTGAATTTTTAGGCAATGCCCATACTTCATCCCTATTAATGAATTACAGCATATGCATGGCAGTTCAGGTTTTACACAGTAAATACTGATGCCAAAAAGGACTGTACATGTTTAAAAACCCATTTAAACGGAGATCATCAATGGCTAATGAGCAAAACGAGCAAGCTCAAGACATTCAAAATGAGCAAGTTGAGCAATCTAACGAGCAAACTCAGGCTGAAGGTGTAGAGCAAGCAAACGACGTTACCGTTGAATCTTTACAAGCGCAAATCACTAAACTAGAAGAAAATCTTAAGCTTGAAAAAGCTCGTACTGCCAATGCAGTTTACGAAGCACAAAAAAGTGTAGAGCGTATTCAGCGTGAGTCTGAGAAGCATAAAGAGACTGTGCTTGAGAAATTTGCAAAAGAATTGTTGGACTCTGTCGACAATTTAGAACGCGCAATTCAGGCAGCTGGCGATGAAGAAACGCCTGTACTTGAAGGTGTTAAGTTAACCTTAAAGTCACTTTTAACGACTCTTGAGAAATTTGGCGTTGTAGAAGCTGATACTCAAAATGGTTTCAACGCAGATTTACACCAAGCTGTTGGCATTGATCCAAATGCAAAAGCAAATGAAATCGGTACCGTTTTACAAAAAGGCTATACCTTAAATGGCCGCTTATTGCGCCCTGCTATGGTTATGGTTGGTCAATAAAATGAGCAAAAGCAAAGCATCTCTTTGCTAAAAGCCCAAGAATTTGAGAGTTTTTTGATTTTTTTTCATAAAAATGCTTGAAAAAAACCGATTGACTCTCATATCGAATAACAAGCAAAAACATTGCAACAGAATTTTAGAGGAACACACCAAATGGCAAAAATTATTGGTATTGACTTAGGTACTACCAACTCATGTGTTGCTGTACTTGAAGGCGATAAAGTAAAAGTAATCGAAAACGCAGAAGGCGCACGTACAACTCCATCGATCATTGCATATAAAGATGGCGAGATCTTAGTGGGCCAAAGCGCTAAGCGTCAGGCAGTAACAAACCCTAAAAATACATTATTCGCGATCAAGCGTTTAATTGGTCGTCGTTATGAAGATCAAGCAGTACAAAAAGACATCGGTCTTGTACCTTATAAAATCATCAAAGCAGACAACGGTGATGCTTGGGTTGAAGTAAACGATAAAAAACTAGCACCTCAACAGATCTCTGCTGAAATCTTGAAAAAGATGAAAAAAACTGCAGAAGATTATTTAGGTGAAACAGTAACTGAAGCGGTAATTACCGTTCCTGCTTACTTTAACGATGCTCAACGTCAAGCAACTAAAGATGCGGGTAAAATCGCTGGTTTAGATGTTAAACGTATCATTAACGAACCAACTGCTGCTGCACTTGCGTTCGGTATGGACAAAAAAGAAGGCGACCGTAAAGTTGCAGTTTACGACTTAGGTGGTGGTACATTCGACGTATCTATCATTGAAATCGCGGACCTTGATGGTGACCAACAAATTGAAGTGTTATCAACTAACGGTGATACTTTCCTTGGTGGTGAAGACTTCGATAACGCGTTAATTGAATACTTGGTTGAAGAATTCAAGAAAGAACAAAACGTAAACTTGAAAAACGATCCACTTGCGTTACAACGTTTGAAAGAAGCTGCTGAAAAAGCAAAAATCGAGCTTTCTTCTTCGAATGCAACTGAAATCAACCTTCCATACATCACTGCTGATGCGACTGGTCCTAAACACTTAGTGATCAACGTAACTCGTGCAAAACTTGAAGGTTTAGTTGCTGATTTAGTTGCTCGTACTATCGAACCTTGTAAGATTGCTCTTAAAGATGCTGGTCTTTCGACTTCTGACATCTCTGACGTCATCTTAGTTGGTGGTCAGTCTCGTATGCCACTTGTACAACAAAAAGTACAAGAATTCTTCGGTAGAGAGCCACGTAAAGACGTGAACCCTGACGAAGCAGTTGCAATCGGTGCTGCAATTCAAGGTGCTGTATTGTCTGGTGACAAGAACGACGTATTGCTTCTTGACGTAACACCTTTAACTTTAGGTATTGAAACAATGGGTGGTGTATTAACACCAATCATTGAGAAAAACACAACGATTCCTGCGAAGAAATCACAAGTGTTCTCTACTGCTGCTGATAACCAACCAGCGGTAGATATTTCAGTTTACCAAGGTGAACGTAAGATGGCTCAACAAAACAAATTGTTGGGTAACTTCCAGTTAGGTGACATCCCACCTGCTCCACGTGGTGTGCCACAAATTGAAGTATCTTTCGATATTAACGCTGACGGTATCTTGAAAGTGTCTGCAAAAGACAAGAGCACTGGTAAAGAGCAATCGATCCAGATTAAGGCAAACTCAGGTTTATCTGATGCTGAAATTGAAGCGATGATTAAAGATGCAGAAGCAAATGCTGAAGAAGACCGTAAGTTTGAAGAACTTGCAAAAGCTCGTAACGAAGCTGATGCATTAATTTCAAGCTCAAACAAAGCTGTTAAAGATCTTGGTGACAAAGTAACTGAAGATGAAAAAACAGCGGTAAATACAGCAGTTTCTGAACTTGAAGCAGCAACAAAAGAAAATGATGTTGAAGCAATCAAAGCGAAAACTGAAGCTTTACAAAACATCTTAATGCCGATCACTCAACGTGCTTATGAACAAGCGCAACAAGCTGGCGGTGCTGAAGGTTTCGACCCAAATGCATTCCAAGGTGGTGATGCTGGTCAACAAAAAGCAGACGATGGCGTTGTAGATGCTGAGTTCACTGAAGTAAAAGATGACAAAAAATAATTTGTTTCTTTAAAAAAGACCGCGCGAAATGAACTGCACCCCGAAAGTTGGACACATTCAGTCTAACTTGGAGGGTGCTTTTCTATGGCTAAATATTCTCAAGAATTTAAACTTGAGGTTGTCCAATATTACTTATCTGGTTTTGGCAGACACCAAGTAAGTCATAAATTTGGAATACATCATAGCGATGTTGCTAAATGGGTAGCCAATTATAATAATCATGGTGCTGAGGGTCTGAGCAGGAAAAACACAAATACTGTATATACTCCTGAATTTAAATTTAAAGTTATTCAGTCTGTTCTTGAACAAGGTTTATCTGTACGTGAAGCTACAAATCAATTTAATCTGAAATCACACACACAGTTATTAAGTTGGTTGCTCCAATACGAAGAACACGGTATAGATGGCTTAAAAGCTAAGCCGAAAGGACGACCTAAATCCGTGCCAAAGCCTAAGATAAAAAAAGTCAAAAATGCTCTGAATGATAGAGACAAAACCCAAGAACAGCTACTAGAAGAACTTGCATATCTACGAGCTGAGAACGCTTATTTAAAAAAGCGGAGAGCCTTGATTCAGAAGCAGAAAGAACAGGAACAAGCCGAACAGCAACGGTTACAAGATTCATTTCTGAATTAAGGCAAAACTATAAATTGAAATATCTATTACGTGCATCACAGATGGCTCGAAGCACGTACTTTTATCATGAGCAGCGATCAAAGCTTAACGACAAATACAGTGACCTTAAGCAGCAAATTAAGATGATCTATCATAAGCATAAAGGTCGGTATGGCTATCGTAGAATTACTCTTGCTTTAAAGAATATGGGATTAACAATTAACCATAAATGTGTACAAAGACTCATGCAGTCAATGAAACTTAAATCACGCATTAGAATCGCAAAATATCGTTCTTACAAAGGGGACATCGGGCAAGTTGCAGATAATGTACTACAGCGCCAATTTAAAGCTGACAAACCAAATCAGAAATGGGTAACGGATGTAACCGAGTTTAATATTCGAGGAGATAGGCTTTACCTATCACCAATTATGGACTTGTTTAATGGGGAAATTATTGCCTTCCAAACCCACCGTAGACCAATGTATGAGTTAGTAAAAAATATGTTGAAAGATGCACTTACGAAGCTTGCAGATCATGAAAAGCCTATCATCCATTCAGATCAGGGATGGCAATATCAAATGCGTCATTATCAGCGAGAACTAGCAGAAAATGGTTTAACCCAAAGTATGTCTCGTAAAGGAAATTGCTTAGATAATGCATCAATGGAGAGTTTCTTTGGAATACTTAAATCAGAATGTTTCTACGGTGAAAAATTTAATTCTGTTGAGGAATTAGAGAAAACTGTGAAAGAATACATTCATTATTACAACCATGAAAGAATCAAGGTTAAATTAAAAGGACTAAGCCCTGTACAATACAGAACTCAGTCCTTAGAAGCTGCTTAATTAATTGTCCAACTTTATGGGGTCAGATCA
>NZ_JAKTIM010000036.1:0-80437 GCF_027855455.1 Acinetobacter sp. AOR01_HL | reverse complement strand
GTGTTCTGAGCAGTGGTTACATTCTGGTTTGTGGTATTTAACTGACTACCATTTACTGCATCTGTTGATGTAGATGAAATAGTACCTGCCGCAACGTTAGTAATCTTCTGGTTGCCCGCATTAATACCTGCAGTGGTTACACTTGGACCACCGGTAATGGTTAAGCCATTGTTATCAACCTTGCTATTCCCAACTGTTAAGCTACCCGCATTGGTTAATGCAATGTTGTCATTGACACTGTATTTATAGGTATTGGTTGCAGGGTCATATACTGCTGTGGTGTTGGTGCCATTGGCAAAGTTAACTGTTTCACCCAGCTTTACATTGTCTGCTGTACCACCATTAACACTAAAGTTTAGGCCTTTATCTGCTGTCGCTTGTGCTGCTGCAGCATTGGTGACTGCCGTGTTTGCCGTATTTTGAGCTGCTGCCGCATTAGTCACCGCTGTGTTTGCTGTGTTCTGAGCAGTGGTTACATTCTGGTTTGTGGTATTTAACTGACTACCATTTACTGCATCTGTAGAGGTAGAAGAAATCGTACCTGCTGCTAAATTGGTAATTTTCTGATTATTAAGGTTTGCACCGCCATTTAAGTTACTTGCACCAGTAACATTTAATGAACCTCCAGTAGTTAAGTTTCCAGCCGTAACTGTCCCAGAGAAAACAGGTGCATCAGCCATTTGAATATTAACTGTGTTACCAGTCACAGCCGTTTTTAAGTTATTTCCAGAATAGGTTCCAGCAGTTGAACCTCCTCCAGTGATATTAAGTGTTGTACCTAAATTATTTGCTGAACTCCCTGTATTACCAGCAAAAGTAATAGGTTTAACAACTTCATTATTTAAATTAGTTAGCGCACCAGACACGGTATTAACAGGAGTATAAGTCGTTCCATCTGTTTTTGTTATTGTATAACTTGGTGGTGTATATACATCTGTTGCAGGATTATATGCTGCGCCACCACCTAATGCTGTCGTATTACCCACAGCACGATTGTTTACATCTTTTAACTGAGCAACCGTAACCGCATCTGAATCGGCAGCACCATCGGCTACGTTTTGAATACGTCGAGTATTTGTTGCTGAACCCACTGAAACAACACCATTTGTCGTAGATGCTGCAACATTTGTTATATATGAGTTGCCACTTTGTACCGTAGTTGTTGATCCTGCACCCAAAGCAACTGAATTTGTTACATTCGCAGTTGATCTTGGCCCGAGCGCTACACTATTTGCTGCTGAGGTTAAGCTGTTAGTTCCTATAGCAACACCATCAACCGCATTTGTGTCTACAGTCGCTGTATTACCAATAGCAGTAGCATTATTTGCACCACTGTTAACTTGAGCATTTTTCCCTATTGCCATTGCTGCTGTTGAACCAACAACTTGGCTCATCGCACCAATTGCGACACTGTAGCTAGAAGCACTATCAACTGCTGTAAAAGATGACCCTGTTGCCAAACCTTCTGCGACAAGATCTGCATCACTGTTATTTTGAAGTGCAATTGATTGCGCACCAGCAGCACTAGCTTGTCCACCAACTACTGTTGAGTTTACCCCTGTCGCATTTACATAATTTCCTAATGCAGTTGAATCTGCTGCGCTGGCATTTGCTCTTGATCCAACGGCTAATCCATTAGAATCATTTGCAGTAGCAGGAGTACCCGTATTTGCTCCTATTGCAATACCATTACTAATGGTTGGACTTGTATCGATAATTGAACCATACAAGTTTGTGTAGTCAGCCCACACATGTGAAACGGCTAAACAGGAGATGATAGATAATACAAGTGCCTTAGGTCTAAATTTCTTTTCTTTAGAAACAATCTCATTTTGCGAACCAGTTATTTCGGAAGAGGATGAAACAGAACCAGTTCTCGTTTTGCTTTTAGCTAATTCTGATACAACAATCCATGTACCAATAGAAGCATTCCATACCACTTTGTATATCTTATTCATATTCCCACCCGTAAACTTAACGCTTACATTTGTAAAGTTTTGCAATCAAAACAATTAAATTGCTTATTTTTTGTGAAAATATCTTTTTTATTTTGAGAAGTAAATCACATTTTTAAATATCAAAATCAAACAAAGTCACAACAAGTGATAAATATTGTTAACTTTTCCCATACTTAAAAAAAAATAGTAATTTAATCAATTTTTTAATTTTTCTTAACGTTAAACATTAAAAAGACTGTTGTTACATTTTTTTACAATCAAGATGTTTTTTATCATTCAAATTCTTTAATTGCTAAAAATAAAACACAAGTTGCTGATATTTATATTATTTTTACATAAAAATAATATAAATTTAGCTAAGTTGTATTGATGGAAATTTAATATTTTCAATATATTAATATCTTTCACCGAAATATTAATATATTTTAAATACGAAATATTTTATAAAAATCATTAAAATTCAAATAAATAAAAAGATTTATTATGATTTTTCTTATTTTTATAACTCATAAAAGTAATCCTAAGAAATAGGATTACTTTTATATAGCAGATTATTTACCAGCTTATATTGACGCGTCTATTTGGCGCTAAACATTCGATAAGTTGCGAACTATTTTTCCCTGAACACTGCTTGTATAGATCAGTCTGGCTATTCGCCTGTATCTGTATACGTGTAGGATCAATACCTTGTTGAACCAATAACTTGGCAACTGTATTAGCACGCTGTGAAGACAATTCTTGATTATAGCTAAATTTACCCAATGGATCGGTAAAACCTGAAACAATAACTGGTGTTGTTGTCTGGCTTTTTTTGATCTTTTCAGCAATTTTCACAACGCTATTAGTACCTTCTTCAATCGCACTCGTATCAAATCGATCAAAAGCAAATAGGACACTCGCTGTACGATCTGCAATTACAGTGCTACGTGCTGGTGCCTGATTATTTGCTCCCAAAACAACTAAACCTTCACACGCTTCACCCTTCCAAGATAAACGTTCTGCTAAATAGTCCTTATCAAAATCAATACGCAACTGGCAACGCTGGTACTGGTGTGTGTTGGGAACACGGATATCTAGCACATAGTTCCAAACTTTTACTGCAAAAAGCCCTTCACTAAATTGTGGATTGCCTAGTAAAGCTCGAATTTGATCTTTATTTAGTCCTGTATCTAAACGAGCAATATCTTGGTATTCATAACGTTTTACTTGTTTCAAATAACTCTTTTCAATCGCTGGAAAATGAATTTCCTGTAGCTGAGCCTGTTCATTTGCATAAGTTGTGACTGCGAAACCAGCAAAAGCTGCTACGACTAAGCTTTGGATTGTTTTGTTCATCTCTATAATCTCTTTAATCTGTCGAGCAAGGAGAGCATTGCCCTCCCAACCAGTTTCTTAATTAATCACACCACTAATACCAACGCGGACGCTTGGCTCACCTTGAGAAGCAGCTGCCACACCACCTGTAATTGACCAACGGCCATTGTCAGAGGTTTTGCGTAAGGTCACACCGACTGCGTTCTCACCACCATGATATGCAGCACCAACAGCATAGGTATATTTACCTGCTACAAACGGCGCATTTTCTAAGGCCATGGCAGCGGCAATACCTGCATTAGCTTTTTTCTCAACGTCATCAATACGTTTATTAGTGTCATAGAACACTTGTTGTAACTGATCGCCCAGATTGGTAATTTTGTTACCCAATTCTTGGTTCGACTGGTTTAAGGTCCCAATCGCATCATTAATATTGTTCTTACCTGTACCACCAATATTGTTGGTTGTAATTGAGCCATCTTTAGGATCAATCGTAGTATTTCCACCAATACTGTTTTTGATGCTTTCTGAAATTTTATGGATTTGACCACCATTTACAGCTTGGTTCGAACCAGCTTTAATCTCACCATCTTTAACACCTTGAACAACACGATCGCCCTCTTTACCAGCCATATTAATGCTAGTACCGCCAGAATCTTTACCGACCGTGATTTCACCATTTGGTTTTTGCTGTTGAACTAACCCAGCTTTACCATTAGAAATGTTATCGATGTTATTCTGAATATTCTTAATATCATTCGAGTTCTTATCGACTTGATTTTGAACATTCCATAATTGACCACCATTCACGGCATCTTTAGAGCCTTCAGCAATTTTACCGTCAGCTACATTTTTCAGATTGGTACCTTTTTCTCCACCACCTAAAGTGACTGAGTTCTTGTCGACATTGCCATTTTTATCTTTGTCATACTGCACAGCATGATCAGAAAGCTTGCCAATATCTTTACCAATTTGATCTTTAACTTCGTTAATTTGCTTGTCTAATTGGCCTTTGTTCACCGCATCTTTTGCATTAATACCGTCTGCAACATTGGTAATTTGTTTACCACCTGCATTAATACCATTCACTGTGATGCTTGGCCCACCCTTGATGATTAGACCTTGTTGATTTAAGACATGGCCCCCGACATTCACGCTATCGAACTTCACATCTTTTAACATCTCAATTTTGACACCATCTTCTGTGGTACGGGTAATGATGTTCTCGCCACTAGTTTTATCTTCAGCAGTTTTTTCGTCCGCACCACCTACAATATTGATAGTGTCACCAAGCTTACGGTGAACTGCTTTGCCTTGGGTTGCTTTCTGGTCATTCGCACCAAAATTCAGACCTTTTTGAGTCAAGTCATTTACACCATTGGTGACTTTTTCATCTACAGACTTAATTGCGTCATTGATGTTGTTTTTACCTGTTCCGCCAATGTTATTGGTCGTCAGGCTACCATCCGGGTTTACAACGGTATTTCCACCAATACTGTTTTTAATACTCGTCGAGATATTATGTATCTGACCGCCATTTACAGCATCTTTAGAATTTTGTGCAATCACACCGTTCGAAACATCAGTAATTTTCTTACCGCCAGCATTAATGCCATCTCTAGTCACGCTTGGACCATCTTTAATGGTTAGGCCATTATGATTAAGTACGCTATCGCCCGCAGTTACACTGTCTAATGTCAGATCCTTTTTGGTTGATACTTCGTAGTTAGTGCTGCCATCTTTATTAACAGTTTCTTTTACAACAATGTTGTCGCCTTCAGTTACAGTAGTCTTCGCTTTCGTAGCTGTATTTTTTACTTCACTAATCGCATCATTGATGTTGTTTTTACCCGTTCCACCAATGTTATTGGTCGTCAGACTACCATCGGGGTTTACAACGGTATTTCCACCAATACTGTTTTTAATACTGTTAGAAATCTTGTGAATCTGACTGCCGTTTACTGCTTCTTTTGAAGTCGATGAGATGTGGCCTGCTTTCACATTATCTAAAACCGTACCGTCTTTACCTTTTAAGGTAACTTTATCTTTGGTCTTGGCATCATCGTATTTCACCGCAGCATCATCGGTTGCATTTTGCTTAGCAGCAAGATCATCTAACTGACCTTTGTTTACTGCATCTTTGGCATTGATACCATCAGCCACATTGGTAATCTGTTTGCCGCCAGCATTAATGCCATCTTTAGTAATGCTTGGGCCTTCTTTAATGGTTAAACCATTCGTATTTAATGTGGTGTTGCCCGTGGTGACACTGTCAAACTTCGAGTCTTTTAACAGTTCAATCTGAATACCATCTTTGGTAGTACGGGTAATAACGTTCTCCCCGCTAGTCGTAGCCGCCGGAGTTGATGCAGCTGCACCACCTACAATGTTGAGCTTCTCACCAAGTTTACGATGTACATCTGCACCGCTATTGCCAGCAAAGTTTAGACCTTTATTTTCAAGCTCGGTCTTGGTATTGTCGATTTTGCTATTCAGCTCAGTCTTGGTGTTACCAATCGTGTTGTTTAACTCAGTTTTAGTGTCGTTAATCTGAGTAGTTAACTGATCTTTAGTGGTATTTAACTTGGTATTGGTATCAGTAATCTGGTTACCAAGGTCTTTCTTGGCATCATTCAGATTCTTGTTTGTATCTGTGATCTGATTACCTAGATTCGTTTTTGTATCATCTAACTTCTGATTCAGGTTAGTAATATTCTGGGTATTCTTACCAATATTGCTCGTATTTTGATTAACACGACTATCAACATTTTTAAGCTGGCGTACTGTTACTGCATCTGAGTCAGCTGAGCCATCTTCTACATTGGTAATACGGCGTTCTTTTCCAGCCGACCCAACAGAAATCACACCATTAGATTGAGAAGCATCACGATTAGTCAGGAAAGAAGTTCCTGTTGCTTCTGTCGCTACAGCATCTTGGCCTAAAGCAACACTATTTTTGGCTTCTACTTTACTGCGTGCGCCTAAAGCAACACCACCTTCAACTAATGACTGAGCACCTTGGCCAACTGCAACTGCATTTTCTTGATCGGCAATTGCACCACCACCAATAGCTGCAGCATTTTTACCAGCTGCTTTTGCACCACCGCCGACAGCAGCAGCATTTTCATTTGTAGCCTCAGCCCCTTTACCAATTGCAGCCGAGTTATCACCTGTTGCTTGGGCACCACTACCGATTGCAGCAGCACTGTTTCCAGTCGCTTTTGCTCCTTCACCCGGTTTATTACCAGAGCCAATTGCTGTTGAATTTGTACCCGATGCCAATGAGTTAATACCCATTGCCGATGCGCCATCACCTGTTGCTTGTGCAACAGCACCGAATGCAGCGGCGCCTTTACCCGAAGCATTTGACATGACGCCAAAAGCAGAAGAAGCGTCACCAGTTGCTTTAGAGGTCATACCAAAAGCAGAAGAAAACGCTCCTGTACCTACAGCTTGAACCCCAACAGCAGTTGAACCATGATTCGCTTCGGTTGTTGGATATTTACCTGCCTGTAAAGTACCACCAGTAATTTCCGTATAGGTATTACTTAATTCCGTATCACGTGCGATTTTATCGACATCATCACCACCAATTGCAACAGAAGAGTTCCCTTTTGCAATCACGTCGGCACCAATTGCTACTGACTGGTCCCCAATTGCTTTCGTCTGATCACCAATCGCAACAGATTGGTTACTATTGACCCCTTCGGCACCTTGAGTCGATGCATTACGACCTATAGCGACATCCCCACGTCCTACAGTTTGGCTACTACTTCCCATTGCAATAGCACCAGAACCTATTGCCTGTGCACTACCACCAATCGCCATTGCCTCACGACCAGCAGCAGAAGCATTTACCCCTACAGCAATAGCATTACGACCAGTCGCACCATCATTTTCAAAGTTACCACCTTGCTGACCATTGTCATTAATACTGACATAATGGGTACGAGCAGCTTTTAACTGACGCACAGTTGCAGCATCAGAATCTGCTGCACCATCTGCCACATTTTGAATACGGCGTTCCGTTCCAATATCTCCGATTGACAAAACACCTGTTGGTGCTGATTGTTTAGTCAAGAAACTTTCACCAGTTGCTTGACTGGCTTTTGAATCTTTACCTAAAGCAATACTGTTTTCCGCTTCAGAACGGGCACCTTTACCAATTGCTACGCCGCCTTCAAAGCTAGCTTCTGCTTGGTCCCCAATAACAACTGCATTATCTTTTTGTGCCTTTGCACCGGTACCAATTGCAACAGACTTTTTACCTTTAGACTCTGAAAATGCACCAATTGCTAAAGCATTTTCTTCAGTAGCAACCGCACCTCCACCAAATGCAATCGAGTCTTTACCCGTTGCTTTAGTAGCCATTTTTGGTTGATAAGCAGCGCCTGCCTGCCCAGCAACAGGGTCAGCATTTTCAATATCTGGTGAGCCAATCGCAATTGAACGGTAACCTTCCGCAGTGGCTGAATGCCCTATGGCTAAAGAACCTTTACCCGTCGCAGCAGCAACATTACCAATAGCTTGTGAGAAGTCGGCTGTCGCTGCAGATTGACGACCAACTGCAAGAGCAGTATTTCCAGAAGATAAAGCACCCGTACCAATTGCCACACCTGAAATACCTTGAGTCGTCGCATAAGAACCGATTGCTGTTCCTAGGCCTTTCTCAACTACAGCCCCCGTACCAACACTGATTGCTCCCCCTTGTTTCATTGCGCCAGCATAAGCACCGGTAGAATTATTATATGGATTATTACGATTTGCGATGTTAGAGCCAGTTCGGTCTTGAGTTTGTGCTCCGCAGCCAATAGCAATATCTTTTTGATTAGCCGTATTAGCGCTTCCTTCACGACATGAAGTTGTACCAGAAATAGATGTTCCTTGGCCTATTCCCCCTTCGGTATTTGTCCCAGCAAAAGCATTTGGAGCAAAACAAATTACGCCGGATAAAACTGCCGCTGATACATTTAAAGTTTTTGATTTAGTCTTTGTTTTACTTTTTGCAATTTCAGAGGTTGCAACCCATGCTCCAATCGAAGCATTCCAAATGACCTTGTAAACTTTATTCATAAAACTTCTCAGACAAATACCGAACTCAAAGACCAATAAAAATATACAAATACATTTTTAAAATTTTTGGCCCCAAAAAAAGAGGCGGCATCCTAATTGAATAAATTTAAAGGGTAAATATAAAACCGAAATAATGATAAGAAAATTTGTGATTTCAATCACAAAATATATTTTTATAATTAATTTTAAATTACTGAATTTATTAATAAAAATTTAAATTATAAATATTATGTGTTGTTTTTGTTAATAATAAGTAATTTTATTTTAAAATAGAATAATAGCTCTAAATAAATGTTTATTTTTTATCAAATTAATTAAATATAAATATTTTTAAAAATCAATTTTACTTTAAAAAATAGAATATTAGCTCTAAAAAATAATATCTAATTTTATTTAAAATATATTATAAAAATACAGGTGTATATTATAAATTATAGTGTGATTATTCTAATATCAGACAAATGATATAAATAATTAATATTTAAATATACTTAATAAAAATATGTATTTTAAAATTAAAACTAAACAAATAATTTTACTTACAAACAAGTCTTGCTCCAGTAAGAGAAGAAGAATTATTAAGTAAAAATGAGTAGCCGCTCTACAAAATTTTATTCTTCTTAAGAATTAATCTATTGATTCATAACATTTTTAAAAAAAAGTTGACTAAATTAGTCCTTTTTTCAACATTTTCTATTGTCATGCCCTTGTAATTTTTAAAATACACATCACTATAAAAAACATGGCAACCTCGTTGTCACTCATTAGGAGTGCCCATGTCTGAACTTATTATGAATGAAAAAACTGACTTAGAGCCTCAGGTTCCAAGTGTATTACCACTATTAGCCTTACGTGATGTGGTGGTTTATCCACACATGCAGATTGCGCTATTTGTGGGTCGTGAAAAATCGATCAATGCAGTTGATGTGGCTCGTAACAGTGACAATTTAGTATTTGTAGTTGCGCAAAAAGATTCGCTTACAGAAGAAATTGATCACGACAATTTATACCAGTACGGTACAGTCGCTAAGATTGTACAAGTAGTTAATCATGAAAATGATGAAAACTGCATTAAAGTACTTATTGAAGGCTTACATCGTTCTAAGTTGAAAAAAATTATCGATGAAGATAGTTATTTGACTGCCGAACATGAATTAAGTCCAATGACGATTAATGTAGATAAGGCAACGCAAGAAACTCGTTTACAAGAGTTACGTAACTTATTTGCTCAATATGCAGAAGCAAAATTACGTAATGCACGTGAACTGGTTGCTGCTGCCAACAAAATCGAAGACTTATTGCAATTGATGTTCTTCGTAGCAACTCGTGTGCCTCTAAATATTGAAATTAAGCAGAAATTTTTAGAGTACGATGAGTTTGAAGCTCACTTGCAAGAGTTGATGAACTACTTGATGAATCAATCTGCTGAACAGCAAATTGAGCAAACTTTACATGACAGCGTAAAACGCCAAATGGAAAAGAACCAACGTGAATACTTTCTAAATGAAAAAATGAAAGTCATTCAACGTGAACTTTCCGACATGAATGGCGGTGCTGAAGATGACGTTGCTGAAATAGAGAAACGTCTTGCTGAAGCTGATTTACCTGAACACGTACGTAAAAAAGCCGAAGCTGAGTTCCGTAAACTTAAAGCAATGCAGCCTGCATCTAGTGAAGCTGCTGTGGTACGTAACTATCTAGAAGTGATTCTAGATACGCCATGGAACAAAGCGAGCAAAGTCAGTATTAACCTGAACAAAGCGCAAGAGATTCTTGATGCCGATCATTATGGTCTTGATGACGTTAAAGATCGTATTGTTGAATACCTAGCTGTTCAATCACGTGTGAAAAAACTCAAAGGCCCTATCCTTTGCTTGGTTGGACCTCCAGGGGTTGGTAAAACTTCACTCGGTGAATCAGTAGCGAAAGCAACAGGTCGTGAATTTGTTCGCATGGCGCTTGGTGGCGTACGTGATGAAGCAGAAATTCGTGGACACCGTCGTACTTATATTGGTGCGATGCCAGGTAAAATCGTGCAGTCCTTAACAAAAGTTGGTGTGAAGAACCCATTGTTCTTACTCGACGAAATTGACAAGATGGCTCAAGACTACCGTGGTGATCCTGCTTCTGCTTTGCTTGAAGTGCTTGATCCATCACAAAACAGTAAGTTCAACGATCACTATTTAGATCTTGATCTTGACCTTTCTGAAGTGATGTTCATCTGTACTGCAAACAGCATGAATATTCCAGAAGCCTTGTTGGACCGTATGGAAGTTATTCGTCTACCGGGTTATACCGAAGATGAAAAAGTTAACATTGCTGAGCGTTACCTTGTTCCTAAAGCAATTAAGAACAATGGCCTACGTCCAAAAGAGTTAACTATTCATGAAGAAGCGATTCGTGACATTGTTCAACGCTATACACGTGAAGCTGGCGTACGTAATTTAGAACGTGAAGTTTCTAAAATTGCACGTAAAGTCGTAAAAGAAGCGGTAAGTAAAAAATCTAAAAACTTACAGCTTGACGTTACCTCTGCCAATCTTCCTGAATACCTAGGTCCACATAAATTTGACTTTGGTATGGCCGAAGATGAAGCACAAGTAGGCCGTGTAAATGGCTTGGCATGGACTTCTGTAGGTGGTGAATTGCTTACTATTGAAGTTGCAGCTGTTAAAGGTAAAGGTAAATTCATTACAACCGGTTCACTCGGTGATGTAATGAAAGAATCAATTACCACAGCAATGACAGTAGTACGCACACGTGCTGATGAACTTGGAATTGAAGCATCTCGCTTTGAAGAAACTGATGTACACGTTCACTTACCTGAAGGTGCAACTCCAAAAGATGGTCCATCTGCTGGTTTAGCGTTAACAACTGCACTTGTATCAGCATTTACTGGAATTGCGATTCGACCAGATATTGCAATGACAGGTGAAACAAGTCTAGGTGGTCGTGCGATGCGTATCGGTGGCTTGAAAGAGAAACTTCTTGCTGCACATCGTGGTGGAATCAAGCTCGTCTTTATTCCTCAAGATAACGTTCGTGATTTGGCAGAAATTCCAGACAATGTGAAAGAAGGATTAGAAATCAAAGCTGTGAAAAGCATTGATGAAATCTTACCTTTAGCATTAACTTCGATGCCAAAGCCTTTACCTAAAACACCGATTGTAAAACCGGTGGAAGGCTCAAAAGCAGCGCGTCACTAATTCACATATAAAAAAGAGGGCTTCGGCTCTCTTTTTTTTGTTACACAATTTGATTGAAAAATATCCAACCATCCTCATAATAAGAAGTAAGAGTAATTAATTCTATTATTTGCTCTTGTCTATCTTATGTCACAGATAGCCTTGTTTTTATTCTCTATGATCATCTGAACTCCAGACAGATGATCATTTGATCGCAGTCCAACACCGTTTTTTGGACTGCGTTTTTTATGCCCACTTACTCCCCCGCAGTTAACCTCTCCTCAGGTATAATGTGACAGCTGTTTTGACTGAATAGATAACATGAAAATTCGTATTCTGACCATTGGTCAAAAAATACCCGCTTGGGTACTTACTGGTTTTGAAGATTATTTCAAACGCATCCAGCCTTTTGTTCAAACTCAGGTTATTGAACTCCCAATGGCAAAACGCGGTAAAAATGATTCAGAAGCAGATATTTTAAAATACTGCCAAATCGAGGGTGAAAGTATTTTAAATGCTTTAAAATCTAATGAGACCCTCATTGCTTTAGAAGTTGGCGGTCGCGAGCTCAGCACAGAAAAACTAGCAGACACCATGAAACAATGGATGCTTGAAGGTAATGATGTGGCACTTGCTATTGGTGGCCCAGATGGCTTGTCAGATCAAGTACGCAAAGCCGCTGCTTGGCACTGGTCACTTTCAAAACTTACCATGCCGCACCCTTTAGTACGTATTTTATTAATCGAACAACTTTACCGAGCAATGAGCATTAATCATAATCATCCTTACCACCGTGCATAAAAAGAACAAACGTTTCATTTTAAGAACAATACGTTGAAATCAGGATACTTTTAACATGTCCTGATTTTGGCATAATGACTATTATTCTGCTTTTCAACTCAGGTGTAATGAAATGGAACTACAAACCCTTCCCGGACTGTTTATTTCACATGGTTCACCCATGCTTGCACTTGATCCAGAACAAGTGGGTCCTGCCTTACATCGTCTTAGTGTAAATCTGCCTACTCCAAAGGCAATCATAGTGATGTCTGCTCACTGGGAAAGTAAAGCACTCGAAGTAAGTAGTTCGACTCGTCCGGAAACTTGGCATGACTTCCGTGGTTTCCCGCCAGAGTTGTATGAAATTCGCTATACTGCCCCCGGTCAACCCGAGCTTGCAGAAGAAATTTTGAAGTTGTTAGCAGATGCTCATTTTGTCGCACATGCCAATAGCACTCGCCCTCGTGACCACGGCGTATGGATGCCTCTTTTACATATGTATCCAGATGCAGAAATTCCTGTTGTTGAAATTTCTTTACCAATGGGCTTAACTGCACAGGAAATTTATCGGATTGGCCAAACGCTGGCACCTTTACGTGAAAAACAAATCTTATTGATTGGCTCTGGAAGTATTACTCATAATCTTGCTGAACTGTCTTGGCAAGGTGACAATTCAAAAGTACCTGAATGGGCTTCAACTTTTAGAAATACAGTGGTCAGTAAGTTGAGTCATCAAGACTATGATGGTGTACTGGAGTGGCAAACCCTGCCGTTTGTGAAACGTAATCATCCTTCACTTGAGCATTTTGCACCTTTGTTTTTTGCTATGGGTACGGGACATCGTTTTACGATTGTTCATAGTAGCTTCACAATGGGCTCACTAGGTATGGATATATACCGCTTTGATTAATTTTTGGAAAATACCCCGTTTTGCGGGGTATACCATTATTTTTGTTGAAAAATAGAATAATTTACAAACTTATACATTTTAAAAACCGAAACAATCAAATGTTTACATTTTCTTTTTTTAAGAATGTTTTAAGCTTAGTGCTGTTGTTTTTTTACTTGAAGTTTTTTTAAATGAAAATTAAATATTTAATTCTTGCGTTATTACCTTTTTCTTTGATGGCGTGTCAAACAGTTTCAAACACTCAAGCTCCAATTGTATCTGAGCAACAACAAAATCTTGCGACTACTTTAAGTGAATATGCTTGGACTTATCAAAATGTAAAAGCATCTAAGCCACTTGTTCTTAACTTTAATGCAGACGGTAAATTAGCAATTAATACTGGCTGTAATGGCCAAGGCGGGACTTGGAAAGTTGAAGGCAACCAACTTGTAACTTCTCCACTTGCATCAACAATGATGGCTTGCCAAGACGATTTAATGAAACAAGAACAATTGTCTAATAGCATCTTTAGTGAAGCGAAATTGCCAATCGAAATTAGTAATAACAATGGTCAGGTAATCTTAAGCGTGATAGATAAAGCAGGTCAAAAGCATATTTTCCAAGGCGAAAAAGCAACTAATACTCAAGCTTTAACTGATTATTCATGGTCATACCAACCTGAAAATACTAAAAAGCCGATTGTTCTTAACTTTACAAACGACCGTTTATCAATTGATACAGGTTGTAACCGCCAAGGCACCACTTGGAAAGTTGAAAACAATACGATTGTAACGACTGATGTCATGTCAACTATGATGGCTTGTGAACCTGCTTTAATGAAACAGGAACAATTCTCTAGCAGCCTCTTCCAAAAACGTGCAATTCCATTTGAACTCAATACAACAAATGTTGATCAACCAACATTGACAGTAACTGACGCTCAAGGCCAAAAATATACGTTCACAGGTAAAATGACACCTGAAGCAAAATATCAATCTGAAGGTAAAACTGTTTTCCTTGAAGTAGCGCCAGAAACTAAATCTTGCACAGGTGTTGCACCACAAACTTGCTTGCAAGTTCGTGAAGTTAAATATGATGACAAAGGCGTAAAAACTTATGCTGACAAAAACTGGTCATTATATTACGGTCAAATCGAAGGTTTTGAACACAATCCAAACCAACGCGTAATCTTACGTGTAAAACGTTTTGAAGTGAAAAATCCAGCAGCAGATCAATCTAGCCAAGCAGATGTGTTAGATATGGTTGTAGAACAAGAACTCGTTAAAAAGCCTAAAAAATAAGTTTTAGACTAAAAAAATCCGACGCTTTGGCATCGGATTTTTTTATTTCTATATTTTAATAGATACCTTGTGCAAGCATCGCATCAGCAACTTTTACAAAACCAGCAATATTGGCACCATCTACATAATTCACAGTACCATCTTCTTTAGTACCGTATCTAACACAGTTGGCATGAATATCTTTCATAATTGCATGTAAGCGTTCATCGACTTCAGCATGTGTCCAGCCTAAACGAATCGCATTTTGAGACATTTCTAAACCAGACGTTGCCACCCCACCCGCATTAGAAGCTTTACCAGGCGCATACAAAATCTTAGCTTCAATAAAATGCTCAACAGCTTCAAGTGTAGATGGCATATTAGCGCCTTCAGCCACACAAATTACTCCATTAGCGATGAGCATTTTGGCATCTTCGCCAGTTAATTCATTTTGTGTTGCACATGGTAAGGCAATATCTACAGGAATATGCCAAGGTGTCTTCCCTTCAAAATATTCAAAGCCATGCTTAGAAGCAAATTCTGAAATACGGCCACGTTTAACGTTTTTGAGTTCCATAACTTCAGCTAGTAACTCATCTGTAAAACCATTTTTTAAATAAACGGTACCATTTGAGTCCGATAGCGTAACCACTTTTGCACCTAAGAACATTGCTTTTTCAGCAGCATACTGCGCAACGTTACCAGAACCAGATATCGAAACGGTTTTACCAGCAAAAGACTGCCCACGTGTTTTTAGCATTTCTTCTGCAAAATAAACCGTACCATAGCCTGTTGCTTCAGGGCGCATTAAGCTACCGCCAAATGAAATTCCTTTACCTGTAAACACACATGCCGTGTCATTACTGAGCTTTTTCATCATGCCAGCCATATAACCTACTTCACGTGCACCCACACCAATATCTCCAGCAGGGATATCAGTATTTGGACCTAAATGACGGTAAAGCTCAATCATAAGTGCCTGACAGAATCGCATAATTTCAGCATCAGATTTACCTTTAGGGTTAAAATCTGACCCCCCTTTTCCTCCACCCATTGGCAAAGTTGTAAGCGAGTTTTTAAAAGTTTGCTCAAACCCTAAAAATTTTAAAATAGATAGGTTGACCGACGGATGGAAACGCATACCACCCTTGAATGGACCAATTGCTGAATTGTATTGAACACGGAAAGCACGGTTAACTTGAGTCTGCCCTTTATCATCCATCCACGAAACGCGAAATTGGATCACGCGTTCTGGTTCCACCAAACGTTCTAGCAATCCCTGCTCGGCATATTCTGGATTTTTTTCAATAAATGGCCACAAGCTTGTCATGACCTCTTCGACAGCTTGTAAAAACTCAGGTTGATGCGGATCACGCGCTTGCACGTAATTCAGGAATTCATTCAGGTTGTTATATTTCAATGCACGGTCCTCAGCATAGTAATGAATTAAATTGGTGCAATACATTTTAAAATGCATCATTTAGCAGCAAAATATTAAATCCCTTTCCATCAATTTTAACAATAGTTATTTTAAATTATTTTATTTTTCTTAATTATCATAAACTTATTTTTAGAAAAACTGTCTAACAATCAATAATAGTCATTTATCTTTTCACTTTTATTGATCTATTATTGTGCAATATTAGCGACATTTTAGGTCAATCAAAAAGCCAATAAATTCGTTAAAATCCATTGACCTTACTTAGGTTTTTCTTCATTATCGCATCGTTTTAAGCAAGCTATTTTCCTCTATGAATCCATCTATTTCTCTCATACGCGAGATTGATGCGTTATTACCACAAACACAATGTGGTCTGTGTGGGCACCGTGACGGCTGTCTACCTTACGCAAAGTCCATTGCTGAAGGTGAAGAAGCAAATAAATGTGTTCCTGGTGGACAGCCAGTGGCCGATGCACTGGCACAATTATTAAATCGCCCATTATTACCTGCTGAAACGAGTGTCTGGCCTGTACAGGCGGATGGACGCCCGCAACGTATGAAGGCAATTATTCGCGAAGATGAATGCATCGGATGTACAAAATGTATTAATGCCTGCCCAGTAGATGCCATTATTGGTAGTGGTAAGCTCATGCATACAATTTTGACTGATCTATGCACAGGTTGTGAGTTATGTATTCCACCCTGCCCAGTTGACTGTATTGATCTGGTCGAAGACACTCAAGCATTGCCAAGCGAACAGCAACGTATTGTGGAGCAAAATGATTTACGACAACGTTATTACGCGCATATTCAACGTGAAGAAAAACGCCGTATTCACCGCAAAGGCCCTGTTGTACGTGCTGAAATCGATACCCAGCTGTTTGCACAATTCTCTCAAGCACTTGATGATTTACCTTCAATTGAGCTCATCGAGAAGCCAAAAGAAGCGATTGTAAACGATGCAAAAACCACAATTGAATTAGCGAAAGTTCGTACACAAATTAAAAAGTTGGAAAAGCAGCTCAGTGTTCGAGAAGATGCCAAAAAGCGTCTTCAACTTGATGAACTACAACAGCAACTCATTCAATTACAGGAGGTCTGAATGGCCGTCAAAAATATGACGAAAAAGCAGATTCAAATTTTCTTTGAACGCCTTCGTGAACAAAGACCTTCTCCACAGACCGAATTAAAATATTCATCACCATTTGAATTGCTCATTGCCGTTATGTTATCGGCACAAGCAACCGACGTTAGTGTCAACAAAGCAACTGATAAGCTCTATCCTGTTGCGAACACCGCTGAAAAAATCTATAACTTAGGCGTAGACGGGTTAAAAGAATACATTAAAACGATTGGTCTTTATAACGCAAAAGCCGAAAATGTTATCAAGACCTGTAAGATTTTAATGGAGCAGTTTAACGGTGAAGTTCCAAGTAACCGAAAAGATTTGGAAGCTTTGCCAGGTGTAGGCCGTAAAACAGCCAATGTAGTTTTAAATACCGCATTCGGTCAGCCGACAATGGCTGTCGATACACATATTTTCCGTGTTGGAAATCGGACGGGCTTAGCAATAGGTAAAAATGTTCTGGAAGTTGAACATCGCCTAGTAAAAGTCATTCCTAAAGAATTTATTTTAGATGCACATCACTGGCTGATATTACATGGTCGTTACTGCTGTATTGCCCGTAAACCAAAATGTTCAGAGTGCGTGGTTGCTGATGTATGTAACTGGCCGGACCGCTTTGAGTTTGGTGCTCAAAAACAAATTGCGGTTAAAAATATTGAGGCAGAATAAAAGTTGGGTATAGCTTATACCCAATTTGGTTACTTTAAACGCTTTTGCTGTTTTCTTTCTTCTTTCGCTTGTTTTTGTACTTTTCTCAGCATTTTGTAGCTTTGATACAGTAAAAATAACAATAGTGCCAGACTCAGCAATACCACCAAAATCAAAATGATTTTCAAATCATTCTCCTGCACATAATGAAAGAAAAGAGCCCTCACAAAGAGGGCTCGGTATTACAAATAATATTAAATTATTTGTCTAAGATGTTGAACAAATCTTTTTGTACATCTTCAATTGTACGTAAGCCATCAAGCTTGTCATAAGTTGGCGCATTTTCACCAGAAGCAGCACGACCTTGGTAGAAACCAACCAATTGTTCTGTTTCAGTGTGATAAGACGCTAAACGCTTACGGATTGTTTCTTCTTGGTCATCTGGACGTTGAACAAGATCCTCACCAGTTTCATCATCTTTACCTTCCACTTTAGGTGGATTGTATACAACGTGATAAACACGACCAGAAGCTGGATGCTGACGACGACCAGAAAGACGTTTTACGATTTCTTCATCAGGTACATCAATTTCGATTACATGATCAATGCTGATCCCTTCTTTTTCCAAAGCTTCTGCTTGAGGAATAGTGCGTGGGAAACCGTCGAAAATACAACCATTCACGCAGTCAGGTTGAGCAATACGTTCTTTTACTAAACCGATAATGAGTTCATCTGAAACTAAACCGCCAGATTCCATCACACTTTTAGCTTTTAAACCTAATTCAGTACCTTCACGAATTGCAGCACGGAGCATATCACCGGTTGAAATTTGTGGGATATTGTAGCGCTTACAGATCAACTGAGCCTGAGTACCTTTGCCTGCCCCAGGTGGTCCGAGTAAGATAATGCGCATAAAAAACATCCTCATTTAAAACAATGAATGTGAGGTCCGGCAGATTTAGTTTCATTGATCTTCAATAGATCCTGCCCGACTTCGAATTATAAGAAAGCCACAAACAAATGTATTGTACCAGCAATAAATCCGGTTACCCCACCTAGTACAATAAGAATCCACTCGTCCTCTTGAAATGCTGGACGTAACAAATTCTGAAACTCTTTTGGTGTTAGTTCACGAATACGCTCTTTAAACATTTGAAAAATCTTCTGTGCCCGGCTTGCATTTAGTGCAGGGTCACATACCGGTCCCATCGTAATTTCAATTGAACGATCAATCAAGTCCGTCTTTAACCTTGCATACTCTCTTGGGCCTAAAGAAAGCTGTAAAGATGTTCGAACAAGTGGAGTTTCCATGATTTCGTTAATATGACGTTTAACAATACGACGCGTTTTGTCCTTGCGTGAACCATACATCATTTCTGTCATAATTGATTTTAACGTAATCAGATCTTCTGTCACTACGCTTGAGAAGACTTCTGAAACTTCTTCTTGACGCTTCATGAAAGCCCCTTGAACATTATAAGTACCAATTCGTAAAACAGGTACAATCCAAGGGAACTTACGATCTTTTGTTAATCTAAATATTTGCGGATAACGAATGTAATGCGGTTCAATCGGGTTAAATACCATCCAGATTGCAATCCAGTTAGTTAAAAAGCCCCAAATAGACGCCCAAAACGGTACTGTCCAATGCCAAGGCACCACAAACCAGACTACCATTTGGAAAACACCAAAGAACATCCCGATTAAAGCACTAATATGCCAAATAAAGTTGATTTCTTTTTGTCCAACTTTTAAAAACATACGTACCATTAAACGGCGATCACCTTCCATTTGGCTCACCACCATTTCACGCATATCAACCAGTGACTCAACGTTCATAGTCAGCTCAGTCACTAATTCTCTGAGTACACCTGGTAATTGCTTATGCGCTTGAGCATAAATACGGCGTTTAATCGAATAAGGTAAATTTTCCCAAAGCACTGCATTACGATCGATCATCACTTCATCAATCAAATGCTCAAGTTCAAATCCGACTTGCTCACCAATAATACGTGCCATGTCTTCAGGGTCCATTGCCTCTAAAAACTCACGCAAAGAACCTAACTTGGATAAAGTATTATCGGTAATAATTCCAGAGATACGTCCAGCTTTACGTGGCACAATACCTTGCCAGCCGACTGGTAAAGGACCTAAATGAAATCCCCAAAACTTGATTGGGTAAAACACCATTTTTAAAGCCATCCACACATGTGCCCATGTGACAAAGGCAGTGACCGGAATGATACTCAAAACGGCCCAAAAATCAGGTCTGTGTAAAAAGGTCTGCCACAATCCGCTGACGTACTCTAACATGTAAGACTCTCGTATTTATTTGTGCTCTGCTTATGGCGAGTTAACGATAAACTGCTTTGTTTTATAAACCAAAACTTAGAGAATAAGAAAATTGAATTTGTGGTTTAGTATCTGCAGCAACATCACCATTCTGGTCCGTTAATTTTTCCGCTGCGCCGATACCCACACTAAACGTACTAATTCTTTCTGAATTCAACAATACATATGCCAAATCAACACCAGCACCTAAACGAGATTTATAATCTCCATCAACCGATTTGCTATCAAGATGTCCAGCGTAAAAGCCAATATAGTAACCATTTTTATCTGTTCCAGTAAGGTAGTACGGATAGCGGAATCCGACTTGTCCTCCAGCAGTTTTATCGCCATTTAAAAATGCACCAACTTTTGCATAAACAATTCCATAAGGATTTACCCACTCACCATTGAGATGTAACAATTTTTGTGTAAAACCGGCGCCTACATTCCAGGTAGATGCTTTATGATCTGCTAATTTTGCTTCTGGAAGAAATGAGTAATCTTGAGCATGTGCCCAACTGCTTACTGTCAAAACTGCAAGTAAGGGATAAATTTTTCTCATTATTTTCTCCATTTTCCCTAATCGTATGGTGAGAACAACCCTATTCTATTGAATGAGAGACTTTAACAGAATTATTTTGCTTCTTATATACAAGACTCTACAATTTTGTTGTCTACAAAGTCAAAAAAGCCAATTTGCCTCTTCACTGAAACTTTGAAAAATATGCGATATTTTAAGTGCGCTTGCGTTAGAATAAGCAGCTATTTTTCTCACCCTATGTCATTAAGTCGATCCGTATGAAACAGCACTTTCCTTTAAAAGATATCCAGCAAGAAAAGCGCATTTATCGAGGTCGTATATTTTTTGCCGTAGGGCTTGTGATTATCTGTTTATTGGTACTAGCCAGCCGATACGCTTATCTACAAATTTTTCATTATGATGAGTTCTCGACGGCATCGGATAAAAACCGTATTCGCCTACAACCCCTTCCACCTGCTCGTGGTTATATTTATGACCGCAATGGGGTTTTACTGGCAGATAACTACCCTGTTTTTACCGCAACATTAAGTAAAGCAGATGTTGAGAACGTTGATACCGTTATTGAACAATTACAGCCTATTTTAGAACTCACTCAAGAAGATGTAGATCGTTTTAAAAGCCGCATTAAAACAGCACGTAAAACTGAACGTGTGGCCATTAAACTGAATTTGACCGAGACAAATATTGCCAAGTTTAGTGAAGTTAAATACAAGTTCCCCGGGGTTAGAATTGAAACCCAAATGACGCGCTATTATCCACATGGTGATTTATTTGCTCACGTGATTGGATATGTTGGCCGTATTAACGATAAAGAATTAAAAAGTATTGATAAAGATTTATATGCTGGAACAAACCTGATTGGTAAAATTGGTGTAGAAAAAAGCTATGAAGATTTACTTCATGGAACACCTGGTTATGAGTCTGTAGAAGCAGATGCTCATAGTAATATTTTGCGTCACCTAGGCCGTAAAGACCCAACTCGTGGTAATGATCTCTACTTATCATTAGATTATGGTTTGCAAGTTGTCGCATCACAACAACTCGCTGGTCGACGTGGTGCAATTGTTGCGATAGACCCACGCACTGGTGAAATTCTTGCGTTGGTTTCAAGCCCAAGCTTTAACCCTAACTTATTTGTGACGGGTATTAATCATAAAGATTATAGTTCTCTACGTGACAATATAGATCAGCCTCTTTATAACCGTGCAGTACAAGGTGTATACCCTCCTGGTTCAACCATTAAGCCAATGGAAGCGATGGGCGGTTTACATTATGGAATTGTTGATTGGGCTACTGCTATTTCCGACCCTGGCTATTTCCATTTACCGGGTGACTCACACAAATTCCGTGACTGGAAAAAAACCGGTCATGGCATTGTGAACATGCACAAAGCCATTATCATGTCTTGTGATACCTATTTTTATATTTTGGCTAATCAAATGGGCATCGATCAGATGAACCAATGGATGCGCCAATTTGGCTTTGGCCAAAAAACAGGTGTCGATTTACCAAGTGAAAGTGAAGGCTTATATCCAAATCCTGAATGGAAAATGCGTACACGCAAATCCAAATGGATGAAAGGTGAAACGATTTCAGTAAGTATTGGTCAAGGTGCATTTACCGCAACTCCTTTACAACTCGCCATGGCAACTGCCATTACGGCGAACCACGGCTCGCATGTAGTTCCCCATGTTTTACGTGCAACCCATGGTGCAAAACCTTTTACCGTACGTAATGCACCTGATGGAAAAATTAATTTCAATGGTACAGATGAAGATTGGGTAAAAATGCGAGAAGCCATGATTGATGTAATTCAATCAGGTACTGGTCGTGGCATCCGTACACCGCTATATCAAATTGCCGGAAAAACAGGTACAGCACAGGTTAAAAGTATTGCTCAAGGCAAACGTTATAACGAAGCTGCGCTTAGTGAACGCCAACTTGACCATGGTCTTTTTGTTGGCTTTGCTCCGGCTGATAAACCCGAAATCGCTATTGCAGTTATTTGGGAAAATGGCCGTCATGGTGGTTCAGCAGCCCAACTTGCTAAACCCGTGTTTGATTACTGGTTATTAACCCGTAAGAAAAATCCGATTCGACCAGCCAACCATCAGGTTAATGGTGGCTTGATGACCGCTGGAATTAAACCGGGTGAACTCCCAAGTGGTAATGAAAGTGCCAGCTCTACTCCTGCGACCTCTGCTCCGACTTCCGCAGCAGCCTCTACTCCACAGGCAACACCAACTCGTCCTGCTACAAACGAGGTCGATGAATAATGAAAAATCAATTACGCATTATTGGGGGCGAATGGAAAAGACGAGTTTTACCATTCGCCAGTATTGAAGGATTAAGACCAACTCCCGATCGTGTCCGCGAAACTTTATTTAACTGGCTCATGTGGGACATTCAAAACGCTCATGTTCTCGATATCTGTACAGGTTCTGGGGCATTAGGCTTTGAAGCATTATCGCGCGGTGCTGCATCTGTTTATATGATTGAGCCAGATAAGACTCAGGCACGATTTTTAAAAGATAATATTCAATTGCTCAAAGCGCAGAATTGCCATTTAATTAATGCAACTGCTCAACAAGCCTTACCACGCCTAAAAGAACAGTTTGATGTCGTTTTTTTAGACCCTCCTTATAGTCTTAATTTATGGCAAGAGCTTGCTCACTTGGCAGACTCACATATTAAAAATAATGGGTACATTTACGTTGAAGCTGACCGAGATTTATCTCAGCTTCACCTTCCTGCAACATGGCAGCAAGTTAAAACAACCAAAGCTGGTACAGTCCATGCAGGGCTTTACCAAAAAATAAGCGAATAAAAAGATAGCCTTAAGCTACCTTTTTCGCTACAAAGTTTTAATTAACTCAAACCAATCACTGCAACAAGTGCTGCACAGGCACCTACAATTTTTTTGCCATATGGCACATAACGTGTAAATACTGCACCGAGTGCAAGCCCACCACAATAGATAAGTGCCATACCAGTAACCATACCGGTTACTAACGCCACGATATGCCCTGCATGTGCTAACTCAACACCATGAGCTATCCCATGAAAGCTTGCGAGTAAAGCGGCAGCGATAGGTAAAATACGATTTGATTTTGTCCATAGCGCAATCGCTGTAATAATTAAAGAAGCAACAATACCGTATTCAGCAACATTGGCGGGTACCAAACCTTGAGCACCTACCAAAAAGCCAATCACTAAGGTGATACTTAAAGTGATGACGCCAGCAATTTTCCACTGTTTGGCTGCCGACCAAAGCAAGACACCAAAGCCTAAAGCCATTATTAAATGATCCAACCCCGTAAACGGATGAATAAAGCCTGCTATAAAACCTGAATGTACATGGTCATGCCCCGGATGAGCCATAGCTAACGCAGGTAACATGTTAAGGAGCCCAACGCTCCATTTTTTAATGAAGTTCATAGTTACTCCTTAAGCCTTAAACAGCCCTTGCTTCTCAATAAATTGAATAATTTCTTCAAGCCCATCTTGTGTTTTCATGTTTGAAAATAAAAATGGCTTTTCACCACGCATGCGTTTTGCATCTTGGTCCATGACATCAAGGTTTGCTCCCACCATAGGTGCGAGGTCAGTTTTATTAATAATCAGTAAATCTGACTTGGTAATACCCGGTCCTCCTTTACGAGGGATCTTTTCGCCACCTGCTACATCAATGACATATAAAGTTAAATCAGAAAGCTCTGGGCTAAATGTTGCCGCTAAATTATCACCACCGCTTTCAATAATAATGAGTTCTAAGCCATCAAATTTTTCACACAGATCATCAATCGCAGCTAAATTAATTGAAGCATCTTCACGAATTGCTGTATGCGGGCAACCACCTGTCTCGACACCTACAATACGATCTGGTGACATCGCTTCATTACGGGTTAAAAAGTTTGAGTCTTCTTTGGTATAAATATCATTTGTCACTACTGCCATATTATATTTATCACGCAAGGCACGGCATAAGTTAAGCGTAAGTGCTGTTTTACCTGAACCGACTGGTCCGCCAATTCCGACTCGTAATGGACTACGTTCTGTCATGATTTTTTATCCTTTTTCCTAAACTTAAGATCTGAATAACCGTGAATATTGAGTTTCGTGTTTCATGCTCAGCATGGCATAGCGCGGCAAAGCACTACTCAATTGCTCATCTTTAAGTTTTAAAGCCTTCTCTACAGCTTGTGGTACTCGCCCATGCAAATGCCATAAAATTCTTTGTCCTGCCATTTGGCCCAATGGGACAGTTTTTACTGCGGCTAAAACCTGATTTTCTAAAACGGTAAAGGTATACGCCGTAAGTACATCCACCTCTTTAAGTTCTAAACGACCGCAAAGCTGCGCATAGACAGGCACAAATCCAAACTGCTTTTTAACCTCAACTGTTTTCTTTAAAACATCTTTAATCCATGCATTTAAAGAAAATGCGAGTTGCTGAGATTCGGCCAAAAGCTCTTTACTTTCTCGGCTTGCCTTATACAAATGTGCCCAAATTAGAAACTGATCTGGGTCATCATAATGTTGCATAAGGCGTTTAAGTACAGGCAACTCAAAGCGTACTAGCAGCATTTCAAGCACTTCTTCAAAGTAAGCAATTGCCGAGGATTCATCGTTTATTAAGCCAATATCAATGGCGGTTTCCACACCTTGCGAATAGCAATATGCTCCAACTGGCAATGCCGTAGAAGACAATGTCAGCAGTTGCAGTAATTGCGCAGCATTATGAGTGGACATGGTGTAAGGCTTTGATTGGACTTAAACGATGGTCATGGCTATGCTGTGCATAGGCACCGCTTTCAGGTTCAAACGGATGATCGGTTTCTGTCACAGCAAGCCCCAAACCTTCCACCATTTCTGCAAGCACATGATCAGGCTCAAAATATAAAGCTGTTGGTGTCAGCATTAATGGCACATGTCGGTTACCTAAATGATAAGCCGCTTTAAGCAAATCAAATTCAGTCTGAGCAGTGACTTGCATTAACCGTTCAGGTTTGGCATCGACACGTAATACATCCCCTTCTTGCGTTGCAATATATGAACCACTACGCAAAATGCCGGTACGTGGCAAATCCGCACCAATATCTACGCCACTCGCCAAAGCCGCTCGAAAACGTGATTTTTGGCGGGTATCAAACGTTAGCTCAACCGTTTCAAATGCCTGATCAGGAGAAATATCTTCAAGACGTTGGGTGTAAATTTTCATTTAGCTTTTCTCTCCTTACTTATTTCTTTCATATATAAGGTAATGAGGCAAATCACCTCTATAAATTCATTAAAACAAGAAATAACGTTGTGCCATCGGTAATACGTCAGCAGGTTCACACGTTAGTAATTCACCATCGGCCCGCACCTCGTAAGTCTCAGGATGAACCTGCATAACAGGACAATATGTATTGTGTTTCATATCGGCTTTGGTAATTGAACGCGTGTTTTTACAGGGACTGATTAACTTTTTAAGGTTTAGCTTCTCAGCAACTTTTTCATCAATTGCGACTTGAGATAAAAAGGTAATACAGGTGTTATGTACACCACGTGGATAAGCACCAAACATTGGGCGATAATGCACTGGTTGAGGTGTAGGAATTGAAGCATTAATGTCACCCATTGGCGCTGCTGCAATCATGCCACCTTTAATGATCATGGAAGGTTTCACGCCAAAAAACGCAGGCTTCCATAACACTAAATCAGCAAGTTTTCCGACTTCAACCGAACCAATTTCATGGCTTAAACCATGGGTAATTGCCGGGTTAATTGTATATTTGGCAATGTAGCGTTTAACGCGATTGTTATCATGAAACTCATTATCACCCTCTAATGGGCCACGTTGTACTTTCATTTTGTGGGCAGTTTGCCAAGTTCGTAAAATCACTTCACCCACACGTCCCATTGCCTGAGAGTCAGATGACATCATGGCAATTGCGCCTAAGTCTTGTAAAATATCTTCAGCAGCAATGGTTTCACGACGAATACGACTTTCTGCAAAAGCAATATCTTCAGCAATTGCTGGGTCTAAATGGTGGCATACCATGAGCATATCTAAATGCTCATCAATGGTATTGATCGTATAAGGTCGTGTTGGGTTGGTCGAAGATGGCAACACATTACTTTGCCCAATTGCTTTTAAAATGTCGGGAGCATGCCCACCACCCGCTCCTTCGGTATGGTACGTATGAATCGTACGGTCTTTAAATGCCGCTAGCGTTTCTTCTAAAAAGCCACCTTCATTTAAAGTATCCGTATGAATTGCGACCTGTACATCATACTCATCTGCAACGCTCAAACAGTTATCAATAGCCGCAGGTGTTGAACCCCAATCTTCGTGTAGTTTTAACCCAATTACTCCTGCTTTAATTTGCTCGCGAATGGGGTCAGGTAAACTTAAATTCCCTTTACCTAACAAGCCAATATTCATAGGCAAATCATCAATCGCCTGCAACATGGTCGCTATATGCCAAGGCCCTGGAGTCACTGTCGTTGCCGAAGTACCTGCCGCAGGTCCTGTCCCACCACCCACCATTGTTGTTGTACCCGACATTAGTGCAGTTTCAACTTGTTGAGGACAGATCCAATGAATATGAGTATCAATACCACCAGCTGTTAAAATTTGTCCTTCACCTGCAATTACTTCTGTCGCAGCACCTAAAGGAATGGTAATGTCGGGTTGAATATCAGGGTTTCCAGCTTTCCCAATTTTCCAGATTCGTCCATTCTTTAAGCCCACATCGGCTTTAACAATTCCCCACCAATCCACAATTAAAGCATTGGTTATGACTGTATCGGCAACTTCATCAGCTAGAAGCTGAGATTGTCCCATCCCGTCACGAATAACTTTTCCGCCACCAAATTTAACTTCTTCACCATATGTCGTTAAGTCTTGCTCAACTTCAATAAAAAGCGCTGTATCAGCCAAACGAATACGATCACCAACCGTTGGACCAAACATTTCTGCGTATGCACGACGTGACATTTTCATAACTTATTACTCATCTTTTCATTATTGTTGTTATCTTTAATCCAGCTTGCCCATTACCCGACCAGCAAAACCATATACTTCTCGCTTACCAGCTAAAGCAACAAGCTCTACTTCTCGACTTTGTCCCGGTTCAAAACGTATTGCTGTGCCTGCTGCAATATTTAACCGAAAACCTTTGACTACCTCGCGATCAAACTGTAAGGCATCGTTTGCTTCATAGAAATGAAAATGCGAACCGACTTGAATAGGCCTGTCGCCAAGATTAGCCACCACAACCTTTAAAGTTTCTCGTCCAATATTTAGTTCAATATCAGTTTCTGGAGTAATAACTTCACCGGGAATCATAAGTATTCCTTTTATACAATGGGCTGATGAACAGTGACTAATTTCGAACCATCAGGAAAAGTTGCTTCAACCTGCACCTCAGCAATCATTTCCGGTACGCCATCCATGACATCTTCACGCTTTAATAAAGTCGTTCCAAAGTGCATAAGTTCACTCACCGTCATACCATCTCGTGCACCTTCAAGTAAGGCTGCAGAAATAAATGCAACAGCTTCCGGATAGTTCAACTTTAAGCCGCGTGCTTTACGACGCTCAGCCACTAAGCCTGCAGTAAAAATGAGTAACTTATCTTTTTCTGTTGGATTGAGTTCCATATCTCTTTCCTAAATAGCATCTAATTTTCTTTAAGCAAAATGCGTGCTCAAAAGCAGCATACCGGTTTTAATCGTTTTTAAAATACGCAATTTAACGTAACTTAAGTTTTCCAAATTCTTGGAAATTCTTCATCTAAATCAAACCAATAACGTCTTAATTTAGCCCGTATAGCTGCGAAAGCGTCATGACATCGTCGTACATCATTTCCTAAAAAACGCGCACATAGTACATCTTCTAATAAGGTCAACGTCACGGGAACATCCATACGCATAATGAGTTCACGGATGAGTTCAATATGTTGCTCTAAATAAAATGAAGAACGGAATTTTTCAGGGGGCACAGCCCAAAAACTGGCCATCACCGCCTGATTATTCATTCCTAAACACGAGCTTAACCAGCGATCTCCCCCTTCAAAATATAAAGTATCAGCAACTAATAACTTGTTTTTACGCCATAATTTAAACTGGTTGTGATAGCTTCCCTGAACAAAATTCTCAGCCCGAGCCTGCCGCCCCAAGACCAACATATCCCATCCAATAAAACTTGCAGTTTGTTCAAGGTGGATATCTGTTTCAGAGTGGGCTAAAGCACCGTCAAAAAGCATTGTTTCTTGCGGCATCCACTCTAAAATAGAATCATCTTTTACATTCAAATAAATATGCTGGAAAGCCTGTTTTCCATTTGTTCTATACCACTTACCCGCTCCCGGTGTGGTAATTACAGCATGCGCCTGCCCTTCTGTTTCAATTTGAAAAGTAAGATGATCACCGCCTGCAATTCCAGCCGGTGGATGAACAATAATGGCATGACAAACCCCAGTTTTTTCGGGCCAGAGCATTTTTTGCACCCGAACGGGGCCATAATGCTTTCTGTGACTCATTATGGTGCGCGAGTTTTCATAACAAAACCCCAGTTCTAACTGGGCATACCAAAATGGTGCTGAAGAAGTCTGAAAAGTTTGTTGAATTCGATTCATTTTGGCTCATTTTTGATAATGGCTTTTTTAATAAGCAAAATATGCACCAAAAGCAAAAGTGGCTATTACAAACTTAGAAACAATTTTTTTATTTTAATGAGTCAAAAAATCATCAATGTCTAACATAAAACCACAGTAAAGCATGGAATTATTTATACAATAGCGCCCATCCTCGCTCTTATAAATTTTTCCCATGAAAATCTTTTTCGTGTTAGTACCGTTTGTATTTTTAACTGGGTGTATTTTTGGCCAATCAAGTGAGGTCAAACGTGCAGAAAAACTTTTAAATAACTTTCAATGTAAAAATATTGAAACAAGTGAAATTTCTACAAGTTCAATCAACTCTTATTACCAGCAATCTTTAGCGGTGAGTAAGGAAAAAGCGACCTCTTATGTAGAAAGCTATAAAAATGGTGAAGAATTATTTGCAATGCCCTTAGATGAAGTCGTAGAACAGCAATATCAACTTTATAAAGCAGCGTGCGATTCTTTAGGTGGGGTTTCTGCCCAACCATAAATTTTTAAAAGTATCCATTAAATCACTTTAGTGGATACTTTTAATTCTCAACTAAAATATAAAAAAATATAGCCCCAATCTGTGCAATTTTTACTCACTTTACCTTTTGTTAAAATTAAGCTACATACTAGAGCTTTTATTTTCGATTCTTTTTTCCTAGCCTATCAGTACTTTATATTTATTTTTTGAGGTTTTATTCATTATGAAAAAATCATTATTAGCAATTGCACTTATGAGTACTCTTCTTGTCGCATGTAATAAACATGAAAATAAAACAGAAACAACCTCTGATGCATCTACTCCTGTACAAACTGCTCAAACAAATAATAATGAAGCGGTAGATACAGCACATACAGCCGAGAATTCTTTAGACTGGGATGGTAAATATAAAGGTACGCTTCCTTGTGCAGACTGTGAAGGCATCAAAACTGAATTAGAGTTAAAAGATGATAAAACTTATGAGCTAACAGAAACCTATCTTGGTAAAGGTGATGCAAACCCATTTGAAACCCATGGTAAGTTTACTTTCGATAAAGACAATACTTCTGTTATTACCTTAGATGATAAAGCTCAAAACCGTAAATTCTTTATTGGTGAAAATACCGCGACCGCTCTAGATATGGAAGGTAAAAAAGTTGAAGGTTCTTTAGCTGAACATTATGTTTTGAAAAAAGAAAATTAATCTATTTTTCAATTTAAATAAAAAACCCGCTCAAATGAGCGGGTTTTTTATGAAGTCAATTCTTAGTGAGCTGAGAATTGGTTCATTGTGTTTTTAGCATCGTCACCAGCTTTAAGTGCATTTTCACCAGCGAAGATTTCTTTGTGGTCATCACCGATGTCAGAACCAGCCATTGCTTGGTGTTTCACACATGCGATACCGCCACGGATTTCTTTACGTTGTACGCCAGCAACATAAGCTAACATACCTTGGTCACCGAAGTAACCTTGTGCTAATTCATGAGTAGAAAGAGCAGCAGTGTGGTATGTAGGAAGTGTGATCAAGTGATGGAACACACCAGCTTCACGCGCAGCATCAGCTTGGAAAGTACGGATTTTTTCATCAGCTTCAGCAGCTAATTCAGTATTGTCGTACTCAGCGCTCATTAATTTAGCACGGTCGTAAGCAGATACATCTTTACCTTCTGCAACCCAACGATCGTACGCTTGTTGACGGAAGTTTAAAGTCCAGTTGAATGAAGGGCTGTTGTTATAAACAAGCTTCGCATTCGGAACTACTTCTTTTACACGGTTAACCATGTGTGCAATTTCTTGTACGTTTGGAGTCGGAGTTTCGATCCAAAGTAAGTCAGCACCGTTTTGAAGGCTAGTGATACAGTCAAGTACAACACGGTCAATCTGAGTGCCTTCACGGAATTGGTATAGACCAGAAGCTAAACGAGTTGGACGATGTAATTTACCATCACGTTTAATTAAGATCTCATCTTCTTGAGCTTCTGAGATATCAATTTCTTGAGTATCTAAGTAGCTAATATATTTAGATGCGATATCACCTGGCTCTTTAACTACAGGGATCTTCTGAGTTAAGTCAGCGCCTTCAGAGTCAGTACGAGCAACGATAACACCGTCTTCAACACCCATTTCTAAGAATGCATAACGAAGTGCATGGATCTTAGCGATGAAGTCTTCGTGTGGAACAGTTACTTTACCAGCTTGGTGACCACATTGTTTTGCATCAGATACTTGGTTTTCAATTTGAAGCGCACAAGCACCAGCTTCGATCATTTTCTTAGCAAGTAAGTAAGTTGCTTCTTCGTTACCGAAACCAGCATCGATGTCTGCAATAATTGGCACAACATGAGTTTCGAAGTTGTCGATTTGAGCTGTGATTTCAGCTACTTTCGCAGAGTCACCAGCTTCTTTTGCTTTATTTAAAGCACGGAACAAGTCATTTAATTCTTTTGCATCAGCTTGACGTAAGAAAGTGTAGATTTCTTCGATCAAAGCAGGCACTGAAGTTTTCTCGTGCATAGATTGGTCAGGAAGCGGACCAAATTCTGAACGAAGAGCAGCAACCATCCAACCAGAAAGGTAGATATAACGTTTGCTTGTCGTACCGAAATACTTTTTGTTAGCAATCATTTTTTGTTGAGCGATGAAACCATGCCAGCAACCTAATGATTGAGTATATTTGCTTGAATCAGCATCGTATTCAGCCATATCACGACGCATAATCGCAGCTGTATACTTAGCAATATCTAAACCTGTTTTGAAACGGTTTTGAAGTTGCATACGAGCAGCATCTTCTGGGCTAATGTCTGCCCAAGTGTTGCCGAATTTTGCTTTTAATTCACGTACTGCATCAATCGCTGTTTGATATGTAGTCATGATATTGTCCTGTATTCATTTTAGGATTTCATCGATCGAAGCCTAGAGTCATGTTATGAAAATTCCCTATGACACCAGCTGCTTCTTCATGTACACAGCTTAGACTTAGCCAATCAATTAATCCAATATCCTTCGTTAATCTTCAGTATTTATTTAAAAAATATACCAATAAATCGATATTATAAGTAAAACTAAAAAACATAACACTTTGTTTATAAAAACAAAATAATCCTAAAGGAGTATAGAATTTTGATTAAAAAACACTCCAAGCTTTATTTTTATACAGTTTTTGAAAATTTTCCATTCATTTTTAATATAAAAAGTCAATTGTAAATTAGGCGAATTTTGCCAATGCAAAATGTCAATCAATATGCTAGAACAGTACTAAATATTAAGAAAATATTTTTGTTCAATAATTATAAAAATAAAAATAGATCAACGATAATAGAATCCAGCATTTGAGATACTTTTTGCCCATACTTAATTTCAACAAAAAATGTCGTTTTTCTCATCATTTTTTCACACAATGTTCTTTAAATATGGCATAATTTGAAACAATTTTAGGGTTTTATTTTCGGTATTTTTTTTATGAATCTGGAGCGGGTAGATCTTAATCTATTAATATATCTTGATGTTCTTCTTCGTGAAAAAAACGTTACTCGCGCAGCCGAACAGCTTGGTGTTACTCAGCCTGCCATGAGTAATATTTTACGCCGCTTGCGTAATTTATTTAATGACCCTCTCCTGATCCGCTCATCTGAAGGGATGACACCGACAGAACGTGCACTTGAATTACAACCGCGTATTCGTGATGCTCTTTCTGACCTTTCAATGATTTTGGAACCGCGTACCGAATTCCGCCCTTATACCAGTAATCGCGTTTTCCGTATTATGACTTCTGACTATGCAGAA
Source organism: Acinetobacter sp. AOR01_HL (assembly GCF_027855455.1). Taxonomy (NCBI): domain Bacteria; kingdom Pseudomonadati; phylum Pseudomonadota; class Gammaproteobacteria; order Moraxellales; family Moraxellaceae; genus Acinetobacter; species Acinetobacter sp. AOR01_HL. The sequence continues at coordinate 47,466 of NZ_JAKTIM010000036.1, read as the reverse complement.
GCCACCCTAGTCCCTCGTCTTGTTAAAGCCCTCCGCTCAGAAGCACCAAACGTTGTACTCGATTTTCTTACTCCAAGTGATGTGTCATATAGAGACATGGAACAGGGTAAAGTTGATCTAGCCATTAACCGCTTCAATGAAATCCCGCAAAGCTTCCACCAAGTTTTGGTTTGGCGTGATAGCTTTAGCTGTATTTTAAATGACAAACACCCTGCTGTGACTCATTTAAATCTAAAAAGCTATTTAGATGCTCAACATATTTGGGTATCTAAAACGGGTATGGGTGTTGGCTTTGGGGTAAACCCAGATAAACAAGGTGGCTTGGGCTGGATTGATCAAGCATTAGAACGTATTGGTCAACGCCGCAAAATTTCTGTATTTACGCGTCACTATCAGATGCCGGCATTACTTGCTCAAAATGTTGACTTGATCGCTACTCTTCCAACTCGAATGGCGCGTTTACAAGCACAAAATCCAAAATTAGTTATTAAAGATCCACCGTTTTACATTCCTGAGTTTGAACTTAAAATGGCTTGGTGTCCATTATTGCACCATCACCCAGCTCATCGCTGGTTACGCCAACTCATTCTATTTGTTGCTCGCCAAATGATCGAAGAGGAAAATCGTGAATTCCTAACCAATAATTCACAATTTTCCCACTATTAAATAAGTTTTAATTTAATTGTCTCTTTCAAACATTATCTTTAAGCGCTGAGCAATCAATCTGATTACCTCAGCGCTTTTTTGTGTTAAAACATAGTCATAATAATGATGATCCTCGGGTGATTTGTGAGTCTCTTTCAAAATATCATTATCATCGTACTGCTCATCATCGCAGCAGGCTTTTTATCTTTAACTGAAATTGCTCTAGCTGGTGCCAGAAAAGTAAAGTTAAAGATTTTAGCCGAAGCTGGCGAAGAACGTGCTCAAAAAGTACTTGATTTACAAGAACAATCTGCAGACTTTTTTGCAGCGTCCCAAATCGGCTTAAATGCTGTTGCAATCTTAGGCGGTATATTGGGTGAAGCTGCGTTTCGTCCTTTTTTTGTGAACTTAGTTGACCGTTTCTATGAAGGACCGTGGACGCAAACCATTGGATTTGCCCTATCTTTCACATTGGTAACTTCTTTGTTTATTTTATTTGCCGATTTAATGCCAAAACGCTTGGCAATGATCGCACCTGAAAAAATTGCAATTAGTGTAATTAACCCTATTCAGATTTTTATCAAAATCTGTAAACCTCTAGCATGGGGAATTAATGCAATTGCCAATTTGCTATTCCGCTTGTTTAAAGTAAATACCACACGCGAAGACAATATTACTTTTGATGATATTTCAGCAGTGATGGATGCAGGTGCTCAAGCAGGTGTACTACAAAAACAAGAACATCATTTTATTGAAAACGTATTTGAGCTTGAAGAGCGTACCGTTCCATCAAGTATGACAACGCGTGAAAATGTTGTTTATTTTACGCTTAACGAACATGAAGATAGCATTCGCCAAAAACTGGCAGAATATCCTTATTCCAAATTTCTGGTTTGTAACGAAAATATTGATCAAGTGATTGGCTATGTAGATGCTAAGGATATTCTTGTACGTATTTTAAATAACCAATCTTTAACCCAGCTCAATGAATCGACTATTCGTACGGTTCTAATGATACCTGATACTTTAACACTATCAGAATTACTCGATCGTTTCCGCTCAACAAAAGAAAAGTTTGCTGTTGTAATTAATGAGTATGCGCTTGTCGTTGGGGTAATTACGCTAAGTGATATCATGATTACTGTTATGGGGGATTGGGTTACCCCTATGGAAGAAGAACAGCAAATTATTAAACGTGATAATAATTCTTGGCTGATTGATGGTAGTACACCTATTGAAGATCTTAAGCACGCGCTTGAAATGGATGAACTACCTGATGAAGAGAATTATGAAACATTAGCTGGTTTCATGATGTACCGTTTACGCAAAATCCCACGTCCAGCCGACTTTGTTGAATTTGGTGGCTATAAATTTGAAGTTGTTGATGTAGACCATTTTAAAATTGATCAGCTATTAGTAACACGTGTATTAGAAAAAAATGATTTACCTTCTCCGCCTGATGAAAATTGATTTATTTTGGTGCAAAATATCCTGCAAATGCAGGATATTTTTTTGATAAATAATTTATTCCTTTTAAGATAATTATTATTTTTAAATAATTTTATATTAAAAGTTAAATTAATTATCCTAATCAAAATTTCAAATATATAAATTAACTCATTCATTAAAATAAAAAAATTAAATTGAATTAAAATAAAATTTTGCACATAAAAGATTTACAGATTCACTTTCGTTATGTAACGTAGGGAGTAGAAGCATTGTAAATGGGTATACTTCTCATTTCAGCATTCAAACAGAATATAATTTTTAAAAATACATGATAATTTCAAACATGATAAAGGTTTTATAAGTATATATAATAAGCACTATACATTATAAATAGACTATACCATTATTATATATGTTCAGTATTTCTTCAAAATATACCTTTCCAAGTGAATATATATTAACCAAATAAACTAAATATATTATTTGTCTTTTTAATAAAAATTCATAAGAATAATCGAGGTCAGAGTTTTTGAATAAACTTGTTCAGTAAAACTAAAGGCAAAGGATTGATTGTATGCTGACATTACTTGGTGTTGGTATGATTTTATGCTTCATGTATTTAATCATGTCCAAACGTTTAAGCCCTATTATTGCTTTAATTCTCATCCCATTTATTTTTTCTCTTATTGCCTGGGGCCTTGGTCACTACTTTGAAAGCTTGAGCCATATCGAGCTTAAAGGTCTCAGTGAAATGATGCTAGATGGCATCAAAAAACTTGCGCCTACTGGCGTAATGCTATTATTTGCAATTTTATATTTTGCCTTAATGATCGATGCAGGTCTTTTCGATCCTCCGGTTAAATGGATTTTGAAAAAAGTTAAAGGTGATCCCCTAAAAATTACATTAGGGACTGTTTTTTTAACTACATTAGTCTCTCTTGATGGCGATGGCTCAACCACTTACATGATTTGCGTGGCAGCCATGCTCCCTCTTTATCAACGCCTCGGTATGAATACACTGATCATGACAGCACTTATGTTGTTATGTAGTGGTGTAATGAACCTGACCCCATGGGGTGGCCCTACTGCCCGTGCAGCAAGTGCACTCCAAGTTGACCCAAGCCATATCTTTGTACCAATGATTCTTCCAATGGTGATTAGTATTGGCTGGTTATTCTTCTTGGCATATTTATATGGTCGCTATGAGCAAAAACGTTTAGGCGTGATTGAGCTTGAAAGTCACCATGGTGATAACATTACAGTTTCAAAAGACCCAGAAGCAACTCGTCCACATTTACGTAAAGTAAATATGGTACTCACCATTCTTCTTATGATTGCATTGATCAAAGGTATTTTACCGATGTCAGTGTTATTCATGCTGGCGTTCTGTATTGCAATGCTCATCAACTACCCTGATGTTGATATGCAGAAGAAACGTATCGCTATGCATGCAGATAGTATCTTGGCTGTTGTCGGTTTAATTTTTGCGGCAGGTATTTTTACAGGTATTTTATCTGGCACAGGCATGGTTGAAGCGATGTCTAAAGAATTTGTCGCAATGATTCCTGCAAGCATGGGACCATATCTTGCACCAATTACAGCGTTGGTAAGCATGCCTTTAACGTTCTTTATGTCAAACGATGCATTCTTCTATGGTGTATTGCCTATTCTTGCCGAAGCTGCTTCACATTATGGTATTAGCCCAGAAGCGATTGCTCGTGCTTCAATTGTAGGTCAACCTGTACACTTATTATCACCTCTTGTTCCATCAACTTACTTGTTATGTGGTCTTGCTAAAGTCGATTTTGCAGATCATCAAAAATTTACTTTTAAATGGGCATTTATTACTTGTATGGTGTTAATGGGTACAGCTTTAGTGATTGGTGTTTTCCCACTTTTTAGTGCAATCTAAGCATATTCTGCTATAAAAAAATAAAAGCCCCAATTGGGGCTTTTTTTATTTATTCACATACTCAATCATGGCATCTAAGAACGCATGAAAGTGCAAGGTAATATCTTCTTCTAAAATTTTATAGGCATTATCAAATTGCACCATTGGCCAACCTTCTTTCCAAAATGGAAAGATATCATGTAAGTCATGGGTAACTATCCCATCTTCACGAACAATTGCTTGTGAAATTTGTGCCAAAACTTGCGCTGTTTCTGCCCCATCAATAGCTAAATAATCAATACCACGCGCTTTTAAAATACGAATTCGATCTTTTTTATAGCGAATTTTTTTAGCTTGAGCTGCATTTAAACCTAGTGCAAGAGTAACTGCCTCTACAAATTTCTCTTCAAAATTTGTATTTAGTGCTACCAAAGCCTGTTTATGCGCTTCCTGACGTCCTGCTTTCCCCCCGCTACGGATGATCTCATGTGCTTCCGTATCTAGCTTATCTTTTTTCATCGACTGTAAAATGTCTAAAATTTCGATATCGCTTAAAGATTCAGGAGATTGCTCAAACATAGGAGTCCTTATACATACAACTAAAGACACATTCTCTCATAAAAGCAATATTAAAGCAGAACAAAATTTTAAATGGTCGATTATCTTGATTATTTTTATAGTCCTAATCTCAGAGACTACATTCACAAAACCTGATAATTCTTTGGTTATGAATTTTACTATTTGCCAAATTAGTTTTACCCTGATAATATTATTTTACCCTGATAAAAATATGCAGCTAAAATGAATATTAAAATCACCTATACTGCTTTCATTGGAAGCACGTTTATTGCAAGTGACTCCCTTGTTGAACTTGCAAAAAAACTCAAAGAACTTCCGAAAACAACGGAAAATATTCTGATTTTTAATGATCAAACAGGTCAACAAATTGATCTTGACCTTTCTGGTTCGGAACAAGAATTTCAACAACGTTATGCTGAGCCGGAAGAAATTAAAAAAGTTGGACGACCTAAACTTGGCGTAATTTCGCGTGAAATCACTTTACAGAAAAAACATTGGGATTGGTTAGACCAACAAAGTGCGAGTGCATCAGCAGTGATTCGCAAGTTAATTGATAAAGAGTTAAATAACCCAAATTCTGAAGGCAATATTATGCTCGCCAAACAAGCCATCGATCGTTTTATGTCTGCCATGTTAGGTAATATGCCAAATTATGAAGAAGCAACACGTGCCTTATATCAAGGTGATCGAGATACATTTTTAAAGATGATTCAGAACTATCCTAAAGATTTAAGAGAATATTTAACTTTAAAAGCTCAAAATATTTTCTAAACTCAATAAAAAAACCCGCTTACGCGGGTTTTTTAGAACTCATTTTCAATCTATTAAAGACGAACCAATCCCACGATTTTTTCTACTGCTTCTTCCACAGTTTCAGCAGTTATCTCTGTATCTGTACCTTCCACAGAAGTTGTGATAATTACTACGCCCGTCTCACGTAATAGAACCAATTGCTCAGCTGTTAAGCTTGCTTTTGCAATTGCAACTACACCTTGCTGAATCAGCAAACTTTCTAAAGCTTGAGCTTTTTCAATTAATTGTGCAGAAACACCAATAGCGGCAGGTTTTTGACCTAAACGAGCAGCACGGTCTTCGGCAGTAACAGCATTGCTATGAGCAGTCCATTCTACAGCCGCCTCTACCATGCCCGCACCAACAGTCACGTTACTTAAACGGTCAATAAATATAAATGAACCTGTGTAACGCGAATCTTGATAACGGTCAAACACGACTGGAGCATCGAACTCAACCACAACATCCGCAATTGCATTTAACTCAAGCTCTTCGACCTGAGTATGCTCAAGTGTATTCACATTTACACGGTAGTGTATGTTCGTCACTTTTGCTGGAACGGTTTGTGTACCAATCTTAATATTGTACAACTTACCTTTTACAAGTGGATGCTCATTCATCCATACCACAGAAGCACGAACGCTACGTGAAATTAATGGTTGCTCACCTACACGTACCAACACGTTTCCGCGGCTAATATCAATTTCATCGTTCAACGTTAATGTAACTGCTTGGCCTGCAACTGCTTGCTCAAGGTTACCATCAAAAGTAACAATTTCTTTAACTGTAGAACGCTTACCAGAAGGTAACGCTACAATTTCATCACCAACTTTAATTTCACCTAAAGCAACAGTACCAGCAAAACCACGGAAGTCGAGGTTAGGACGGTTCACATATTGAACAGGGAAACGGAATTCATGTTTATTTGACTCACGGCTAATTTCCACAGACTCAAGAATACTCATCAAAGTCTGGCCCTTATACCAAGGAGTATGAGCCGATGGATTTACAACGTTATCACCATTTAAAGCAGAAATTGGAACAAATAAGATATTGGCTGGGCGACGGTCACCTAACTGGCTCACGAATGCATCATATTCAATCTGAATTTCAGTAAAGCGCTCAGGTGAATATTCAACCAAGTCCATTTTATTAATGGCAACAACAATATTCTTAATACCAAGCAAACTTGCAATAAACGTATGACGACGAGTTTGTGTTTGTACACCATAACGTGCATCAATCAAAATGATTGCAAGATCAGCAGTCGATGCACCAGTTGCCATGTTACGGGTATATTGTTCATGTCCCGGTGTATCAGCAATAATAAATTTACGCTTTTCAGTCGAGAAATAGCGATAAGCTACATCAATGGTAATACCCTGCTCACGCTCGGCCTGCAAACCATCTACAAGTAATGCCAAGTCCGGTGCATCACCTGTTGTACCCACTTTCTTACTGTCACGTGTTACAGCTTGCAATTGATCTTCATAAATCAATTTTGAATCGTAAAGTAAACGGCCAATTAAAGTACTTTTACCATCATCTACGTTACCGCAAGTCAAAAAGCGTAACAGGTCTTTTTGTTCATGCTGTTTTAAATAAGCCAGAATGTCTTGGCTGATTAAGTCTGATTGATGAGACATTGCTCAAACTCCACAAATTTAGAAACTGTCTTAGAAATAGCCTTCTTGCTTTTTCTTTTCCATTGAGCCTGCTTCATCATGGTCAATCATACGACCTTGACGCTCAGAACTTGTTGCCAATAACATTTCCTGAATAATTTCTGGCAATGTATCAGCTTCAGACTCAACTGCACCTGTTAATGGATAACAGCCAAGCGTACGGAAACGTACAGACTTCATTTGCGGAACTTCCCCCTCTTTTAAACGCATGCGTTCATCATCCACCATAATAAGCGTACCACTACGCTCAACAACAGGACGAACAGCAGAGAAATAAAGAGGAACAATTTGAATATTTTCTAAATAGATATATTGCCAAATATCTAACTCTGTCCAGTTTGATAATGGGAATACACGAATACTTTCGCCTTTGTTTACTTTACCATTGTAAAGATTCCAAAGTTCAGGGCGTTGGTTTTTAGGATCCCAACGATGCTTACTATCACGGAATGAATACACACGCTCTTTCGCACGTGATTTTTCTTCGTCACGGCGTGCACCACCAAAAGCAGCATCAAATTGATATTTATCCAAAGCCTGTTTTAAAGCTTGGGTTTTCATAATATCTGTATATTTTGAGCTACCATGATCAAATGGGTTGATTCCTGCTTCACGGCCTTCTTTATTCTGATGAACAATTAAATCAAAACCATGTGTTTTTGCCATGTTATCGCGAAACGCGATCATGTCTTTAAACTTCCAGCCCGTATCTACATGTAATAAAGGGAAAGGAAGTTTTGCAGGATAAAATGCCTTCAATGCAAGATGAAGCATCACAGCCGAGTCTTTACCAATTGAGTAAAGCATGACTGGATTTTCAAATTCTGCGGCTACTTCACGGATAATATGAATACTCTCAGCTTCAAGTTGCTTGAGATGTGTAAGTCTTGATTCAGTCATGAACACGCCCTTCTCTATCCATTTTGCCCATAAAATCTAGAAGCGGTATTACACCACCACTTAGAAGACCATGTGGAGGAACGAGTGCCATAACAACTCCAATTTTTCGTGATAAATAGTCCAACCACAAGCCCTTTATGAGGCTTATAGCATTAGTTATGCATTATAGTGATTTAAAACTGTTTTCTTTTGCTTGTTTTTTCATATTGATATTCAAATTCATCATATACATGTAATATGCTGATTCACTTATAACTTTAAAATCGTAACTGGTGTAGTCAACTTAAGCAAATCATGATCTGTGCTTTGGATTTCTCTAAAAACAATAAAAAAGAGAAGCCTTTGTAGCCTCTCTTTCTTATTATAAGGTTAACTAAAAATTAGAAATCAAACATTTTACGCTCTAGAGGAATTTCCACTCCAATTGATGCACCCGCATCATTACCTTCTAAGTCAGAATCACTTACCCAACCATTAATTTTTAATGGAAGATCAGGTTTGATGTAATGTGCCCAAGTTAAATCAAGCGCTTTAATTTCATCATCTTTAGGGAATGCTTTATTAATTGCCAAGTTAGATTGATTAACTTTAACTACCATAGCACGACCACTTAAACGGTTCATGACATCAAAGCGGATATCACCACCCACTGAATACATTTGTCCATCGCCACCCATCGCATGTCCTAATGGGAAGCCATGTTGGTAATAACCATCTGTATATTGATGATGGTTATATGAAATACCTCTTACATCGCCATTAGTACGCGTATCGGCCCATTCCGCATAAATTTGGTAAGGCATGTTATTAATCATAGAAGAGTAATCGGCACCCGCTAAATACATCTTCTTCGATGGCAAACCACCTGCTTCATCTTCACCTATATATTGCCCATAAACACTAACTGGAATATTAAACAAAGGTTGCAATTGTAATCGAGCATCAAAACCTGCTAACTGATTAGATGCGTTGTCTTCACCTACACAACTATTTTCAGTACAACCATTGTCTTTACCAATAACCGCATTCCAGTACGCTTTAAAACTATCTGGTTGCCCATCACCACCAATCTGAATTGCTCTTGAGGCGCCAATTTCTAAAGCAGGAACTGGGCGCGCAGTTACACGCATACCTAATAATTTAGCATGAGGAACAGCTTTATAATCATCTAACTGGCCAGCAAATAATTGGTATTGCCACGGCCCAATCCAAGACAACCATTTATTTTCAAAAGCGTCTTGTACAGCACGCTGCATAGTTACCCCATACACAGGACGACTCGCATCGCCTCGGATTAAGCTACCATCATGTCCAGGGCCCCACCATGTTGGAATTTGACCTGCAACAAGCCACTGGTTCCAGAGTTTACCAGCGACATATGAACCTTCGACATTAACGTCATGTCCACTATCAATTTGAGGGTCTTTTTCTGCGTTTACACGGATTTTTGCATCCCAATTTTCACCACCAGCATTAAACTCTAATGAACCTTGGTACTGCGATTTTTGGTTATCACCAAATGCTTGAGGAATATTTTTGATATCAGTTTCAGCAAAAGCACCCACTTTAACTGTATCATTATCTGCCTTTAATGCATTGAGAACTGAATTAATAACTTTTTGCTGTGCTGGATGAGTCACTTTAGCTTGAGAGAGAGCTCTTTGAATTTCATCACCACTTAATGGCCAAGTAGAAGTGCTGATGTTAATAACACCTTGTTGATTCAACCAGTTTAAGTCGGTACGTAAATCATCATTATTAAGCACTAAACCTTGTGCAAAAACAGCCGATGAAGCAGTTGCTAATAATGCAATCGAAAGTGTTTTTCTTAAAAACATGTCAGCACAATTCTCAAAGTTATTTATGAGCAACACATTAATTTTTTTATCGCAAATTTGCAATTGTTAAACTGTGCAATTACATTTTTTAACGGTGTTTTAAGTTTTCTATAACTTAAGTATTTTTTATATATAAATAGTTAATAAAAAAGGCAGTATAAACTGCCTTTTTCTGCATTGAAGATTAAATTAACCTTCTTTACGACGCATATGCGGGAACAAAATCACATCACGAATACTTGGTGCATCTGCAAAAAGCATAACCAAACGGTCAATACCAATACCTTCACCCGCTGTTGGAGGTAAACCATATTCAAGTGCTTCAACAAACTCTGCATCGTAATGCATTGCTTCATCATCACCAGCATCTTTTTCAGCAACTTGCGCTTGGAAACGTTCAGCCTGATCAATCGGGTCATTTAACTCGCTAAAGCCGTTTGCCAATTCACGGCCACCAATAAAGAACTCAAAACGATCAGTAATGTGCGGATTATCATCATTACGGCGAGCAAGTGGAGAAGTCTCTGCTGGGTACTCAGTAATAAAAGTAGGCTGACGAAGTTTAGTCTCAACCGTTTCTTCAAATACGATTGTTTGAAGCTTACCTAAACCAAAACCAGGTTTAACTTCTTCTTTTAATTCCTCACGAACAAATTTTGCAAGGAATTCACGATCGCCTACATTTTCAGGCGTGAACTGCGGATTATTCTCCAAGATCGCATCAAACATAGAGATTTTCTTGAATGGCCCTTTAAAGCTAAACACTTCGCCTTGGTAAGGCACATCAGTCGTACCTAAAATATCAAGTGCTAGCTTTTCAAGCATGTTTTCAGTCAAAGCCATCAAGTCTTTATAATCAGCATATGCCTGATAAAACTCGATCATGGTAAATTCAGGGTTATGACGTGTTGATACCCCTTCATTACGGAAGTTACGGTTAATTTCAAACACACGCTCAAAGCCACCCACTACTAAACGCTTTAAATAAAGCTCAGGTGCGATACGCAAGAATAATGGCATATCTAAAGCATTATGATGCGTTTCAAACGGACGTGCAGACGCGCCACCCGGAATCACATGCATCATTGGCGTTTCAACTTCCATGAAACGTTCATTAGTTAAAAATGCGCGAATACCAGCAACGACTTTGGCACGAATTTCAAAAGTCTTTCGCGTTTCTTCATTCACAATTAAGTCAAGATAACGCTTACGATATTTAACTTCTGTGTCGTTCAAACCATGAAATTTATCCGGCAATGGACGAAGCGATTTTGTAAGAAGTTCAAAACCTTCAAGGTGTACATATAAGTCACCTTTGCCCGAACGGCCGATATAACCTTCAGCAGCAATAATATCGCCAAGGTCTAAACCTTTAATAGTTTCGAGCGTATCTTTTGGTAAACCCTTACGGTCAACATATAATTGGATACGACCAGTCATGTCTTGAATCACCATGAAAGAACCACGGTTTAACATGACACGGCCAGCAACTTTTACATAAACATGTTCAGCGCTTTCGATTTGTTCTTTAGACTGATCTTTAAATTGTTCTTGTAAATCAGCAGCGTAATGTTCACGTTTGAATGTATTTGGCCAAGGACTCTTTCCAGTTTCCTTTGCAACATCTTGGATTTGCTTTAATTTGGCATGACGCTGTGCAATTAAATCGTTTTCGGAAATAGTTGGTTCAGAAGTCGATTGAGCGTTTTGTTGCGTCATCTCTGCCTCGGTTAAGTAAAAATGAAGTGGCATAGCTTAACAGATTGCTGAGGTTTTTCGAATGATTTCAATCAAACAAAAACGAAAAAAGTCCAAGCCGTCAATCTGAGTGGACATTGAATGATAAAAATTACTTAGACCAATCGCTAAGTTCATTTTTTTTAGGTTTCAGTAAAATATAAAAAAATCCAAATAACCTCGATTTGAAAAGGCCTATTTTGCCTTTTACTTTATCTATGAGATTGTGTAGTAAATAATGAAAATTCTATTTTTACATGGCTTGGATTCTTCTCGTGAATCAACAAAATTTCATGCCATTTTACATCCTGAAAAATTTTGTATTGATGTTGATTATCGCAACCTGAGTTATGCTTCAGTTAAAGACTTTTATCATCAAGCGATTGAAACAATTAAACCTGATTTATTAGTCGGTCATAGCCTCGGCGGTTATTGGGCTTTGAAAACTGCTGCTCAACATAAATTAGCTGTTATTGTTGCCAACCCAAGCCTTACGCCTAATTTTCGTAATGATTACCCTCACCTTTGTGACGAAGATCTTGACCACTCTAACCCTAAAATGGCCTATTTAGAGTTAGGAGACGAGCAACTTGATATGTATCAAGTACAGGAAAAACTGTCACCATATATGACAATAGAAACTTATGACGGAGGCCATCATCGTCTTGCTTATCCTTCTCGTCTTAATGATCTCATTACTAAAATTCATAAAAAATATTTTGCTTGAATTTACGTATGACACATAATTTTCAAAAAACTTATTATGTAAAAAGATAACAAGTTAAATTACAGAAACTTATTTTTCAGCTATTTGTTTTACAGCTTCAAAGCCTTGAACGAAGCCACTTTTTAACATACCGATGTACTCAGGTAAGGTGGCTAATTCTACTTTTACCGTTGTAGTATCCCCATTTTGACTTAAAAAATATTTTTCTAGCGAACCACTCCAGCCTTTCACCTCTTCACTTTCCAAGTCTTCTTTCCCGTCTTTAATCATTCCTAAATGTTTAAAAATTAGTACTTCAGGCTTTTTCATTTCTTCAATGGTCGAAACCATTCCATTTCCTTCTCCGTCTAGAAAATATGTTTTACCACCGACTTTCCAATCTGTGCGCATTGAAGAATCTGGAGCAAAGAATTTCGTCCATGCATTATAGGTCTCACTATTCCAGAGTACGTCCCATACTTTTTCTATAGGGGCATTAATTTCTACTTCATATATTAGAGTTTCCATATTCGACTTCCTTATTCTCCGTTAATTAAGTGTTCCATAAACTTTTCTGTTTTATATAAACATTAATTTATTTGTACATTTATTAACCAGATTACTTTTTTAAGAACTTTATTTATATAAATGCTTTGCTCTTTTTGTAACCCTTCATATCACTCATCGCCTCCTTGCATGAATAAACTTATAAAAACATATGATTTATTATGTGTTTATGTTGAAGTTTTGCCTAAATAACCATTTATTTGTCTCGATATGCCATTCATCTTTGCTTATGAATGATTAAACTCCCTTATATGCTTTACTTTAAATGTAGAACTGCGTAAAAATTTGATATCCGATCAAAGCGACATTAGTTATTATTGAGCGGATCGTAGTTAAATTATTAATAGATGGAATAGTTTTACTGAAAGGCAGCTTTGAGCAAACTTATCAGTGCGGAGAGTCTCATGAAAAAATATCAATGTATCGTTTGTGGATGGATTTACGATGAAGCAGAAGGTTGGCCACAAGACGGCATTGCAGCTGGAACAAAATGGGAAGATATTCCTGATGACTGGACTTGCCCTGATTGCGGCGTTTCAAAAGCTGACTTCGAAATGATCGAAATCTAATGTCTTAAATTAAAAGGCCATGATTTACATGGTCTTTTTTATATATCACCAATCACCGTTTTAAATTAACAATTCTAATTCTGGAGAAAAAAATGCATCCAATCGTCATTATCGGATCAGGCATGGCGGGTTATACCTTAGCACGTGAATTCCGTAAGCTTAACCCAGAGCAAGAACTTGTGATGATTTGTGCGGATGATGCGGTGAACTATGCAAAACCAACCTTATCCAACGCTTTTGCAGGAAAAAAAGCCCCAGAACAGATTCCATTAGGTGATGCTGCAAAAATGAGTGCCCAACTCAATATGCGTATTGAACCTTTTACTTGGGTGAAAGAAATTTTAGCTGAGCGTCATGAACTTGTTCTAGAAAAAGACGGCGTTATTTCTCAGCAACCCTATTCAAAATTAATTTTAGCTGTCGGTGCTAACCCGATTCGCCTTGCTATTGCTGGTGATGGTAGTGATGACATCCATGTGGTGAACTCACTCATTGACTATCGTTCTTTCCGAGAAAATCTAGCTCAGCGCAAAGATAAACGTGTTGTGATTTTGGGTGCAGGTTTAATTGGTTGTGAATTTGCCAATGACTTACTTCATAGCGAATATGATGTAACAGTAATTGATTTAGCGCCTCAACCATTAGGCCGTTTATTACCTTCACACATTGCTTCAGCATTCCAGCAGAATCTTGAAGAAGCGGGTGTTAAATTTGCCTTAGGCACAACCGTTGAAAAAGTCAGTAAAATCAATAACGGTGAAGATTACGCGGTTACATTGGCAAATGGTCAGACTTTGGTTGCTGATATTGTGCTTTCAGCGATTGGCTTACAACCGAATATTTCTCTTGCTCAAAGTGCAAATATTCAAACCAGCCGTGGTGTGATTACCAATAGTTTACTTGAAACCAATCAAGCAGATATTTATGCGATTGGTGACTGTGCGGAAGTTAACGGTACCCTGCTTCCATATGTAATGCCAATTATGCAACAAGCCCGCGCTCTAGCAAAAACATTAAGTGGTCAACAAACAAATGTACATTACCCTGCTATGCCGGTTGCGGTAAAAACTCCGGCTGCACCGCTTACAGTTTTACCGGCACCGGTTGATGTGGATGTAAATTGGGAAACTGAAGAATTCGACGATGGTATGCTTGCCAAAGCAATTGACAATGAAGGAACATTGCGTGGTTTCGTATTGTTAGGTGCAACAGCAGGCAAGCAACGTTTAACTTTAACTAAGCTTGTTCCAGATCTTATTCCTGCCCAAGCATAAGGTTTAAATTGGGAATACTCATGATCTTGAGTATTCCCTCAAGGAATGAATAACATGAATAGCGCCTTACAATTTAGTATTTCACCGTACACTCCATTTATGCAGGAAACCAAAGTCAATTTAGGCAATGGTATCGAGCTACATGTAGAAGTAGGTGGAAAACCAGAACATCCGACTATTTTGCTGATTATGGGTTTAGGTGCCCAAATGCTATTTTGGCCGGACTTTTTCTGCAAATCACTCATTGATCAAGGTTTTCGTGTTATTCGTTTTGATAACCGTGATATTGGCCTTTCTTCAAAAGTCCGCCATCAAGGTAAACGTTTAAATACCATGAAATTGATGGGACGTTTTGCTTTAGGGCTAAGAAATCAGGGTGCACCTTATACGCTCTATGATATGGCAGATGACGTTTCTATGCTTCTCGACCGTTTAGGAGTAAGCAAAGCACATGTGATTGGTGCCTCAATGGGTGGCATGATTGCCCAGATTCTCGCTGCAAAATATCCGGAAAAAGTAGAAAAATTAGGTTTGATGTTTACCAGTAATAATCAACCGTTTCTACCACCACCATTCCCTAAGCAACTTTTAAGCTTGATTGGCAAGCCAGAATCACGTGATGAAGAAGGAATTGTGAATCACAGTTTAAAATTATTCCAATTGATTGGTTCTCCTGGTTATATTAACCATATTGAAGCCGTTCAAACTGCAAGAAAACTTTATCAACGTAGCTACTATCCTGCTGGTGTACTTCAACAGTTTTTAGCAATATTATGTACAGGTTCCTTACTGCAACTGGACCGTGAAATTAAGCAACCCACTTTAGTCTTGCATGGCTCTCGTGACCGCTTACTTCCACCGAGTCACGGTAAGGCCGTAGCAAAAGCAATTTCCGGTGCTAAGTTTGAATTAATTGATGGAATGGGGCATGATATCCCTGCCCATTTTATTCCACAGCTTAGCGGTTTATTTGCGCATCATTTTAAATCATCATACTAGGACACTATGGCTGCATTACCCTCACTAAGACAGCTATCATATTTAGTTACGTTGTCGGAAACTTTGCATTTTACTGAAGCAGCACGTCGCTCTTTTGTTACCCAATCGACTTTATCGGGCGGCATTATGGAGCTGGAAAGGCTACTAGGTGGCGTTCTGGTTGAGCGTGACCGTCAGAATGTGCGTTTAACGCCATTAGGTGAGCAAGTTGTTGCTCGAGCCCGTGTATTGCTAGCAGATGCTCAGGATTTAATGCGTTTAAGCCGTGAAATGAGTGAACCATTAACAGGTGATCTTCATTTGGGTGTTATTCCAACAATTGCACCTTTTATCCTGACACGGTTACTTGATGAAGTGCATCAACAATTACCGAAGATTCAATTGCATTTACATGAAGCTCAAAGTGAGAAGATTGTAGAGCGCCTAGAACATGGTAATTTGGACATGATTGTCCTTGCCCTACCTTTTGACACAAGAAGTTTAAAAGTAGCTGAAATTTCAAAAGAAAATTTATATCTTGTTTGTAGTAAACAAGATACAAATGCACTTCAAGCAAATTCTCTTGATGATCTCGATTTATCACGTCTTATTTTGCTTGAAGAAGGCCACTGTTTACGTGACCACGTATTAAGTGCCTGTCCAATTGGTGAACGTAAAAACGATAACCGCTTAAAAGCAAGTTCTCTACCAACATTGGTTGAGATGGTTTCTTCCGATTTAGGCTTTACTCTTTTGCCAGAAATCGCAATTGAAAATAGTATGATCAAATATAATGATCAGATTACTGCAAAACCAATTGAAGACGCACCTAGCCGTACTTTAGCACTTGTTACCCGTAAAAGTACGCCGTTGCAAAGTGAGTTTGATGTTCTTCTACAAATCATGCAGAAAATTACCACAAACTTACATGAATAAAAAAAGGAGTCTTCGGACTCCTTTTTATTTTACTGTGCTGTTAGAGAAGCCCATTTAAATACCCAAGCCGATCTCAAATCCAAGCTATCATCTGCAATTATTTTTTCTCGAATAATTTGTGCAATTGCGTAGTCATTGGCAGGGTCGACCATGACTCGTATTCCTTTTGTGGTTGGGCTGGTAACAACTTTATATCCTTTAGCCTGTAATTGGGACTGAATCATATTCGCTTTATTTTGATTAGGTGCCAAAGCAACTTGCACCATCCATTTTTTTTCACCGTTTTCTAAAATTTCTTTCGCGACCGCTGCATCAAGTTGCTTTTTCTTCTCAATATTTTTCTTTTCTTCAATTTTTTTTAACTGATTATCGTCAATTTTCTTTTGTGCTAACAATTCCTCTTGAGTAAGTTTTCTTTTCTGAATCACGATTGTCTTATTTTGTGTGTCATTCTTCTTATTTTTCTCTCTAGAAGGATGTATAAAATAAGGATATATCATTTGATCATCAAATTTCTGAAATACAATAATATCTCCATAGCACTTCTGATCCGCGTAAGCAGTCACTGGCATTAACCCCAAAAATATTCTAATAAATAAACTTTTAATAAAGTCTTGCATATTATTCACTTACCAAAGTTAAGTATATTTAATGCGGCGTATTAAAGTAGATTTCTTGTGATTTGTATATTTTTAAAATTCAATGTTTTATGTAAAGAATCACATATTTTTCAAACATATTGCCTTAATTCAAATTATTGCCGTTTATCCTACAACCATTTAGAAAAATTAATTAAATTATTATGAAATTCAGTTAATTAAAAAGCCGACATGATGTCGGCTTTTTTAAAAATAATTTTTTATTTAAAAGTTTCTAATAATTCTCTTTGAGCATTATGCAATTTTTCGCCTGCGGCAGGCTGGGCACGTACCCATGTACCATCGCCCTGTAATAACCAAGCTTGCTGATTATCTTGTAAATAATTAAGGAGTCCTTGCTGATAAATACGTTTTTTCAAAGCAGGATCTTCAATTGGAAAGCATGCTTCAACACGATTAAATAAGTTACGATCCATCCAGTCCGCACTTGAACAGTAAATACGAGCATCGCCATTATTACTAAAGTAATAAACTCGAGTATGTTCAAGGAAACGACCTACAATTGAACGTACCCGAATATTTTCCGATAAATTTGGTAATCCCGGACGTAAACAGCAAATCGAACGAATAATGAGATCTACTTGCACCCCTGCTTGAGAAGCTTCATACAATTTATTAATAAGCTGAACTTCAGTTAAAGCATTCACTTTGACAATAATTTGGGCTTTACGACCAGCCTTTGCATTGGCAATTTCTTCATCAATAAAGTTAATGAGCTGAGCATGCAGAGTAAAAGGTGCATGGAGTAACTTTTTCAGTTTTGCCATTTTACCCATACCCGTGAGCTCTTGGAAAATACGGTGTACGTCTTCACACAAGTCTTTATCGGTGGTCATTAGGCCGTAATCGGTATAAATGCGAGCATTCATAGCATGGTAGTTACCCGTTCCTAAATGAACATAACGCACCAGTTTGTTGTTTTCACGGCGTACTACCATAATCATTTTGGCATGGGTTTTATAACCCACAATACCGTAAACAACGACTGCCCCTGCTTCTTGTAAAACGTTAGCCACTTCGATATTCGACTCTTCATCGAAACGGGCACGTAATTCAATTACCGCCGTCACTTCTTTACCATTACGCGCGGCTTCTGCTAAAACTTGAACAATTTCCGAGTCTGCGCCACTACGATAAAGTGTCTGTTTAATTGCGAGTACTTGTGGATCACGTGCTGCTTCACGGAGTAACTGAATAACAGGTGCAAAAGACTCAAATGGGTGATGAAGTAAAATATCCTGCTTTTGCATAGCCGAGAAAATACTCTCGGTCTTTTTAAATACTTTTGGTACGACTGGCGTGTGTGAATCGTAACGCAAATGAGGACGTTTAAAGTTCGAAACCAGACGAGCCAAGTTTACAGGGCCATCAACTTTATATAATTGTTCTTCGTTTAAGTCGAACTCTTCAAGTAGATATTCATAAATATGCTGTGGACAATTTTGGGTTACTTCTAAGCGTACTGCACGACCAAAACGGCGTGAACTTAACTCACCTTTTAACGCTTTTGCCAAATCTTCAACGTCTTCATTAAGTGCCAAATCGGCATTACGAGTTACACGGAATTGATAGCAACCAGTTGCAGTCATGCCCGGAAACAAGTCTGAAACATGTTCATGAATAATTGCAGACAACATGACATGATGTTCTTTACCACCCGTTAACTCATCTGGTAATCGTACAACACGTGGCAATGAACGTGGGGCTGGTACAACAGCCAAATCAATTTGTCGCCCGAACGCATCTTTACCTTCTAAAGTCACAATAAAGTTCAAACTTTTATTGACTAAACGCGGGAATGGATGGGCTGGATCTAAACTGATTGGAGTTAAAACAGGCGCAACCTGTTCCTGAAAATATTTTTTTACCCAAGCTGATTGAGCTGGTGTTAATTCACCACGACGTAAAAAGCAGATATCTTCTTCACGTAACTTAGGTAAAATTTCTTCGTTTAAAATACGATATTGGCGCTCAATTGCAGCATGGGCAGTTTCAGAGATTTTTTGTAAGACTTGTCTTGGCGTTAAACCGTCCGGGCTTCGACTTTCATTGCCTAGAGCGAATTGCTCCATAACACCTGCTACACGAATTTCAAAAAACTCATCTAAATTACGCGAAAAAATGAGTAAGAAATTCATTCGTTCCAGTAATGGATGTAAAGGGTCGACGGCCTGTTCCAATACGCGCAAATGAAAGTCAAGAATAGACAATTCACGATTAATATAACGGTCATTATAACTATATTCTGTTGGGGTCGTTGCTGTAATCGCTGTATTCATGTCTAACCTAATCTCTTTCCAACCAAAATCTCTGCAAAATAGTATGCTGCAAAATTATGTCAATTTGATAAAAACTAAAAAAATAACACATCTTTAAGACAGTGTTATTCAGGAATCTGGGTGCTATTCATATAACGTAAAATAACGCGTTTTCTATATTGTAGTTTACGATCGTTGCGATGATCTTGATAATATTTCGGATCAGGCAATAACGCGGCTAAAAAAGCAGCTTGTTCGCGAGTTAAGCTTTTGGCACTTTTGCCATAATAATATTGGGCTGCTGCTTCAACGCCATACAAATTTTTGCCAAATTCAACAGAGTTCATATACACCTCAAGAATTCGACGTTTCGACCACATGCGCTCCATCATCCATGTCGCTACAGTTTCTTGGCCTTTACGAATAAATGAACGTTTATTATATAAGAACAAGTTTTTTGCAAGTTGTTGAGATACGGTAGAACCACCAGCAACAACCTCTCCTTGCTCATTGTTACGCTCTAGCGCAAAACGAATACCATCCCAGTCAAAACCATGATGATGAATAAATTTTGCGTCCTCTCCTGCTAAAATTGCATGTTTGAAATTGTCACTAATGTCATCATAGTCAAGCCATTCATGAATGATCGGCTCAGATGGATCTGACCAATAATCAATTCGCATAAACATGGTGGTATCAACTTCATGTGTACGCCACCAAACCAAACTTGAGAAGATCCAAAGCTGAATAAGGAGAATTGCCCCAATAAAAATTAACAACACGCGAACAATAAAGGCTTTCATGTTCGTCCTGATCTCCTGTATTCAACTTTTTTCATGTTAAGCTGTAAAGCATGTTCATATATAACAAAAGCATAGCATGACTCAATATCAGCCTCCGCACATTAATCGTAAACTCAATGTACAAGCTTGGTGGCTGACCGCCCTACTGATCTCGATTAATGTAGGTTTGTTCATCTGGCAAATTATATCTGGAGTGGACATTAGTGACCCAGCTATAAAAGATGCACTTCACTGGGGTGCAGATTTTACACCACTTACTTTTTCCGGGCAGCCAGAACGTCTATTTACCAGCATGTTTTTTCACTTTGGTATTATTCACCTTATGCTCAACATGTGGGCTTTATATATTTTTGGTAATGTCGCTGAAGCTTTATTTGGACGTTTATACTTTATTGGTCTGTATTTACTTGCAGGCTTGTTTGGTAGCCTTTTGAGTAGTTATATCAATATTCAAAATGGGCATGAATTATTACAACATTTTGATCAGAGCTTACTTCCCCATGTCAGTGCTGGTGCTTCGGGTGCTGTGATGGGATTAGGTGCTGCGTTAACCGTTCTTTCTTTATTTCCGCCGCTGCCTCATCAAGCTTATATACTTGATAAAAAAGCATTATTAATGATTATGGCGATTAACCTTATTTTCGGTTTTGTCGCAACAGGTATTAATAATGCTGCACATGTCGGCGGTATGATTATGGGTGCCTTACTCGCACTCATTTGGTATTTAAGCTACCGCACTCAATTTAAAAGCCTCCTAAAATTCTTAGGGTTAGTGGGAGGACTTTTCATGACTGTCGGTTTCTATGTTTACTGTAATCAGCTTAACTCACCATTACTTCCACTTTGGCATGAGGTTTTAATTCAGAACCCAGAAATACTCCCCTAACTTAAATCTGGTTCAGCTCACGTAAACTTTGTAGCGGCGGTAAATTACACAGATAACCGAGTCGATATCGGCCAATCAGAGCGCAAAGCAACATCATGGCAAGTGGTAAAATCAACCATATTTCAATATGCCACTGTAAAGCCATATTCATTTTATAACTTGCAATTGCGCTAATTACCTCGGCAAAACAGCAGGCAACAATGCCTGCTAACAAACCTAAAAAACCAATTTCCAGGCTGAGCATCTGCTTCATTTTATTTTTAGAGAGACCAAATGAACGCAACAAAGCCACTTCCCGACAGCGTTCATCCATTAATAGATTTAAACAAGCAATTAAAACAAGTATTCCAGAAAAGCCAACTAAAGCTGCAAGCACAGTCACGATTTTGACTAGAACGTTCATTAAGCGTTTTACTTCGTCTAAAATTCGATCAACATCAATAAAAACCGTATTGGAGAATTGCTGAATCATATGGATCATTTTAGGTTGATCTTGCTTAGGTATATAAAAACTGCCCAAGTAGCTACCAGCATTTTCATCTAAAGTTTTAGGTGAAAAAATAAAGAAAAAATTAGGCCTAAAGCTTTCCCACTCAACGCTCCGAAAATTTATAACTTTAGCTTGCAAGCTACCTTCTGGCAGACTAAAAGTAAGCCTGTCACCAATCTGGATTCCTAGACTTTCTGCTGTTTTACTCTCAACTGAAACTTGGCCTACTGCATTAAATTCCGCTTGACCTTTTGTAATGACATTGTCATTTGGTAAAGCACTCGACTGAGTTAAATTTAATTCGCGGCGTAGAGCGTTATTTTGTTTTATAGCTTCTTCTGAAAAAGGAACATCATTTTTGGCAACTAATCGCCCACGAATGTTTGGATATAACGGTGTGCTTTGCCAACCATTTTGTTTCAACTGTTGCTCAAAAGCTTTTAAATCAAATGGTGGTAGGCCATAAACAAACTGGTTTGGTGTTCCCTCTGGTAATTGCTGTTGCCAACGCTCTAATAAATCTGTTCTTAATACACTTAACACGGTAATGAGGCTTAAACCCAAAGCCAGTGCTGTAATTTGTAAGGCACTTTGATAAGGAGAACGAATATAAAAAGACAAACGGGTTTTCATCTTTTTTAAAGCACGAAGCAATAGCCAGACAACGGTGTAAAGTAAAATGCAAAGCAGAATAATCGCTGTTAGTACCCAAATACTGAGCATTAAATTTTCACTTAAAACTAAGCTAAAAATAACAAGACTGGTAATACCCGCAAAGAACATAAAGAATAACGATTTTCGAGATTTGGCTTGCTCACGAATAACACGAATTGGAGGTGTATTTAAAAGCTCCCAAATGCTTGGCAAAATAAAACCAAGCAGCACAATCACGCTGGTAAAAATCGCAATTGGCAAAGGTCCAACTAAAAGTGGTATGACCGAAAAACTTAGCTCTAATTGAGGAATCAATTGCAGCATAAGCTGGAGCAGGCCATAACCCATAATTAAACCTAATAGACTGCCCAACACAATTGAAATCGCACTGACAACACTAAGTAATCCAATATATGCCCACAAGATTTGGAACTTA
Organism: Acinetobacter sp. AOR01_HL; assembly: GCF_027855455.1. Classification (NCBI taxonomy): domain Bacteria; kingdom Pseudomonadati; phylum Pseudomonadota; class Gammaproteobacteria; order Moraxellales; family Moraxellaceae; genus Acinetobacter; species Acinetobacter sp. AOR01_HL. The sequence continues at coordinate 24,734 of NZ_JAKTIM010000036.1, read as the reverse complement.
CTGGCTCCTAAGCATCTAATAAGTGCAATGTGATCTTGGTTTTGTTGAACATATCTTTGACTCGTTAAAGCGATGGCAATACCACACAATAAAATCGTTAAAATATTGGCCAATTGCAAAAAGGTATCTAAATTTTCAAGCGGACGTAATAACCTACTGTTCGATTCACTTGCATCACGTAAACGCAAGCCAGCCGTTTCATCTACATCTTTAGAAGGTTGATGCTGTTGCTTAAATTGCTTTGAAAATGACTGAATCTGTTCAGGGCTACCTGCCATTAATAAACGATAGTCAATTCTGCTCCCTGTCTGAATCGCATGAGTCTTAGCAATATCGGCTTGATGAATAATAACGGTGGGTGAAAAGCCCGAAAAACCGAGCTCCTGATTTGAATCACGCACAATCACGCCACTAAAACGGAAGGTACCATCAGCAATAGAAACAGTATCTCCTAACTTTACTTTAAGTAAATCGGCTGCTCTTTGACTTAGCCAAACTTCACCAGATTGAATCGCTTTAGCACTTGGTTCAATTTCCAACTGTCCTCTGAGTGGAAATAAAGGCTCAATTGCCTTTACATTCACCATCACAAACTGATCTTGGGTATGAGCCATCGAGCTAAATAGAGTGACATTAGTTTGTTTTAAACCCAGCTGTTCTGCCCTTTTTTTCCACGACTGTTCGATAGGCTCGTTATTTGACAGAACCAAATCCGCACCCAGCATTTGTGAAGCTTGCAGACTGACTGCATTTTTAACTTGGTCGTTACTAAATTTCAGGGCAGTTGTTGCACTGATCGCAAGCGATAGAGCAATAATGAGTAGATATAATCCACCCGTACGAAAACTTTGTAGCAAAAGTGGTTTGAGAAGATTACGCATAGTTTAACCACCCTGTACTGTCTTTAGTCGGCCATCATCTAACTCAACATGACGCTGACAAAGGGATGCTAAATTACGATCATGGGTCACCAAAATCAGAGTCGTACCTAACTCTCGGTTTAAATCAAAGAGCAAGCTTTCAATTTCTTGTGCTGTCTGACCATCTAGGTTTCCGGTCGGTTCATCGGCAAAAATAATTTGTGGTTCTGCAATAAGAGCGCGTGCAATGGCTACACGCTGCTGCTCGCCACCAGATAAGACTTTAGGCGTTTGTTCAACTTGACGACTCAGCCCTACTCGATGCAACCAATCTAAAGCTTTTTTCTCCGCTGTTTTATAATCAAAGTCTTTACGTAATCGTAAAGGTAACATCACATTTTCAAGCGCACTCAACTGAGGCAGAAGTTGAAAAGACTGAAATACAAAACCAATATGCTGCATTCTGATTTGGGCACGTTGTTCCTCTGTTAACTGATGAACAGCTTGACCACACAACCAGACTTCTCCTTCAGACGGTTGATCTAAAGTCGCCAAAATTCCTAGTAAGGTTGATTTACCTGAGCCGGAACGTCCCGTAATTGCTACCTGTTCCCCTTCAAAAATCTCTAAATCAATACCTTTTAAAATCGTAAACTGATTTTGGTTAATCTGAATAGTTTGTGTAACTTGATGGGCAGCAATGATGGGTTGTGGCATGATGTGAAAAGTCCTATGTATTCAGAATCAGGGTCGAAGTACAAATGTCTAAATCTTTTTTGATTGGTTCTAAAAGCATCATGCTCATCTCATTAAGTATGCTGCCTATGCTTGTATCGGCGAAAACTATTTTAATTTTAGGAGATAGTATTAGTGCCGGTTACGGAATTGATCCCAAACAAGGTTGGGTACAATTACTGCAAAAACGCTTAGACCAACAGTATCCCAAACAACACAAAGTGGTCAATGCAAGTGTTAGTGGAGAAACAACAAGCGGCGCTTTAGCCCGATTACCTAAGTTATTGCAGACCTATAAGCCGAATGTGGTCGTGATTGAATTAGGTGGAAATGACGGCTTGCGTGGGCAACCACCTCAAATGATTCAAAAAAATCTGGATCAGCTCATTCAATTAAGCCAGAAACAAAAAGCCAAAGTTATTCTTTTTGGCATGAAGATTCCGCCAAATTATGGGGCTGCGTATAGCAAAGCTTTTGAAAATAATTATAAAGTTGTAAGTCAAAAATATCAGGTGAAACTACTACCGTTTTTTCTAGATGGTGTTGCTGGTCAAAAACAGCTTATGCAAAATGATTTAATTCATCCCAATGCTCAAGCGCAGTCAAAACTACTTAATTTAGCTTACCCATATATAAAAGGTGCCCTATAGGCACCTTTTATCTTTAAGCATTCTTTTTAATATGATCAGAAATCAAAAAAAGTAACTTCACCAGTTTCTAGTGAATATTCTGCACCAACAACAATTAATTCACCTTTTGCAATTAGGCTCTCTAACACCGCTGAACCATGGCGTAATTGATTTACCGAAGCAAAAACGTTTGAACGCACCGCATGACATGATAATTTTTTCAAATCATTTTTTAAGTCAGTCTGCATTAAAATTTCAACTGATGGACGAACGCGGTTCACAATCGACATTAGGTTAGATGATGGCGGGTGATCAGGATTCATTAACGTATCAATTGTTGCTTGAATCGCACCACAATGGCTGTGTCCTAATACGACTACAACTGGGCAGTCATAACGCTCTGCTGCGAACTCAACACTACCGACTTGTGAAGGTGCAACCACATTACCAGCTACACGGATTACGAATAAGTCACCAAGACCTTGGTCAAATACCATCTCTGCTGGAACACGAGAATCTGAGCAGCCAAGTACAATTGCAAACGGATTTTGATCCTTTGCCATTTCAGCGCGTTCTTGATGAGATAAGGTTTTTGCAAGGGAAGTATTTCCATTTACAAATCGTTGATTACCGGCTTTCAGACGATCTAAAACTTCTTGCGCAGTAGGCATTTTATATTTCCATTGTTTTTTCAAGGTTGGAAATCATTTTAATGTGTCAAAATTTGAATGTCACTGACAAAAAATAAATCCTTTTCTATGAAAAAATTTAAAAATACTTAACCTGTTTTAATGTAGAGCTCACTGCATATTCGCTACTGTTTAGTGAAAAAATAGACATACTTTAGTTTATAGATTGACTATAATTTTCTTCATTCCAAACATTTGGCAAATGACTCATTGGCAAAGTTTTTCAATAATTTTTCAAACTCGCTTAAGCTTCAAGGATGAAATCTATGACAAGGCTGTCCACATCAATTAAGGCCTCTATGAAAAAAACTGCTACCGCCCTGACTTTGGCTTGTAGCGTATTGTCAGTGTTGAGTATTTCTCAAACACAGGCAGCCGATAATATTGATGTGACATTCCAGAATGTATTACAGCAAGAACGTAGCTGGGCAGGCCTACAAAGCAAAAGCTTAAAAGTCGGTGATGTGACTTGGTCATATAGCGAAGGCGGCTCTACAACAAAACCGACTTTACTCCTTATTCATGGTTTAGCGGGTAGCCGTGATAACTGGAACCGAGTGGCTCGTTATCTCACCACAAATTATCATGTCATTATTCCTGATTTGCCGGGTAGTGGTGAAACTATCGTTTCCCAAGACTTCGATTATTCGGTACCAAATCTTGCTGAAAAATTACGTCGCTTTGTTGAGGCAGCAAATTTAAAAGGTCCAATTCATATTGCTGGGCACTCACTCGGCGGATCTATTGCCCTACTCTATGCTGGACAATATCCATTTGAAACCAAAAGTCTATTCTTAGTGGATAGCGGCGGTATTTTTCGCTCAGCCAACACAATTTATTTAAAAGATCCTGCTTACCTAAAACAGCTTTTAGTGTCTAAAAAAGGTGACTTTAATTATTTATTAAAACAAACCATGTTTAATCCTCCGTTTATTCCTAAAGAATTTCTTCAAGCTCAAGAAAAGTTGATGATTGATCAAGCACCTCAAACACAAAAACTGGTTGATCAATTGATTGCACTTAATAAAGTCTATACACCAGACTCATTTGCGGTACTTACCAAAACGATCGATGCACCGACGCTCATTCTATGGGGCAAACAAGATAAGATTATTAATGTCGAAGTAGCAAGTGAACTAAAACGACTTTTAAAGAATGCTCAGCCTCCAGTTATTTTAGAAAATGTAGGCCATATGCCGATTTTGGAAGCTGAACAGTTGGTTATGCAACAATATCTACCGTTTTTACTTAAAGTAGAAACAAATCAGTCGTCAAAAACGACCACACCTTAAATAAAACTTCGGACTTGTGAGACCTTATGTCTACCCAACCACTTATTGAAAAACTTATTGAAGCTCATCTAGATTTTTTAGATGAGCAATTTGCTCAGACTCAGGTGATCCAGCAAGAGTTTGAGCAATTTTATCATTGGTTGGGGAGTCGGCAATTACAGCATCTGTGGACTTTTGAACAAATTCAACAGCTCATTCAAAAGCAGATTTTAGATACGCCTGCTTCTGATTTTCTAATTGAACAAATTGCTGAGCATATTCGCTTTGCATTGATTCATCCTGCAAATGAAACCGCAACTGTTGAAGACGTTATTCCTGTTTTAACGATTGACCGAATTGCACAATACGTTGCAAGTAAAGAAGAGCACCGTAAAAAACTGATTAAAACGATTGTGAATAACCCTGCCTTTTCGGCCCTACTCACGCAACTGATTCAGCAAACAATGCATGATTATTTAGATGAATCTATGTCAAAACGCGTGCCCGGTGTAGGTCGTTTTATGAAAATGGGGAAATCTGTTTTAGAAACAGTAACCGATTCAAATCTGGACGATACGATTAATCATTATTTGCAAAAGAATATTTTAAAACTCAGCCAAATGAGTGAGCGTGTTTTAAACCAACATTTTGACAATGATAAGCTCTACCATTTTCAGGCAAATGTTTGGCATAAAGTTAAAACTATGCCACTTTCTGTTTTAAAAAATTATGTAGAAACTCAAGACTTATCAAAAACGGTTGGTTTAGGGCATGAAATCTGGGACCACATTCGTCAAACTGATTATCTAAAACAGCAAGTACATGATGGTATCTATACTTGGTATGTACGTAATCAGGAGCGTAGTTTTGATTTATTGCTCCGTGATCTTAATATTGACGAAAATTTAGTGAAGCATGAACTCACCGAATTGCTTGTACCCGTACTACAACAATTAGTCACAACAGGACATTTAAGACGTCGTGCCCGTGTATACTTAGAGAAGTTTTATTATTCTGAAAAAGCATTAGAGATTTTAAATAATAAAGGCGCTTAAAGCGCCTTTATTATTCAAATATTTAGAATTTATAAATGATTCCTAAATTATAACGGCGTCCGTCTAAAACATAATTGTAGGTTGCTACATCAACATCTTTATCAAATAAGTTATAGATACCTGCTGCAACTTGGATTTTATCCATCGGTTTATAGTTCATACCAACATCAACCAGTCCATAAGCAGGCTTTCCTTCAGCCATTGAGGTTCGGCTTAAATATTCAGAAGTTTTGCTACGGAAATTCAAACGGCTCCACATACCCACCAAATCATTCACTTGCCAATCTAAAGTAGTATTAAACATGTGTTCCGGCATTTCATTTAAAGGCTGGCCTTTAAACTCCCCACTCTTTTGCTCTGTATCGGTATAGGTATAATTGGCATTCAATTTTAAGTCAGGTGAAATGAGCCAACCAAACGTCGCTTCAATCCCTCTCATATTGGCTTTATCTACATTTGTTCGTTGACTGACAAAATCAAATTTAGTACCCAACCAATCACAATTATAAGTACCCGCATCTCCCGAGCATGTTCTAACTTCTGTAATTTTATCTTTAAATTCGCTATTAAAAATCGTTAGACCAGCATTGAGGTTATCAAGATTATCCCAAGAAAATGACAGCTCATAGTTCGTACTTTTTTCTGGTTTTAAATTTGGATTACCAACAATAACCCCTGCCGAACGTCCTCCGCCCGTAGCTTGCCCCCATTCTGCTACTGTCGCTCGTAGTGCAGGTGTCTTATAGCCTGTTGATACGCCGCCTTTAATAATCCAGTTATCATTTAAAGTCCATACACCATATACTTTAGGACTGAAATGATCTCCAAATTTTTCGTCCTGATCCATACGCAGTGACATTGTTAATGTAAAAGGATCTGTAATATTCCATGCATCTTCTGCAAATAATGCCCAGCTATAACGATCTAAATTAGAAACAGGTTGTGACCCGCCTACTTTTAACTGGTTACCTAAATCATCCAATTCTTCTTTTAAATAGCTGCCCCCGACACTAAGCGCATGATTTGCTAATGTGATTTGGTTAAGCGTATTAAATGTAGTATTTACAGCTTCCATATTTCTAGACGGGTTCTTATTTTCTTCGCGTTGAATATAAGAATGAGTCTTCACAGGACCAATGTCACCACGGTGCGTTAAACTATATTCTGTACGGTAATAGTCTGTTAATGAATCTGCTGGTGGATTACGACCAGTTTGAATAGGTGAAACTGTTTTCCCAACTGTAGCATTACGATTTTGAATAGAACGCTGGTATTCAAGCTCAATAGTATGCTGATCATTAGGAGTTAAGCTTAAAGTAGCCCCTCCTGCTCGAATTTTTTGTTTGTTATACCCTCCAATAATTTCATCTTCATCTCTTTGTGAAAATGTACCATTGGCTTTTAAACCAAGTAAATTCTTAATTAATGGTCCCGATACATAAGTATTAGCTTGGTAAAGGTTTCCAGATTTATTATTTTCCTGAATTGTTGTATCTAACTTAACAGAACTGTTCCAAACATCTGCGACTTTTTTAGTAATGATATTAATCACACCACCCATGGCATCTGAACCATATAAGCCAGACATTGGACCACGAATAACTTCAATACGTTCGATACTTTCGATTCCTGGTAACCAACCTTGTTCAATACCTGAATTATCACTATTTGGCCGCACAGAACGTGTATTTACTTTCTTACCATCTACCATAATCACGGTATAGGCGCTCCCCATTCCACGAATACTAATATCTGATGAGCTCCCTCCACCTGTAACGACCACCCCCGGTACATCTTTAAGTGCATCCGTTACATCTCGATATGCTTTTTTATTAATTTCCTCTTGTGTCAGAACAGAAATCGAAGCTGCTGCTTTTTTTATATTTTGTTCAAAGCCACTTGCTGTAACGACTATTTTTTCTAATTGTGTAACTTCACTATCTTTTTTATTTTTTATGGAAGAATCAACTAAAATATTTTCACTTTCAGCGGCATAAGCCGCAGGAAACATTCCTGTAAGTACCGAAATTGATAGTACAGATTGGAAAATACGCTTAGTCATATCCTGCTCCAACAGATTAAATTATGAATAAATATTAAGTTTTACTTAAACAAATGTAACAAATTTAAATAAAAAAATAAATAATATTGATAATTATTTTCAATTATAGAAAATAAAAAAACCTCATTCCGAGGCTTTTTTATTTCACTTTTCAAATAATTTAATTATTTGAAATAAGCACCTTCTGCTTGTGTATGGTCTGTTTGGTCAACCACACGTTGTAGTTCAGGAATGTGTTCTTTCAAGGTTGTTTCAACACCTTGTTTTAAAGTCACATCAATTGCTGAGCAACCTTGGCAACCGCCACCAAATTTCAATACAGCAGTAAGACCATGTTCAGGGTCATCTTGCACTTCAACTAAGCTACAGTTACCGCCGTGTCCTGCAAGACCCGGGTTAATTTCTGCTTGAAGTACATAGGTAATACGCTCTTCAATTGATGCATCTGGCCCTACGCGCGGCACTTTAGAGTTTGGTGCACGGAAAGTTAACTGACCACCAAAACGATCTTTGTTGTAGTCAATAACAGCGTCTAAAAGATAAGGGATAGACGGCGCATCAATATATGCAGGGAAATCAGGATAGTCCTGTTTATAATCCGTCGGCACCACTTCTTCTGGTGCACTATATGCCATACAGCACTCTGCACGTGGTGTACCCGGATGTTCAACAAAAATTCGAACGCCAATTCTCGGAGTATTTTGCTTCGCCAATAATTCGTGCAAATACTCTTGTGCAGATGGTGTAATCAAAAGGTTCGGAATTTCTTCTGCAACAGCAGTGTTGGTGTTCTCAGTCGACATAACAATATTCCTCAAGCTGATGCCTTTATATTAACCGAAGATGAGGTAGATTTAAAAAAAATCAACTAAATTTGTCGGATTTATACACAACAGGGTTTCAAGTTGTGTTTTTAATGGCATTATTGCCATTAGTATTGATCATTTTTAAATATTTCTTATGTTGCATTTGCCGTTTAATCACACCATTACTCTTATTATTATTACGGTCATTGTGTCTTTACTTGCTTTTAGCAATCAAAATGTCATGAACCGTCTGATCTTCTGGCCGCCTGCAATGCAACGTGGACAATTTGATCGATTCATTACTCATGGTTTTATCCATGCAGATGGTACACATTTGCTCTTTAATATGATTACCCTGTTTTTCTTTGGCAGCATCATCGAAAGTTTTTATCGCCAATATTTTTATGACATGGGTTTTGTGCTGTTCTATTTAGGCGGATTAATTTTTGCGATCTTGCCAAGCTACCTACAACATAAAAATGATGCAAACTGGGCAAGTCTAGGTGCTTCAGGAGCCGTATCTGCTGTTCTGTTTGCCTATATTCTATTTCAGCCGTGGAAGCTGATTTTTGTATTTTTCATCCCTGTGCCAGCTATTATTTTTGCAATTCTCTATGTTGCTTATAGCATTTGGGCAGGTAAACGTGGCAATACGCATATTAATCATAGTGCCCATTTATGGGGTGCGGCTTACGGCGTAATTGTAACGATTTTGATTGAGCCAAGAGTGATTCCTCATTTCTTAGATCAACTTACTCGCCTACCTTTTTAAATCCATATTTTTGAGAAAAGCCCAATATGGGCTTTTCTTTTTTTCTCATTTATTTATCAAGATAAATTCTCAGATATTTTTCTGATTTTCTTTGATCAATTCCTTGTTTTGATTGCAAAAACCATCTGATTAAACTCAAGCACAATTCTTTTAATAATTCAGATGATACAATGAAGTACAAAGCTCTTTTATCTAGTCTTTCCATTGCTTTATTTAGCTTATCTTTAGCTGGATGTAACGATAATGATTCACAAGAAACTGCGGTAAGTACACCAAAGCAGCCGAATATTTTATTCATTATGGCCGATGACTTAGGCTATTCAGATTTAGGAGCTTTTGGTGGTGAAATTCATACCCCGAACATTGATAGTTTAGCGCAAGAAGGTCGAATTTTAACTGACTATCACACTGCACCTACATGCTCGCCTACTCGTTCACAACTCATTTCTGGTACTGATCACCACTTGGCAGGCATAGGTGCTATGGCAGAGCTTACCCCTGATCATTTAAAAGGACAGCCTGGCTACGAAGGCTATTTAAATGAACGCTCACTATCGATTGCTCAGGTGCTCAAAGATAATGGTTATCGAACTTATATTAGCGGTAAATGGCATTTGGGATTAACACCTGAAACCAATGCACATGCTAAAGGTTTTGATCATTCATTTACCTTATTACAAGGTTTAGACCACCACTTTAAACAAGCTCCAAGTGCGTTTAAGCGAAATTCAACCTATACCGAAGATGGGCAAATTATTCCTGTTTCAGCATTGCCTGATGACTTTTTCTCGACCAATTATTTTACCGACAAATTACTTAGCTATTTAGAGTCAGGTAAAAATAGTGGCAAACCATTTTTTGCCTATGCAGCCTATACAGCACCCCACTGGCCAATACAGGCACCAGCAGAATACCGTGAAAAATATCGTGGCGTTTATGACGTTGGTTACGATGCTATCCGTAATGCCCGTATTGCACGCCAAAAGCAACTTGGAATTATTCCAGTAAATTTTGAGGCTGCTGAACCAATTGCAACTCAAAATGCACCACAAAAATATGGCAAGTGGAATGAGTTAACAGCTGAACAAAAAGCGCTTGAAGCACGCAAAATGGAAATCTACGCAGGCATGGTAGAAAATCTTGATGCCAATGTAGGCAGAATTATTCAATATCTCAAACAAAATAATCTTTATGACAACACTTTAATTTTCTTTGTTTCTGACAATGGCGCAGAAGGTTTTGTTCGCGGAAGCTATGGCAGTGAATCAGGCTTTGATAATTCTGTAGCAAATGTAGGTACCCCTACTTCTTACCATTATATTGGACCACGTTGGGCCGAGGTCAGTGCAGCACCTTTCCACTTATGGAAAGACACAGCTGGTGAAGGTGCAACTACCGCTCCTGCTATTGTGAAATTACCAAATCAAAAGAAAGCTGAAGAAACCAATCATAGCTTTGCATCGGTACTCGACGTTTTCCCAACGTTATTAGATTATGCTCATATTCCAGTACCTCAAGGGCAATATAAAGGCCGAACCATTAATACGCCAAGCGGTTATTCTTGGAAGTCTGTACTTGAAAATAAATCACAAACGATACGCCCTGCCAATTTCAGTTTTGCCGATGAATTGCATGGTAGTAAATATGCAAAACAGGGTGAATGGAAAATCGCACTTCAAGGTCGCCCTGAATTAGGAACAGGTTCTTGGGAGCTCTATAACATTGCCACTGATCGTGGAGAAAATCACAATGTCGCGCAGCTTTACCCTGCAAAAGTTCAAGAGCTATTAGCAGTTTATCAAAAATACACTGAACAAAATGGCGTACAGGAATATAACGCCAAATGAAATTGAAACTGGTTTTAAGTACTACAATCGGCCTGTTGTTCATCACAGGTTGTAGCAAGTCTGAACATAACGCTGACACTAAAACGGTTTTACCAAAGCATGCCATTCAATCGGCTGCTTTGGGTTCCATCGAACAGTGTAAGAGCTATACAGGACTTCCTACAGACTGGCTTAAAAATACAACCGCAGGCATGGTATTCATTCCAGATGGCCATTTTAATTTTGGTTCTGAAAAAGCTTATCCAGATGAACTTAACTTTGGAAAAAAACAACGGGAAGTTAAAGGTTTCTGGATTGATCAAACTGAAGTCACTGTTGCTCAGTTCGCGAGTTTTGTGAAGGCAACTGGTTATATCACCGATGCTGAAAAACAAAAACAAGCTGCTGTTTTTTCTCCAGACCCACATCATCCTCAGCAATGGTGGCAACTTAAGACAGGATATACATGGAGAACACCAAACGGCAAAAATGGTGCTCTTCCTAATCCTCATGAACCTGTACGCTACGTGACTAAAAATGATGCTGAACACTATGCAGTTTGGCTAGGACGGGACTTACCCACAGAACTTGAATGGGAATATGCCGCTAAAGCAAACTCACCAACTGATACTCCTTTACATCAAGCACCTACCGATGAGCACCAGCATCCACAAGCGAATTACTGGCAAGGTGCATTTCCCTTTGAAAATCTGAACCAAGATCATTTTACTGGTATTGCGCCTGTCGGATGTTTTAAACCTAACGGTTTTAAACTATTCGATATGATTGGAAATGTTTGGGAATGGACATCTTCTCCTTATCAAGGTGCGCACGACCAGCACATGGGTAATTATTCTGCTTTAAGACAACAAAAAATGAGCAGTACTCAATATGTGATTAAAGGTGGATCGTTTTTATGTGCTGAAAATTACTGTTCACGTTATCGTAATAGTAGCCGCTATCCCCAAGATTTTGATTTAGCCGCTACCCATGTGGGTTTTAGAACGATTTTACGCTCTCCTTAATTTCTTCTTAATTTAGCTGCTAAAAGATATTTTTTAACCAAAAATAGATCGAAATATAATCAAAATATTTCTATAGTAAAAGGGAGAATGATAAAAAAGCGAGAACAACATGAAAACATTACTTCTTTGTGCCGCAGCAATTTTCACAATGTCATTATCAGCCTGTGCAGTACATACACCTGAGGGTAGTATTGTGATTGATCCTGACTCTCCGTATTACGGACACCCAGGAGGTTTTTGCCCACCTGGACAGGCGAAAAAAGGACGTTGTTAGAAGTACTCTTTTAAAGTCATTAGATAGAGACTTCTATTAAATGATGAACTGAATACCGAAATGGAGGGTTCCAGCCCAAAATTAGATGGGATGAAACTAGAAAATTATGGTGTAAAAAATCACCATATCCCCAAGATTTTTAAAAGACAATCTTACGTTGTCTTCTATCTAGTTTCACCCCAATTCTTTCTTATTTCGTTTGACTTTTCTGATCATTTAATAAAAAAAGTCTAGTTTTTTACTCATCGTTGTATCTTTTTATTGATACATTTTGATCATTTTACCTTCAGGTCAAACCTGATGAATTCGCTCTATACAAAATAACTATTTATGTAACGTAAGTCTATAAAAATGTTCTAAAAATGTGAAAAAAAATGAAGGTAAAATGCGATGTAATTATCATAAAAAATGACTCATCTTATATTCATCACAAAAATATTGAATTTTATTTTGGCAGTTATTGCCACACGTTTCTTTTCATTGGCATAGATAATGTATACACCTGTATATTAACCTTATCGTACAAGCGAGATATTTTATGTCCAGCCAGAGTCCAGCCGAAGGTCTACAATTTCCAATTCACGCCTCGATCAAAAAGCAAAGCACGTCTCTTACAGGCCAAGAGATTTTGTCAGAAGCTTTATCTATTGTAGATAATAAAACTGCTCAACAGATTTTGGCTGAAAAAAATTGGCGAAAAAATTATCCTATTTACTTTAAGGCACTCGTTAAGCACGGAATTACCAACAGCAATAATCCAATTACCATTGCAAAACAGGGATTGCATAAGGCTCATCATCTTTTTGATTATTACCGCGATGGTAAACACTATCTTTTAAAAGATGCTCTACACATCCCCACTTCTACACCTTTAAATACAGTAAGATTTAAAGGCGAAAGTGAAGCTGCACCAGAATGGTATGTTCCATATAAAGGTCAAAAACTGAGCGGGCAAAGCTTACTTGACCAAATTCAAAAATGGGAAAATGCAGGTATTATTGAACCAAGCCATGCTAAGGCTTTACGCGAAGCTGCTGCTCATCCTGAATGGTTTGATTTATCTGACCGTACGATGGTGTTATTTGGTGCAGCCTCAGAAGCAGGACCATTACCTTGGCTAGCAAAATGGAAAGCGAATATTGTTGCAATAGATTTACCAAACCCACGAGTTTGGGGGAAAATTCTAAATACAATCCAGCAAGGAAACGCAACGCTTATTGCACCAAGTATTGAAAAAATTGACTCTTCGGCAAAAGCTTCAGCATTGAGAGATAAATTGGGTGCCAATTTATTAACGCAAATACCAGAAATTGCCCAGTGGTTAGTTCAATTTCCTCAAAAATTAGACTTGGCTGCTATTGCTTATTTAGACGGCGAAAAACATGTCCGTGTTTCTATGGCAATGGACAGTATTATGCAATATGTGAGTGAACATAAACCTGATACAAGCTTAATGTTTATGTGTACGCCAACCGATGTTTATGCAGTACCTAAAGAAGTTGCAGAAGCTGCTCAAGAGAAATTTAAATCTCGTTCACAACTACAAAAAATGGCTGTGAAAGGTGTTTCTACACTCTCACTCAAACGTTTTTTTCAAGCACCTTATCAAGATTTGATTACTAACGAAAATGGCAAAACTTATGGTATTGCAGACTGTTTGGTAGTTGAACAAGGGCCAAACTACGCTTTGGCAAAACGTATTCAACAATGGCGTGCGACACTTGCCCGTCATCAAGGTCAACGTGTAAGTATTAATATTGCACCATCTACCACAACTCATTCGGTCACAAAGAATCCACTCCTTAAAGCTGCTTTTAATGGCGCAGAACTTTTTGATGTAGAAGCATTTAGTCCAGAAACCACGAATGCCATTATGGCGGCGTTATGGATTCATGACTTAAGAAATGATTCTTCTGTTGCAAACCCTGAAACCGTACTCGACCACCCTCTAGAGTTAATGATGGAGGGTGCTAACCATGGCGGTTTATGGCGTGTGGCTTATTTGGCCCGTACAGCTCTTCCTTTTGCTGCCATCTATGGCTTTGCAGCCGAGAAACTTCCATTTAGGAAATTTTCTAAAAAATAATAACGTTGAAAGCCCAATTTTAGAATTGGGCTTTTTTGTGCAATTAATTGTTTTGGCTATGCGTTAAATACTTCTGCATTTCATCAGGTGGAACCATTCCTCCTCCTGTCGCCCATACCACATGTGTCGCATGTTGTAACTTTTCAGCTGACAATTGATGCAAAGCCAAATAATCAGGAGTAGTTTGCACATAATATGGTCCCATCATGCCTGCCGCTGCCGAGGGCTCAACTTGAATATTTTCAGTTTGATTTAAAAGCGAAATGAGTTCATATAAACATTCATCATGAATGGTGTAGTAACCGTCAATTAACTGCTGCATAGCACGTCCGACAAAACCAGAAGCACGGCCAACAGCTAATCCATCTGCCGCAGTGATGTTATCTAAACCAATGTCATTTACTGAAATCTGATCATGCAGGCCTGTATAAACGCCAAGTAACATACACGGAGAATGGGTAGGTTCTGCAAATATACAATGTACATGCTCACCAAAAGCAAGTTTTAACCCAAAGCTCACCCCACCAGGACCGCCCCCTACTCCGCACGGTAAATATACAAATAAGGGATGATCTGCATCGACTTTAATTTGCTTTTGTTCAAACTGTTGTTTTAAACGCAAACCTGCAACTGCATAACCTAAAAATAAAGTGGTCGAATTCTCATCATCAATAAAAAAACAAAATGGGTCCTGTTCGGCTGCCTTACGCCCTTCTTCTACAGCAACTCCGTAATCACTGGCATATTCCACCACATTTACACCAAGTGAACGTAGCTTATCTTTCTTCCATTGCCTTGCATCGGCAGACATGTGTACCGACACTCTAAACCCAAGCTTCGCGCTCATAATACCGATTGATAAACCAAGGTTACCGGTAGAACCTACTGCAATTTGATATTTGGAAAAAAATGTTCGAAATGAGTCTTGGTCTAATTTACTGTAATCATCTTCTAGCTTGAGAAGCCCTGCCTCAATGGCTAATTTTTCAGCATGAGCCAATACTTCATAAATACCGCCACGTGCCTTGATTGAACCCGAAATAGGTAAATGGCTATCTTTTTTCAGCCAAAGTTTCCCTGTAAGTGTCTTATGTTTTTGTAGCGATAGAGCTTGTTGCATGTCCGCAATTTCTACTAGTGCTGATTCAATTTTTCCATGCTGGGCTTGAGTTTCAGGAAAGACTTTTGCCAAATAAGGTGCGAAACGCGCTAGCCTTGCTTCTGCTTCTTTTACATCCTGTTCTGTAAGACCCACTTTCGTTAGTGCTTCATTTAAAGGATAACGGTGAGGATTAAACCAAAATGTTTCTTGATAGTCTTGTAATGTTTGAATGAGTGGAAATTGTTGTTTTAATTGGTCGAGTTGAACCGTTTTCATCTTATATCCTTTCATAAAAATTTTAAGCTAAACCGTTTACTACAGGTGTTCTAGATAGCCATTAACTTATTAGTGAATTTACCCTAAAAAAATGTTTTTTTTGAAATATAGAAATAAAAAAAGCCACTCATGCTAGTGGCTTTTTTTTATTCAAACAGACAGCTTATACAAACTGTAAGAACAACCAGTATAGACCACCAGACAAACAGATGGTTGCAGGAAGGGTAAATACCCATGCAGAGAGAATTGTTTTTACAGTATTGAAATTCAGGCCTGATTTATTGGCAACCATAGTACCTGCAACAGCACTGTTTAAAACGTGTGTTGTTGAAACCGGCATACCTAAACCATCTGCTGCAGCAATTGTACTCATTGCAACAAGTTCAGCAGACATCCCTTGACCATAAGTCATGTGATGCTTACCAATACGCTCACCGACAGTTACCACAATACGTTTCCAGCCAACCATAGTACCAAGTCCAAGCGCTAATGCGACTGCCACTTTCACCCAGTTTGGAATGTATTGTAAGAATGAATCCAAGCTACTACGATAATCTTTCACAAGCTTTTTCTGTGAGTCATCCATTTTTGGTAAAGCATCTGCCTTATCCAAACGCTTAAACGTCGTTGTGCTCAAATACATGTCATTACGGATTTCGCTAATTGCAGCTTCTGGAATATCTTTTAAGTTGCTATAGCTAGAAACACGCTCACCCAAATGGTCAGTCATGCTTGCCAATGCAGGCACAACTTCAGGCGTTTGTTGCTTGGTTTGAATGTATTTAGTTAATACCGCACGCGCTTTTTCGTCAGTCAATTCTGGTTGATTTTGGTTTAACAAAACCGCAGTTTGAGAAGAAAGCTGATGGAATGATTGAACCTGCTGTGTATCGAGGTTTTTATTTAATGAATAAGCTAATGGCACTAAACCAACCAAAATAAGCATGATAAGACCCATACCTTTTTGGCCATCATTAGAACCATGTGCAAAACTCACACCTGTACAGGTAAAGATAAGAATTGCACGAATGATTGCTGGTGGTGGCTTATTCCCTTCAGGTGGCTGGAATAATTCTAATTGGCGTTTGAAAATAGTTTTAACCAACAAGAATACAATTGCCGCAAAAGCAAAACCAATTAAAGGAGAAAATAATAATGCCTTACCTACTTTAATCACCTGATCCATATCAACACCACTGGTCGTTACGCCAGTCGATGCACTCAACAGATGATTCATAATACCCACACCTAAGATTGAACCAATCAAGGTATGAGAGCTAGAAGCAGGAATTCCCAAGAACCAAGTACCAAGATTCCAAAGAATTGCAGCGATCAACAATGCAAAAACCATTGCAAAGCCAGCACCACTGCCCATGTTCATAATAAGTTCAACTGGAAGCAATGCAATAATGCCATACGCAACAGCACCACTTGCGACCATTACCCCAAGGAAATTACAAAAACCTGCCCACATGACTGCAACCGGTGCAGGCAAAGCATTTGTATAAATAACCGTTGCAACTGCATTAGCAGTGTCATGGAAACCGTTTACAAATTCAAAGCCTAGTGCAATCAAGAGTGCAGTAGATAAAAGAATAACTGAATAAAGGCTTAAAGGTGGAACATGCGCTAAATCAGCACTGACCTGAAACCCAATATAAATAAGTGTTGCAATAATAATCGTCAGAAACACCGGCATAAAAAACTTAGGTGTCGGGACATGGACATTCGTCGATTTTGCTTGCAGGTTTGCCGCAAGTTTTGAATCCGAAACAGGGGGTAGATTAGAATTCATGCAGACGGTAAGAGGATAATAAAATCCTCTGTATTCTTAAATTAAATTATGACAATTATATGACAAAGAGGCGCCTGATGAAGTCAATTTTTTATATTTTGACCTCATTTGATGCACCTTTCCCCGACTGTTTTTATTTTTTTCTTAAAATACAATAATTTAAACCATTAATTATGAGCTCCTTTTGTGCTTATTTTTACAGCAAAAAAATAAATAAAATTACCGATATGTCTATTTTTCATACAAAGCAACTGTAATATTTCGGCATATTGAGCATGAAATATTTCAATATCATGATCATTTGATGAATATTTCATGAAAATTCTTTTGTTTTTGACATAAGGCGATCTCTTTTTTAACTTTTTAGTCAGCTACACCTGACCTTCGTAGATCATCATTTGTGCTGCTATTCTGTTACAATAGCGCCGCATTTTTAAATTCATATAAAGATCGGGGTTTTCTATGTCTACGCTTGCCACCCTAAAAGCGCTTCTTGCTAAACGCATTCTGATTATTGATGGTGCAATGGGAACCATGATCCAGCGCCATAAATTGGAAGAAGCTGACTATCGTGGTGAGCGTTTTGCTGATTGGGCACATGACTTAAAAGGTAACAATGACCTTTTGGTTCTAACACAGCCTCAAATCATTCAAGGTATTCATGAAGCCTACCTCGATGCTGGTGCAGACATTATTGAAACCAACAGCTTTAACGGCACACGTGTTTCAATGTCTGACTATCACATGGAAGATCTTGTTCCAGAGATTAACCGAGAAGCAGCACGTTTAGCCAAAGCAGCTTGTGAAAAGTACTCAACTCCAGATAAACCGCGTTTTGTCGCAGGTGTCCTTGGGCCAACATCACGTACTTGTTCAATTTCACCGAATGTAAATGACCCTGCCTTTCGTAACATTACTTTTGATGAGTTAAAAGAAAATTATATTGAAGCGACTCATGCACTAATTGAAGGTGGTGCAGACATTATCCTGATTGAAACTGTATTTGATACTTTAAACTGTAAAGCAGCGATTTTTGCAGTCAAAGAAGTATTCAAACAAATTGGTCGCGAATTACCAATTATGATTTCAGGGACCATTACCGATGCATCAGGCCGTACTTTAACAGGTCAGACAGCGGAAGCTTTCTGGAATTCGGTTCGTCATGGCGATTTGCTTTCAATCGGTTTTAACTGTGCCCTTGGTGCAGATGCCATGCGCCCTCACGTAAAAACTATTTCCGATGTCGCAGATACCTTTGTTTCAGCGCACCCAAATGCAGGCTTACCAAACGCATTTGGTGAATATGATGAAACTCCAGAGCAAACTGCAGCTTTCTTAAAAGAGTTTGCTGAAAGCGGTTTGATTAACATTACTGGTGGTTGCTGTGGTACGACACCAGACCATATTCGAGCTATTGCCAATGCGGTAAAAGACATTGCGCCTCGCCAAGTGCCTGAAACGGTACCTGCTTGCCGCTTAAGTGGTTTAGAACCATTTAATATTTATGATGATTCATTGTTTGTAAACGTTGGTGAACGTACTAACGTTACCGGTTCTAAAAAATTCTTACGTCTCATTCGTGAAGAGAACTTTGCCGAAGCTTTAGAAGTTGCACAGCAACAGGTTGAAGCTGGCGCACAGATTATTGACATTAACATGGATGAAGGGATGCTCGATTCGCAAAATGCGATGGTGCATTTCTTAAACCTTGTAGCATCCGAACCTGACATTTCACGTGTACCGATCATGATTGACTCATCGAAATGGGAAATCATTGAAGCTGGCTTAAAATGCGTACAAGGTAAACCGGTTGTTAACTCAATTTCCTTAAAAGAAGGTTATGACGAGTTCGTCGAAAAAGCCCGCCTCTGCCGTCAATATGGTGCTGCAATTATTGTGATGGCCTTTGACGAAGTAGGTCAGGCCGACACTGCTGAACGTAAACGTGAAATCTGTAAGCGCTCTTACGACATTTTAGTAAACGAAGTAGGCTTCCCTGCTGAAGATATTATTTTTGACCCGAACGTGTTTGCAGTTGCGACTGGTATTGAAGAACACAACAACTACGCAGTCGATTTTATTGAAGCAACGGGCTGGATTAAACAGAACTTACCGCATGCCATGATTTCTGGCGGTGTGTCTAACGTTTCGTTCTCATTCCGTGGTAATGAGCCAGTTCGTGAAGCCATTCACTCTGTATTCTTGTACCATGCCATCAAGCAAGGCATGACCATGGGTATTGTGAACGCAGGTCAAATGGCTATTTATGATGATATTCCTACCGAGCTAAAAGAAGCGGTTGAAGATGTCATTTTAAATCAGAATCAAGGTGAGTCTGGTCAGGCTGCGACTGAAAAATTACTTGAAGTTGCAGAAAAATACCGTGGACAAGGTGGTGCAACAAAAGAAGCCGAAAACCTTGAATGGCGTAATGAGTCAGTTGAAAAACGTCTTGAATATGCCTTGGTTAAAGGTATTACGACTTATATTGACCAAGACACCGAAGAAGCCCGCTTAAAATCAAAACGTCCTTTAGATGTAATTGAAGGGCCACTGATGGACGGCATGAATGTGGTCGGTGACTTGTTCGGTTCAGGCAAAATGTTCTTGCCACAAGTTGTAAAATCTGCCCGAGTCATGAAACAAGCAGTGGCATGGCTCAACCCATACATCGAAGCTGAAAAGACCGAAGGACAGTCTAAAGGTAAAGTCCTAATGGCAACGGTTAAAGGTGACGTACACGATATTGGTAAAAATATTGTAGGCGTAGTACTTGGCTGTAATGGCTATGACATTGTTGACCTTGGCGTAATGGTACCTTGCGAGAAGATCTTACAAACTGCAATTGATGAAAAATGTGACATCATTGGGTTATCTGGTCTGATCACTCCATCTTTAGATGAGATGGTATTTGTTGCTAAAGAAATGCAGCGTAAAGGTTTTAACATTCCTTTATTAATTGGTGGCGCGACTACTTCTAAAGCACATACAGCAGTAAAAATTGACCCTCAGTATCAAAACGATGCGGTAATTTATGTTGCCGATGCTTCACGTGCTGTTGGTGTAGCGACAACCTTGCTTTCGAAAGAAATGCGTGGCGCATTTATTGAAGAGCATCGTGCTGAATATGCCAAAATTCGTGAGCGTTTAGCCAACAAACAACCAAAAGCGGCCAAACTGACTTATAAAGAGTCGGTTGAAAATGGTTTTAAAATTGATGAAAGCTACGTGCCACCAAAACCAAATCTTTTGGGAACACAAGTTTTAAAGAATTATCCGCTTGCTACACTCGTGGATTATTTTGACTGGACGCCATTCTTTATTTCTTGGAGTTTAACTGGCAAATTCCCGAAAATTTTAGAAGATGAAGTGGTCGGCGAAGCAGCAACTGACCTTTACAACCAGGCACAAGCGATGTTGAAAGATATTATCGACAACAATCGTTTTGATGCTCGTGCCGTATTTGGTATGTTCCCTGCTCAGCGTACAGATGCAGATACCATCAGCGTATTTGATGAAGCTGGTCAAAATGTTACGCATACTTTTGAGCACTTACGCCAGCAATCTGACAAAGTGACAGGCAAACCAAACTTGTCTTTGGCAGATTACATTCGTGCTGACCGCGAGCAGCAAGACTACTTGGGCGGATTTACTGTATCGATTTTTGGTGCAGAAGAACTGGCAAATGAATACAAAGCCAAAGGTGATGACTACTCTGCAATCTTAGTGCAATCATTGGCTGACCGTTTTGCTGAAGCCTTTGCCGAACACTTACATGAACGTATTCGTAAAGAGTTCTGGGGCTATAAAGCTGATGAGCAGCTCAGCAATGAAGAACTGATTAAAGAGAAATATGTGGGTATTCGCCCTGCACCAGGTTACCCAGCTTGCCCAGAGCACTCTGAAAAAGCAGTGTTGTTCGACTGGTTAGGTTCTACAGATAAAATCGGCACCAAACTCACTGAACACTTTGCAATGATGCCACCATCTTCAGTCAGTGGTTTCTATTATTCTCATCCACAAAGTGAATACTTTAACGTGGGTAAAATCTCTCAAGACCAACTTGAAGATTATGCGAAACGTAAAGGTTGGACACTGGATGAAGCGAAGCGTTGGTTAGCACCAAATTTAGATGATTCGATTGCTTAAAATTAAGCTATAAAAAATCCCCTCAAGTGAGGGGATTTTTATATTTTCTCAGGTAAATATTTTAAAAATTTACTATTTAATCTTTTCATTATCCTTGCGCAATCTTCTAAAGAACCACGCTCTAACTTTTTTAGATTAAAAAAATCAAATGTATATTCAAGTTTAGGATGTTCTTTATTTATTGTATAACGCATAAATACTGCACGCCCTGCTTGTAAACATTCCAATTCATAAAAATCTCTAGTATTTTCATACTTTGGATGTATGAATTTATAGTTATCTAAAGAAAAATCTATTGAAGCGTTATATTGATCATTCTGAATTAGATAATTGATAAAATCTGTTCGTGTACCTTTTTGTGCTCCTGTATTACATCTCCGACAAGAAATAACTAAATTTCTTATATCAAAACTGTAATTTACATATTTATGTTTGGGCAATACATGTTCAATATCAATAATAATATCTTCATCTTCGGCGAGAGCCCTTTGGCAAAATGCACATGTGTTATCAAATTCTTTTTTTAACTTAACCTTAATTTGCTTCTTTACATAAAAGAATTCTTTACACGACCAAGGCTCATTTCCACATTTACAATTAATATTTCTACCTTTCCCCCTACTTGACTTCTTAGGATAGGGACAAGTGTAATTTAATAAATTAATGTTCATTGTTGTTTATAAACCTATTTTCTATATCCATTAAAACTTGTTTTTGTAAATCTAAGTCACATGCTTCTTTTAACTTTTTAAACTCTTCTTTTATCTCATAAAAAGAAATTTTCTTTAAGTCATAATTATCTAACAAAGCAACACAATACCTCGACAAAAATGAATTATCTGGTGTTAATAAACCAAAAATTTCCCAATATAAAGATTCAATACTATAATCATCATCCTCTTGAATTCTTTCAAAATCCCCATCAATTACTTTAAATATTTTATAGTTTATATTCCCTATATAATCACTGTAAAAATCCTTTCGATTTACCTGAAGTTTTGAAATCATTAATGGAGAGTGAGTTGCTATAAAAAAATTTAAATCATACATATAAAAGTAATCGTACAGTTTTAACACATACTCTCTCTGCCATTTTGGATGTAAACTTATTTCAGGCTCATCTATTAAAATTATATTTTTTTTATTTTTTAAAATTTTCTCACTCAAGAATAACATTTGTGCTAAAAAATGGGATTCTCCAGAACTTGCTCCATCCAACTTAAATCTCTTTCCATCTTTAGATAAAAGAAAGTCTATTTTAAAAATTCTTTTATTACTAAATAGCTCATAGAATTTTTTGAAGATTGATAAATTTACAGTGTTTTCTTTCCCCATCCAATATCCAAAGTCAAAAATATATTCATAATTACTATAAGGACGTAATAATTTTTCTAATTGATTACAAAACTTCTTAAGCTCAATTAACTCATAATCAATAAAATCCTTATCAATTGGAATATCAAATTTATTATATTTATCTATTTTTCTTATGAAATAGCTAAGAAAATCACCATCAAAATCAGCGTAAAATGATATTAATACAGCAACAAATCTCTCATATTTTAAGTATTCCAGAATATTATAAATACTATCATTTTCATTCAAAAATGAATCAATAATTATATTTTTTAAAAAAACCTTCCCATCTCTTGCACTTAATTTTTCATATCCTCTAGTACTAAACTTATCAAAAACAGTATTTGAAATCGCTATAACATGATCATTTCGCTTTAAGTGATTTTGACCTATAGTATTTAATAAGCGACTTTTCCCACTTCCATTAACTCCGACTAAGAAGTTAACATCACTATAATTATCCCAATACATTTTTCACAAAAAATTTTAAATTTATAAAATTGTAAATCTTTTATATGACTATTTAAAGCCCATATTATTCAAAAAAGTAACTTCCTGTTGAACAATATATTTAGAAAAATCCATATAGACAGCCTAGATTACTGCATTAATTAATAAAATTCCCCACCTTTAACATTCAGGGATTTCAAAGAGTTTTTTTCGATACTATTTATATCAAGTACATATTACTTTTATTTCAAATGTGACTTAATCTTCTCTATAACTGCTTCAGTTGAAATACCATAGCGATCATGTAGAGTAGATAAGGCCCTGCATCTAAAATGCATCTGGCAAATCTATCATGTCAAAACGAGGATGTTTACAATTTCTTAGAAATAGGACATACATCACTTAAACTTAATTTCCTCCCTTTCTAACACATCAGTCCCCTTAAGCCCCTCCATAGTCAATAAACCAGCCCAAATGAGATTCTTTTGCTTAAATGCGCTTTATTCTCCTTATCAAAAGGAGAAAAATTAGCAGAAGGATTAAATTGATCTTCAAATGAAAAATATGTAATTTATCAATTATATATTTTCGAAAATTATTAAATGGCTATTCTCAAAAAAATTGATCCTGCCTCTTTGGAATCTATTTGCAAAATATTAGGCGATACAATGAATGGCCTAACAGGTACGGAAATCTCTAAATACCTAAGTGAGTGTAATATTTCTGATCCAAAAATAAATTCAACAAAATGGAAGAAGTTATATGATGCTTTGAATCTCAAACAGAATGAAGATAAGTGCGCCAATAATTTAATCTTTTTTATTCAACATGTCATGAGACCATCAAGGCACTTTGATAATGTAACATGGTTTAATGAAATACGAAACAAATTAAATATTGTGCTTTCATTTGAAGGATTGGAATTAGAAGAAACTGGAATTATAAAACGCATCACAGCCATCAAAACACTTACTGAAGCAGAAGAACGCGCTATAAATTTAAGAAAAGTACTAATTGATAGGAAGATTCATAATGACGTTCTACTTTTCTGCAAAGCAGAGCTGTTAGTTGATAATTATTTTCATGCTGTATTTGAAGCAACTAAAAGTATCGCTGAAAAAATTCGTAATAAAACGTCTCTCACTACAGATGGATCTGAGTTAATAGATCAAGCTTTCTCATTCAAAGGAAAAATTCCTCATCTGGCATTAAGCAATTTAATGACAGAAAGCGAAGAAAGTGAACAAAAAGGTTTTATGAACTTATTAAAAGGAATTTTTGGTACATTTAGAAACACAACAGCCCATGCTCCTAAAATTACTTGGACTATTGATGAACAGGATGCTCTAGATATTTTATCTACTATTTCCTTAATACATAGAAAATTGGATAAAGCTATTGAGGCAAAAAAAATGTATGAGAGAGGTGGTCCCACATGTTTGAACAACTAAAAGCTTATTTATAAGTGATACTCTGCTCTAGTTAAGCTACCTTATTTTGTTGTGGTAGCTGGTCA